>NZ_LR698963.1:1648357-2013046 GCF_902381725.1 Dermabacter jinjuensis | reverse complement strand
TTTCGATCCATTCCACAACACGAATGCCGCGATTGCCGCCACCGCAAGAATGAGGAAGAGGCCCGCTGCCGCGATACACGACCAGATGACGACTGCCCGCCTTCCGGGCGACTTCTCGGGCCCCAATGGCGGTTGCGGGTAGCCCTGCGTTTGCTGGGGTGGTTGCTGTGCTGACATCGCTTTCCCTTTCAACCCGCGTGGCGCCGCTTGAACGGGGCCGGAAACGTCGGTTACGTCACACACTACCTGGGTAACTGGCTATTAGGCCACAGCACGGTTCGAATAGCTAGAGGCGTGCATTTCTCTTCGCCACGAAAGGGTGTTTCATTTGCGGCTGTGGTCTTTGCATCCCGCCTACCTTGATCGGATGGCGCTCGTCGCCTGCTGGCGGGAGGCACTCTTGGCGCAAAAGGTGCTTGCGGGCCTCACTAAGGGATATACGAAGCATCCCCAACTCGAGCGGTTTCGAGAGAGCGCCGATCCCCAAGGGAGCATCGGGGCATTCCTTTTAGGGATCGCGCGTGAGGCAGATTCCCGTGGATACTCGTTTGATCATTCGAAAATTCACGCGCCCGGGCAACTCGACGGCTCTCTCTCGGTTACTACCGGTCAGCTAACGTTTGAAGCCGAACACTTGCGAAGGAAGGTGCGGGAACGCGAACCAGGCTGGCAAGGGGTCCCGCCCGAGGGCGCTGCGCTTGAGCCACATCCTCTTTTTCACGTGAGGGAAGGAGATCTTGAATCATGGGAGAGGCCGTGAATGCACCGGAACTTGACGCTCGTGCGCGGCGGATAATACTGATCGTCGCGCTCCTCAACCTCGCCGGCTGCCTCGGTGAGGCGATACTCGCCTTCGCGATCGGCTCCGCCTCTCTGCTCGCCGATGCAGCAGACTTTCTCGAGGATTTCCTCATCAACTCCCTCGTTCTCCTCGCCCTCGCATGGCCGCTGGAGAGCAGACGGAAAGCCTCCTACGGGCTCGCATGCCTCATCCTTATTCCCGCGGGCGCTGCGTTCGCGATGGCGATTCACAAGCTCCTCACGGGACTGCCACCGGAACCGTTTGCGCTTTCCGGAACAGCCCTTGCAGCGCTCGTGATTAACGCTTGCTGTGCCGTGCTCCTCGTACACCTACGCGCGGGTCACAACGCTCTCGTGCGCGGCACATGGCTCGCCGCCCGCAATGATGTGCTCGCGAACGTCCTCATCATTGCGGCGGGCCTTCTCACCCTCGTGTGGCATTCGGTTCTCCCCGACGTCGCAGTGGGCATCGTCATTGGGCTTGTCAATCTCGGTGCGGCAAAAGAGGTGTTCGAGCAGGCCCGAGCGGAGGAGCCGGAGCTGGAGGCTTAGGGCGCTCGTTGGCGTCACGGAATGATTGATCGGACCCTTGAGAGCTGGGGGATCGCCCGCTAACGCGAGAGTTTCTGGGCCGTCTTTCGAAGATTGTGCGTGAGATACGGTTCGATTACGCGCTGGCCGAGACCAGGTACGAGGGCGAGGGCCGAAAACGCCTTCGGTAGCACCACGACCCGTGAGCGACGCTCGATGTTTGTGACGATCGCGGCAACGACGTCCTCGCGTTTGATCGGGGTGAAGAGCCCGCCGAAGTTACCGCTTGCGCGATTCAGGAGCGGAGAGGTGGTGAGCGCGTCCCCGAGAGCAGATTCGAAGAACGAGGGGTGAATGGTTCCGACGCTCACTCCGCTTCCATCGAGCTCAAGCCTGAGTGAATTAGCGAGCGCGAGCACTCCGGCCTTCGAGGCTGAATATGCGGACATCTCCGGCATGTGAATGAACGAGGCGAGGGACGCAATGATGCACACGTGCCCCTTCGCTTCGCGAACGTAGGGGAGCGTGGCCTTAATGGTGCGCCACACTCCGTTGAGGTTGGTGTCAACGTCATCCACGAAGCCCGTCGCCGAGTAATCCTCGACCAGTTCAGTCGTCACCATGCCTGCGCCGGCGACGAGGATATCGATGCCGCCAAAGTGGTCGGCGGCGCTCTTCGCCGCAGCCTCGACCGAGGCGAGGTTGCGGACGTTCATCTCGATCGCGAGGGCCTTCTGAGGGCCACCGAGCTCGCGGGCGAGAGTCTCGAGCTTGTCGGTGTTGCGGCCCAGGAGAGCGAGCCGAACTCCGCGGGCGCTGAGGGCCCGGGCGGCGTCGGAACCAAGTGCGCCGGACGCGCCCGTCACGAAGGCGACTTTGCCGCGCAGCCCTTCCGGGGAGAGATGTGTGCTCATGGTGCCTTTGCCTCTCACGCGAGCTTCTCGAGCCGCCACGCCTGAAGGAGCGTTGCGAACTGAGGGGGAGTGATCGCACCCTTACCTGCGATTCGCGCCTCGACTCGAGCGTTGGCGGCGGTGATGTTCTGCTCGGCGGTCGCACTCGGGAACGCCTGGGCGTACTTCGGCGGGGTCATGGGCGCCTCCTTCTCGGTTGGGGTGATGCCTCCACTCTACCGGTCTCGTCATACCCTCCTTTATGCCCCCAATGTGCTAGGTATAGTTGCGATAGATACGCAAGAGGGTGTGGCATCATTGTAGTGCCGGGTGCGCGAAAGGAGACGAATCGATGACGATCGAGGTCAAGGCCACGCGAAGCGGACGAGAGTGGGATGCGACCCTCTCTATAGGCGGCGAGAGCATCCGAGTCCGTGCTCGTACGTTCGCGCAGATCACGCCCCTCGTGCAGCGCGCTCTCGCGGATGCCGGTCACACCGGGCAAGAGGTGCGCGTGGTAACCGAGTATGACGATGCTAAACGCGGAGCCGACCACGCAAGCGCAGAAGCGGAGGCAGCGGCAAAAATGGCCTCGGAAATCCGCCGTTCGATCATCAGAAAAATGCGAGCCGACGGCCTTAGCCAGGAGGATATTGGTACGATCCTCGGGATCTCGCGGCAACGCGTCTCACAGCTGAGCAGCTAGCAAAGCTGGCACGCGAAAGCGGCGCCACCTTCGTGCGGTGACGCCGCTTGTGGGCAGGAGAAAAGTACTTACGAAGCGATCCTCGGGATCTCCTCGCTCCAGCGTTTCTCAAACACTGTCTCATCTCCATCGCGGCACTCCACGATCGACTCGGTGGTGAAAACCTCCGCGGTACACGAGATTCGCGTCGTTGCCGTGAGCGACACATCCCAGCCGAGATCCGGACGCCTAAGGCCCACATTCCAGACAGCCTCGGTGCGCGCCGAAAGTGGATCATCCCACCTAATCCAGTAGCGCTCCACCGTGTCCTCGTCATAGTGCAGGCCATCGGGGTACACGCGCGTGCCACCGTAGGCCGGGTCAACCTGCAGCATCGTCTCGCGCTTCACGACGTCCTGCTGAACAAGCCTTTCGGGCCGAGCTGAACCCGCCCTACCCGCTTCGGGATACTCGACGTCGAGGGGAATGGGTTGAACGGCTTCGGCGAAACCGACGGCTGCGTCGCGCGATGCCGCCTCAGAACCCTCCACTGGCTTTTCGCGCACGGGAACCTCGAGGAAGCTTCCGTCGATGTCGACCGAGAAACCGTCGGCCCCCGGTTGCGGCCACACCCACGGCCAGTACGCGCTCGAGACGGCCACGCGAAGAGTGTGACCCTTTGGCAGCACGTAGCCGATTCCCGTGAGGGGAATGTCGAGATTCACCCATTCGTCGGTGGGCATCTCAACGACTTTGTCGCGGCCCTCGCGTGCGGAGAAATTCATATTTCCTCGCGTCACAAGGGTCGAAGAACCATCGGGGGCAACATCGGTCAAGCGAACGTAGGCCTGCCCTTTCGGATGAGCCGACTTCACACGCAAGCGAAGAGCGGCGTTACCGAGAATGCGCACATCAGTATCGAGTACGAAGTCGAAGCACGCGCTCTTTGCGTCATCGACGCGCTGATCGGTGGGGAGGTCACCCGAGTTGCCAAAGGGGAAGTAGCGGCCCGCGCTCATACCCGTATCCTGCGGGCTCTTGACACGGATTTCGCTGCCCGAACGCTCCGCGGCCGGGAGTGCGTTCGCCGACGCGAAGGAGAAGCGCTCCTTGGGGCGCTCATCAGTGTTCCACGATTCCTCGGCCACCCACGTGCCGCCAACTTCGTCATAGACCGAACTCGGGCGCATCGAATCGAGCATCCACGCGCGAAGCAGCGGTTCCTCATCGAAGCCGGTTTGCTTCCCCTTGAGATGAAGATCCCAAAAGCGGAGCGTTTCCCCGAGGAAGTCGATGTGAGGGCCGGGGCGCAAGTCGCGATCCGGGTACTGGTGCGACCACGGACCGATGAGGCCCTTCACGCTCTTCCCGCGCGAAGTGAGGTTCTCGCACAGGCGAAGAACCGTGTCGCGGTACGGATCGAACCAGCCACCGACCGCGAAAACTGCCGCATCGATATTGTCGTAGTCTTCGCAGGCGGATCCGTGCTTCCAATACTCGTCGCGCGTTTGGTGGTGCATCCACTCGTCGATGTACGGTTCCATCTTGTTCAGGCGATCGAGCCACTGGTCCTTCCACTGATCGCCCACCACGCGCGGATCAGACGGGCGTGACTCGAACGCGAGCATCGTCGCCGCCCACGCGTGCATGTCCACCGCGAGCATAGAGCCGCCGAGATAGTGCACGTCATTGTCATACCGATCATCTGTCGAGCATGTGGTGACGATTGCCTTGAGCTGCGGCGGCTTACGGGCGGCAAGCTGGAGCGAGTTAAAGCCGCCCCACGAAATGCCGAACATGCCCACATCACCGGTGCACCACTCCTGTGCAGCGATCCACGCGAGAACCTCTTCGCCATCGCTTAGTTCTTGCTCGTCGTACTCGTCGCCGGGCACGCCGTCAGAGTTGCCGTGGCCGCGAATATCCACGCGGATCGATGCGTAACCGTGCCCCGCGTAGTAGGGGTGGCGTTCGTGGTCGCGAGGCGCCGTCCAGTCACCCGCGCGGTACGGAAGGTATTCGAGCAGGGCGGGAACCTTCTCATCGGTGACGGGCATGAAAGCTTTCATCCACAGCTTCGTGCCGTCCGAGAGGGGAATCCAATCTTCTACGATCGTGACGTCGTAGGGAAAGTCGTCGATGTATTTCATGAACGAGCTGTACTCCTTTCGAGCTAGCGGTGGAGGGGTCTATCCCACAAGGGTCATGCGCTTCTTCAGCCAGGGCGTGATGGTCATGAGGAACACGCCGTAGGCCACGACAAGGGCGCCCTGAATACCGAAGTAGAGGGCGGCGTTGTCGTAGTCGAAGACCTTCACGATTTGCGCCTGGATACCCTGAGAGAGAGCCATCGCGGCAAACCACACGGCCATCGTCTGAGATGCGAATGCTCGTGGAGCGAGCTTTGTCGTCGCGCTCATGCCGCTCGTTTGCAGCACGAGATCGCCGAGTCCAAGGAAGATGTAACAGATCACGAGCCAGATCGCGGAGAGCATCGCGGCCTCGCCGCTCACACTCGCTCCAAGCGCTACGACGAGGAAGGCGGCGCCACCGAACACGGTGCCGAGGCCAACTTTCGCCGCAACGTGAGGCTGGCGCTTACCGAGCTTGACCCACAGGAGTGCGAGAACCGGGCCCATGATGATTTCGACGATCGCGGTGAGGGAGATGTACCACGTCGAGGGGTAGCCCCAGCCAAACAGCGAGTTCTCGGTGCGGTTGAGCGCCATGAAGTTGAGCGTATTGCCCGTTTGGAAGTACATGAGGTTGTACGCGACCAGGGCAATGAGCAGGAGTGAATACGGCATAAGGTTCGTGCGCTCGGCCTTCGTAACCTTGGGGGAGCGGGCCATGAGCAGGAGCATGACGATCGGAACGATCGCGCTCACGATCGAGATGACGTTCACGAGCGCGTTGATGCCGTCCTCTGCGAGGATCGTGAAAAGAGCTGCGGCGATCACGGCGGCCACGATGAGCCCGATTGTTGCCCAGAAACCGCGGTCAGCACGGAAGGCGGCGCGGATGCGTGCTGCCGCCTCGTTACCCGCGAGGTTCTTCGAGCCCACAACATATTGAATGACGCCCGCGAACATACCGACGGCAGCGGCCGCGAACCCCCAGTGCCAGCCAACCTCCTGGCCAAGCCAGCCCGCGATGATCGGGCCAAGAAATGCGCCGATGTTGATGCCTGAGTAGTAGATCGAGAACCCGGCGTCGCGGCGCTCATCCTCGCTCGAGTAGAGCTCCCCAACCTTCGTGGAGACATTCGGTTTGAGCAGACCTGTGCCGAGGACGATCAGGGCTAGGCCGAGCCATGTCGAGAAGGACGCGGGGATACCCATGAAGATGTGCCCGGCAGCAATGATGATGCCGCCAAAAAGCACCGTGCGGTAGGTGCCGATAATTCGGTCGGCAATCCACGCCCCCACGATCGATAGCAGGTACACGAGCGCGCCATAGGCGGCGACGATGCTCGAGGCGACGCCTTCCTCAAAGCCCATGCCGCCATTAGCGACGGCATCGGCGAAGTAGAGGGCGAGGATCGCCTGGAAACCTAAGTAGGAGAACCTTTCCCAGATCTCAAGGCCGAAGAGCGTCGCGAGGCCGCGCGGGTGGCCGAGGAAGGCGCGGTCCTGTTGGATGGCGCTGTCTCGTTCGGCTTCACGGGCAAAGCGCTCCTGTGCGATGGGTGCGGGATCGTCCATGCCAGTCCTTTCGTGGCGCGAGGGGGAATCGAGCGCCGCGACAACGCACTGTATCTATGCGTGCATACAATCTGCGGCTCCCTCTACCGTGGACGCCCAAGGCGCGCCTGTAAAGGTTGGCAAGGGAGAAGCTGTGAGAAGTCTCGCCGCTTTACCAGCGATTGGACTTCTTTGCGCCGCGGTCCTCGAATCGCTTGCCCTTGCGGGTCTTGAATTTTCCGCCCTTCTTTGGACCCTGATCGACCTGAATACGCATCGGCTTGCCACCCACGCGCGCGCGGCCAATGCGCGCGAGCGCTGCCTCGTCGACGCCATCGCGAAGCTCGACGAGCGAGAACGAGGGGAAGAGATCGATCTTGCCGACATCCTGACCATTGAGTCCGCCCTCGCCGGCGATTGCTCCAACGATTGCCTGCGGGCGCACGCCATTATTCTTACCGACTGCGATGCGGTAGGTCGTGAAGCCAGCACTCGAGCGGCGTGAGCGCTTCTCGCCGCGGTTGCGATCTCCCCGATCGCCACGATCTTTGCGATCGGGGCGATCGCCCTTGGCTCCCTTATCGCGGAAGCTTGCACCCGTGAACTCATCATCGCTCGCGCGTGGGCCGTCGTCGCCGACCGTCATCGCGCCGAGCGCCGCTGCTACCTGTTCAATCGAGACATTGTTTTCGCTCAAGAACTCGTTGAGGAGGTCGTAGTAGAGGTTGAGGCGTCCCTTCTCGAGACGCGCGGGTACCTCACTCAGCACCTTTTTCATCTTGTGGCGCGAGACGTCGAGCGGTGAGGGGATCTGCACTTCCTCAAGTTCCTGACGAGTTGTGCGCTCGATGTTGCGAAGCTTTCGCTTTTCGTGAGGTGCGACGAAAGTAATCGCCTGCCCCGTGCGGCCAGCGCGGCCGGTGCGGCCAATGCGGTGGACGTATGCCTCCGGTTCCGAGGGAATATCAAAATTGACCACGAGGCCGATGCGTTCGACGTCTAGACCTCGGGCGGCAACGTCGGTCGCGACGAGGACCGTGAGTGAACCGTCGCGCAGGCGCTCGACGATACGCTCGCGCTCCTTTTGTGGGACGTCGCCCGAGATGGTCGCAGCCACGATGCCGCGAGCAATGAGCGCCGTTCCTACTTCTTCAGCCGCGCTACGCGTGCGCACAAACACGATCGTGGCATCGGCATCCGTCGTCTCAACGATGCGAGTGAGGGCACCCGTCTTGTGGCGGAACGGCACGACCGCGTACTTCTGGTCGACGCTTGTGACGGTCGTCGACTGACGGGCGACGGCGACGCTGACCGCATCGGGCATGTGCTCCTCCGCAACGCGCTTAATCGCGGGAGGCATGGTTGCGCTGAAAAGTGCCATGCGCTTCTGCTTCGGGGCAAAACCGAGGATTTCGTCGACGTCCTCGGCGAAGCCCATGCGGAGCATTTCATCGGCCTCGTCCAGCACGAGTGTCGAGAGGTCGTCGAGCACGATATTGCCGCGCTTGAGATGGTCGATGACGCGCCCGGGCGTGCCGACAATGACATGGGCGCCGCGCTCGAGCGCTCTTTCCTGTGGGCCGTACGGGGCGCCGCCATACACGCTCACGACGTTCACCCCATCGAGCTTCGCGGCGAACGACTGGATTGCATCGGCCACCTGCATGGCGAGTTCTCGCGTTGGGGCAAGAACGAGTCCCTGGGTAGAGCGGTTCGAAGCTCGGATTTCAGCGAGCAGCGGCAGACCAAACGCGGCGGTTTTACCCGTACCGGTCTGGGCGACGCCGAGGACGCTTCGCCCTTCGAGCAGTGCGGGAATGGCGCGTTCTTGGATGGGGGAGGGATGGGTGAACCCGAGGTCGTGCACGGCGGCGAGAAGCTCCGGCGGAAGGCCGAGTTCATCGAAGCGCATGCGCTCGTCATTGGCTGTTTCTTCGGGGGTGTCTGTATCCGTGCCGCCGTCTGCGGCGTCTGTACCGGCCTGCGCCATGCCATCCATTTCGAGCGCTTCCGCGATTTCTTCGCGGTTTTCCAGGGCGATTTCCGTGTCGTTGTGGTTGTCGGTCGTCATTATTCGGGTCCTTCCGGGCCATCACACACGCCCGCCCCGGAATACGCACGTGAACATTTTCGGGCCGCTCATCGGCCCCTCATTCTGTCGAGCACGTCCCCGCGGGAATCCCGCACAAAAAAATGCGCCGTCCGGATCGGCGCTAAGTCCTCATCGCGCCCACATGGCGCTCACACGTGCTGGAACCAGCTTACGGAAAACAGGGGCGCAAGGGGAGGGGGAAGGGCGCGACAATGGTCACCTCCGCAAGATTTCTCTACTGGCCTCGCGCATCGTTCGTGTGGCTTTTGGCCCCATTTCTCTTGCATCACCTCTTGCTCTTGCTGCTCGCCCATTGCTTTCCCCGCTCGCCCTCGCCCCCCCACTTGGGCTCCAACCCCTCTCGTCCCTGGGGGCGCCTCGTTCCTATCGCCCCAGAAGATTCGGTGAAAGTGGTGAAAAATCGCCGCCTCACGATGCTTATCAGGTCCTTTACGCCAAAAATCACCACTTTCGTTGCGGGAGCGGCGTGGAACGGAGACAGGGGCGACCCAAGGAGCGAGGAGAGACGGGCAGGGGGAGTGCCGCCGGAGGGGAGGAGAGACGGGCTGGGGGAGTTGGAGTTCGCTGGAGGGGAGGAGACACGGGAGAAAGGGACAGGAGACGGGGCAGGGGCAGGCGGCAATGAGATCTGGGGCAGGTCCGACGGTTGAGCGGAAACCGTCGGACTGCACCCGCTAGCCGTGCGCGCTAAACTGGTGCGGATTGCGGCTGACCGCCGAGCGCACCGCACCCGTACGGTGCCCGCGCATGCATGCGCCGCACACGACCGACCACCCCGAAGTCAAAGGAATCTTCATGCTTCGCACCCACCGCGCCGGTGATCTGAGGGCAGATCACATCGGCCAGGACGTCACTCTCGCCGGCTGGATTGGAAGGCGCCGTGACCATGGCGGTGTGGCCTTCCTCGATCTGCGTGACGCCTCGGGGGTGTCGCAGGTCGTTGTTCGCGAGGAAGACGCGCACCACCTGCGAAACGAGTTCGTGCTCAAGGTCACGGGCAAGGTCGAGCGCCGCCCCGAAGGTAACGAAAACCCGGCCCTTCCCACGGGCGACATCGAGGTCATCGCCTCCGAGGTTGAGGTGCTCAACCCCGCCGCTGCGCTCCCGTTCCAGCTCGATGAGCACAGTGAGGTCGGCGAGGAAGCTCGCTTGCGCTACCGCTACCTGGATATGCGCCGTGCGGAAACGGCATATGCGTTGCGCCTGCGCTCGAAAGTCAATCAGGCCGCGCGCGAGGTGCTCCTCAACGAAGACTTCGTCGAGATCGAAACGCCAACCCTTACCCGCTCGACCCCCGAGGGGGCGCGCGACTTCCTCGTCCCGGCACGCCTCGCTCCCGGATCGTGGTACGCACTTCCGCAGTCGCCGCAGCTTTTCAAGCAGCTGCTCATGGTGGGCGGCATGGAACGCTACTTCCAGCTCGCTCGCTGCTACCGCGACGAAGACTTCCGCGCCGACCGCCAGCCCGAGTTCACGCAGCTTGACGTCGAAATGAGCTTCGCTGATCAGGAAGACGTGATCGCGCTTGCCGAGAAGATTCTCGTGAACGTGTGGAAGCAAATCGGCTACGACATTGAAACGCCGATCAAGCGCATCACCTACCACGAATCGATGGCCCGCTACGGCTCGGATAAGCCAGACCTCCGTTTCGATCTCGAGATCACCGAGATGACCGACTTCTTCAAGGACACGCCGTTCCGCGTGTTCCAGGCGCCGTACGTTGGCGCGATCGTCATGAAAGGCGGCGCTTCGCAGCCGCGCCGCACGCTCGATGCGTGGCAGGAATTCGCGAAGCAGCGCGGCGCAAAGGGCCTCGCTTACGTCCTCTTCCAGGAGGATGGTTCGCTCGGCGGCCCCGTCGCCAAGAACCTCTCCGACGAGGAGAAGGCCGGTCTCGCCGACAAGGTCGGCGCGAGCGCTGGCGACTGCGTGTTCTTCGCAGCCGGCGACGCCAAGAATTCGCGCGCCCTTCTTGGCGCCGTGCGCAACGAGATTGGCGACCGCCTCGGCCTGATCAACCCCGACGAGTTCGCTTTCGTGTGGGTCGTGGATGCGCCCATGTTCGAGCCCGCCGGCGACGCCGAAGCGGCCGGCGACGTCGCGGTTGGTCACGGCGAATGGACCGCCGTTCACCACGCCTTCACGTCCCCGAAGCCTGAGTTCCTTGACACGTTTGACACCGACCCTGGCTCGGCGCTCAGCTACGGCTACGACATTGTATGCAACGGCAACGAGATTGGCGGCGGCTCGATTCGTATCCACCAGGCCGACGTGCAGCAGCGCGTCTTCGCACTGATGGGCATCAGCGAAGAAGAAGCGCAGGAGAAGTTCGGCTTCCTCCTCGAGGCGTTCAAGTTCGGTGCGCCGCCCCACGGCGGCATCGCGTTCGGCTGGGATCGCATCGTGTCGATCCTCGCGAAGACCGACTCGATCCGCGATGTCATCGCCTTCCCGAAGACCGGTAACGGTTACGACCCGCTGACGGCAGCCCCGGCGCCCATCACGCCGCAGCAGCGTAAGGAAGCGGGCGTGGACTTCAAGCCGGAGAAGAAGGCAAAGGATAAGGACTCGGCGAAGGCCGAGCAGCCGTCGGACACCGCCAAGTAACCCGGCCCTGCACAAAGCCCCCGGTTACCGAACGACATGTTCGGGCCGGGGGCTTTCCCATGGGCGAAGAAAATCTACGGACGAGGGTCCTCGCCATGCTTGATCTGCGGTTTCGGCATGCGCCACGGGCGGATGTTCGTTGAGCGAAGGAGCCCGTACGACACCATTCCGGCCGGGACCACGCCGAACCGTTCCATGAGTGCCTTGCGGATTTTGCGCCGCACGAGGAACGTATCGATCACCACGACGATGATGCCTGCCCACAGCACGGCGAGGAACACAATCGAAACGACCTGGAACTTTACCGGGTCGATGAGCTGCATCACGAAGGGGAACAGCATCGCGATCAGGGCCAGTGGCAAGAAGTACTCGGCGACGTTATGGCGCGAGTCGACGACGTCACGCACGAGACGGCGATCGGCACCACGGTGCTGTACGGGGTAGTGCGCCTCATCGCCGGTGAGGAGAGCCTGGTGCTCGCGATTGGCCGCCGCGCGGTCCTTCTGCTTAGAACGGCGCTTCGCCTCCTTGCGATCCTTCGGAACGAGCGGCGTGCGGCGCGCAGCCTGGGCGTCCTTACGCGAGCGGGTCGGGCGCCCCTTCTTCGGGGTCGTCGCAGAATGCTCGGCTGGGGCAGGGCTGGCGGAGTTAGCGGAAGTCGTGTCGGTATTCACCCATCCAATTCTAGACTCCCGGCGCCCGGACACGCACAGTAGGCACGGGGTTTCGTGAGGAATTCCGACGGTCGCAGGGATACGGTGGAGCAAAGACCATTAACGCGCCAGCGGCGCGGAAGGAGAAGAGGAATGTCGCTCAGCGTCGACGCAATCAATGAGAAGGTCAAAGCCCTTCAACCGCAAGCACTCGAGGACCTCACGGCGCTCGTCGCGATTCCCTCGATCGCTTTTGACGGTTACGACCAGTCGCACGTGAGGGCTAGTGCCGAAAAAGTAGCCGCGCTCCTCAAGGATGCCGGTATGCCCGAGGTAAGCATCGAATCCGTCGAGGGCGGCGCGCCGGCCGTTCTCGCGCGACGTCCCGCGAAGCCAGGTAAGCCGACGGTCATGCTGTACGCCCACCACGACGTGCAGCCCGTCGGCGATGAATCCGAATGGACAACTCCGCCGTTTGAAGCGACCGAGCGCAACGGCCGCCTGTACGGCCGCGGCGCTGCCGACGACAAGGCCGGCGTGATGGCTCACGTGACCGCCCTGCGTGCGCTCAAGGACGAGCTCGAAGAATCCGGCGTCGGCATCGTCGTGTTTGTGGAAGGTGAAGAGGAATACGGCAGCGAGACCTTCCGCCCGTTCCTCGAAAAGCACCAGGACATCATGCGCAGCGACATCATCGTCGTCGCCGACTCCTCGAACTGGGCCGTCGGCCGCCCCGCCCTCACGACGAGCCTTCGCGGCGTTGTTGCCTTCGAGCTTGACGTTCAGGTTCTCGACTACTCCGTGCACTCGGGCATGTTCGGTGGACCCGTGATCGATGCTCTTACCCAGCTTTCGCGCGTCCTCACGACCTTCCACAACGACGACGGCACGATCGCCGTCGACGGTCTTCACGTGGCCGATGCCCCCGAAGTTGACATGGACGAAGCGGACTTCCGCCGCGACGCCGGTGTCCCCGAAGGGCTGCCGCTCGCCGGCGACGGATCGATCACCTCGCGCCTGTGGACGAAGCCCGCGATCTCGGTCATCGGCATCGACGCGCCGGCCGTGCAGCAAGCCTCGAACACGCTCGTATCGAAGGCTCGCGCGAAGGTCAGCGTGCGCATCGCGCCTGGCGAAGACCCCGCACACGCCACCGAGGTTCTTAGAAAGCACGTTGAAGCCCACACGCCGGCCGCCGCGAAGGTCACGTTCACGCCCGTCGATGCAGGCAAACCATTCCTTGCGCCCGCGAGCAGCGCGGGAATGGATCTGGCTCGCCGCGCGTTTCATGACTCGTGGGGCGTCGAACCCGTCGATACGGGTCTCGGTGGCTCGATCCCCTTCATCTCCGATCTTCTCGAGCTGTTCCCGAAAGCGGATGTGCTCGTGACCGGTGTTGAAGACCCGGATTCGCGCGCCCACGGCGTCGACGAGTCGCTCCACCTCGGCGACTTCGAACGCGTCTGCGTTGCTGAAGCACTCATCCTGCTCGGCGCCGCCGAGCTCGAACCGAAAGAAACCGCGTAGGCTTTGACGCACACGTGACATACCGGACCACCACGGAGGACCAATGACCGACACCGCAACTAAAGCTGTTCCCGCACACGGTGTGACCCTCACCGAGGTTGCATCCGACAAGGTGAAACAGCTTCTCGCGCAAGAAGGTCGCGATGACCTGCGCCTTCGTATCGCCGTTCAGCCTGGCGGCTGCTCGGGGCTCATCTATCAGCTCTACTTCGATGAACGTCTCCTTGAGGGCGATGCGACCGTTGACTTCAACGGCGTCGAGGTCGTTGTCGACAAGAATTCGATCCCGTTCCTGTCGGGAGCAACGATCGACTTCTCCGACACCATCGAGAAGCAAGGTTTCACGATCGACAACCCCAATGCGTCGAGCTCGTGCGCATGCGGAGACTCCTTCGCCTAAACGCGCTCGTTCGTTCAGTTCGCGAGTGGGCTGCCGCGCACGCGGTGGCCCACTCGCGCGTTAATCGGGCATCCGTCGGACCCAAAACCTCGCGCTGGACCTGCTTGCCCGTCCCGAGCGGCCCAAACGTGACTGAGCAAACCCCACGGAATCTGCAAAAAGCGACGGTGAAGGCAACATTTGGTGGCAAGTCGCGTATGATGACTAAGGACTCTCGTCCCGATTAGTGTGCACACCCCGTGCCACGCCGGGAGCGAGGTAGACAGAAACAACCGCACAATCGAGAGCGAATCTCCCCACAACCGATTCGCCACGCGATACATGGAAGGTCAGCCTGTGATCCCCCAAACCCCGGAACGCAGCCGCCGAATGCCGAAGGCCATCGCCGCCTTTGCCCTGACGGCGCTTGCTCTCGTGGGCTGCACGGAAGAGCAGCAGCGAGGATTCCTCCCCGGTGACACCACTCACCAGATCACGAATCAGACAGACCGCATCATCACAATGTGGACCGGTTCGTGGATTACCCTCCTCGCCGTCGGCCTTCTCGTGTGGGGCTTGATCTTCTGGTGTGCCATCGCCTACCGCCGCAAGAAGGGCGACAAGGGCTTCCCCGTCCAGCTGCGCTATCACGTTCCGATCGAGCTGACGTTCACGCTCATTCCGGTCATCATGATCATGACCCTCTTCTACTTCACGCAGCGTGACATCTCCGAGATCGAACGTCTCGACCCGAACCCGGATGTCACCGTCAACGTCGTTGCGAAGCAGTGGAGCTGGGATTTCAACTACGTTGACGCAGATGTCCACGAAGATCCAGGCGTCCAGTCCTTCCGCACTGGCGAAGAAGGCGCCGCTGAAGATCTCCCCACTCTTTACCTTCCCGTTGGCGAAACCGTTGAGTTCCAGCTCGACTCTCGCGACGTCATCCACTCGTTCTGGGTCGTGGACTTCCTCTACAAGAAAGACATGTTCCCCGGTCACACCACCGCCTTCCAGGTGACCCCGCAGATCGAAGGCACCTACGCCGGCAAATGCGCCGAGCTGTGCGGTGAGTTCCACTCCGACATGCTCTTCAACGTCAAGGTTGTCTCCAAGCAAGAGTTCGAAGCGCACATGGAAGAGCTGCGCGCGAAGGGGAACACGGGTCAGCTGTCGAACGACCTCAACCGCCTCCAAAAGTCCTGGAACATGAAGGACGATTCCGACCGCCGCATCGAAAACCGTCGTGAGGATGCCAAAAAGTGAGCACTACAACCGCAGAGACCACGAGCCGCTTCACCCCGGCCACGCCTGAGACGAAGAAGGGCAACCAGCTCTTCAAGCTGCTCACCACGACCGATCACAAGACGATCGGCATCATGTACATGGCTACCGCCTTTTTCTTCTTCTGCTTCGGTGGCGTGCTCGCACTGCTCATTCGTGCCGAACTGTGGGAGCCAGGCCTGCAGGTGGTCGTGTCCAAGGGGCAGTACAACCAGCTCTTCACGATGCACGGCACGATCATGCTCCTCATGTTCGGCACACCGCTCTTTGCCGGCTTCGCAAACTACCTTTTGCCGCTTCAAATCGGTGCAGTCGACATGGCGTTCCCGCGCCTGAACATGTTCTCGTACTGGCTCACCGGATTCGGCTCACTCATTGCCTGCGCCGGATTCCTTACACCGCAGGGTGCGGCCTCCTTCGGCTGGTTCGCCTACGCGCCGCTTTCCGACACAACCTTTACTCCGGGGCTCGGCGGCGACCTGTGGGCCTTCGGGTTGTGCATGCAGGGCTTCGGCACCATCCTCGGTGCGGTCAACTTCATCACGACCATCATCACAATGCGCATGCCCGGCATGACCATGTTCCGCATGCCGATCTTCACGTGGAACGTCCTCATTACGTCGATCCTCATCCTCATGGTCTTCCCCCCGCTCGCAGCCGCGCTTTTCGCCCTCGGCGCTGACCGCGTGCTCGACGCCAATATCTTTGACCCTGCCAACGGCGGGCCAATCCTCTGGCAGCACCTCTTCTGGTTCTTTGGCCACCCCGAGGTTTACGTTCTCGCGCTGCCGTTCTTCGGTATCGCCTCTGAAATCATCCCCGTCTTCAGCCGCAAGCCCATCTTCGGCTACAAGACCCTCGTCTATGCGACGATCTCGATCGCTGCCCTCTCCGTGACCGTGTGGGCGCACCACATGTTCACAACCGGCGCAGTGATGCTCGACTTCTTCGCCTTCATGACCATGATGATCGCGGTTCCCACAGGCGTGAAGTTCTTCAACTGGGTCGGCACCATGTGGCGCGGTTCCCTCACCTTTGAATCGCCAATGCTGTTCACACTCGGCTTCATGACCACCTTCCTCTTTGGTGGCCTCACCGGTGTCATCCTCTCCACCCCGGTTCTCGACTTCCACCTGAGCGACACCTACTTCGTCGTCGCACACTTCCACTACGTCATCTTCGGCACGGTGGCCTTCGAAATGTTCGCGGGCTTCTACTTCTGGTGGCCCAAGATGTTCGGATACAAGCTCCGCGAAGACCTCGCAAAGGTGCACTTCTGGCTCCTACTCGTCGGCTTCCACATGACCTTCCTCATCCAGCACTTCATGGGTGTCGAGGGTGCACCGCGCCGTTACATGAACTACCTCTCCGAGGACGGTTTCCAGTGGATGAACCAGTTCTCCACGATCGGCGCCTTCATCCTTGGTGCCTCGACTCTTCCGTTCTTCCTCAACGTGATCCTCACCCACATGAAGGGCGAGAAGGTCACCGTGAACGACCCCTGGGGCTACGGCGCTTCCCTCGAGTGGGCAACCTCGTGCCCGCCGCCGCGCCACAACTTCGTCGAGCTGCCGCGCATCCGCTCCGAACGTCCGGCCTTCGACCAGAAGTTCCCGGAAGTCGCCGCGATCGACCAGGTCCACGTCAACCGCGACGAGACAGCCCTCGTTAGCGCCCACGGAGGTAAGTAAGAATGCGCACCAACGTCATCATCTTCGCCCTCATCGGCTGCTTCGTGACCGTCGTCGGCGTTGTTTACACCCTCCTCACCCTCAACGTCGATCCCGGCGGCATCGAGTGGGTCGGCGTTCCCGCACTCTTTGCTCTCGCAGCAATGTGCTGGATGATCGCCATCTACGTGTGGATGAGCGAGCGCCGCTTCGGCGGAGGTGCTCAAGACGACGACAACGCCGAAGTTCACGAAGAAGCCGGCCACAAGGGCGTCTTCGCTCCCTACAGCTGGGCGCCACTCGTGTGTGCGGTCGGTGCTTCCCTCGCGTTCGGCGGTTTCCCAATCGCCTACTGGATCACCGCGCTCGGAATCGTGATCGGCATGATCGGCGTCATCATGTGGGTTATGGCCTACTCGGTGGGGCACAACAGCCACTGAAATTTAGGTAAGCGACCGCGTTCCGCGGGGCAGCCTGAAAACATAGAATCCACGCTGTCGAATGCCCGGCAGGCTCTAAGAGAGCCGGCCGGGCACTTTGCTCGATATCGCGAAACCCTCGATGCCTCGTGGATGAGCTTGCCGTAAGTGGTGGGACGTAAAGTGGATTGGCCAGGCTAGTTGTGGATGGCGTGATTACGGAGATTAGAAATTGCGCAATCTGCCCACGAAGCCATCACGCCATTCATCCTTGCTAAGGCGGGTAAGAACGTAGCCCTTGCCCGACAGGGAAAGGCTGGCAGCGAGGGTGATGGCGACAAGGAGACATCCACTGCCGTGGATGAGTCGGTATTGCGGAGGTGTTGGTAGGTCGTCAGCTGCGGTTCCACTTGGACTGCCTTAGGTGCGAGTGATGCGCTAGCGCTTCGCTGTCGGCGAGACCCCCTGGCAGTCGGGGGGGGGGAAAGAGAGCTTGGGCGCTGGGCGAGTTCTAGTAGAGCGCGGGCTGTTGAATCGAGAAGCGATGGAGTGGCTTGAAAACGTGTTGGGTTACGCGTCTACGCTTTGGAACCCGACCCGTTGTCGAACAATCTGGCAGAGCAGTGCGAGTGCGGCAACGCCAGCTGCCGAACCGCATAGCACGTCTGGCGCCACGTGCGCAGCCACCAACAGCGAGCCAAGAGTCGCCCCTAGTGCCGATCCCAGGTAGTTGGCTGATGCGTTAGCAGCCACAGCCGTGGCACCATCTGCTGGATTCGCCTGCAGGAGCACATGCTGCTGGGGCGCGAGGGATGACCAACCACACAGCCCCCAAATGAACAGGCTCACCACGGTGACCCCTGGCAGATGCCCCTGAGTCATGCCGATCAGCGCGCATGTCAGGCCGGCGAGGATGACAGCGCTCAAGCGCAAGGGGTCACACCTGTCCACGAGCCATCCGATGCCTAGAGCTCCGAGCGCCCCACCGAGTCCCCAGACCCAAATCCCCAGGCTCTGATGCGACGCTAGGCTTCCGGCGGACAGCACGACGGTCAGGTAGGTGTAGAGCCCCAAGGAAGCCACTGCGGTGAGAAGCGTTACTGAAATCGTGAGGAGATTCCGTGGGCTTGTGATGGATCGCAGTCGGTCAGCAGCGCTAGACGCCGGAATTGACGGTAGTTTGCCGCCGCGCAGCGTTATGCCTGCTAGTGCAGCGCAGCCAATGATCACGATCAGTAGTATCGCCGCGCGCCACCCCCACAGTCGAGCCAGGAAAAGTCCGATGGGCACGCCGAACACGGTACCGACTGCCAGACCGGCAAGAACCATAGCCACCGCACGACCTCGACGCTGTTGATCCACAACCTCTGAGGCCACCGCGGACGACAGTGGCGAATACACGCCTGCCGCCGCGCCAGCGACTATACGAGTGGCCAGGAAGACCCCAATCGTTGGTGACAGTGCTGTGATCAGGTTCGCTACCGTGAATACCAGCAAGGCTGTAACCAAACTGCGTCGCGACCGCTGCCCAGCGCGTCCCGCAAGTAAGGGGCCCGAGACTGCGTAGGAGCCCGTGAATGCCGCAACGCTTAACCCAACATCGGCTTCCCTAGTTCCCAATGAAGATGCGACGTCGGGTAAAAGTCCCGCCACGACATAGGCGTCCAGGCCGAGAGCGACGCTGCCCAACACGAATGGCCACAGTCGACGCATCATTCTTGTGGCTCCCTTGAGTCTGCGCTCGCGAGTACTGCCGCAAGAACCCCTGGGAACAGCTGATCCAGATCCTCGCGCCGCAGCTGGATTAGACATGCGCGGCCCTCGCTCCTCGTCCAGGTCATTCCTGCCTCTCGCAGCATGCGCGTGTGGTACGTCAGCGTCGAACGGGGGAGATCGTCCGCGAGTTCAAGGCTGTCGTGCTCCTGCCCGTCCGCCAGGCGGCAGATCATTTCTAACCGCGTAGGGTCGCTCAGGGCGGCAAGCACCCTAGGCAAACTGATTTCGTCAGGATTCGGGTGGTGATATTTGCGGGGTGTCATCGGGCCTCCATCAATCGTGCAGCAATAATTGCACGATTATCGTACAGGAATCACTGCACGATTCCGAGCGCTGTCAGTGAATTGACGCCGCCCCATTCGGGCGATTTGAGGTCTCGCGCTGGCGTCTAGAAGTGCCGCGGCGGGCCTAGAGTTGGGATGCGTGATTGATTGGGGGCTCTAACGCAATAATGCGAGTCTTCTTGCCGTTGGCTGGTAGATCCGATTTTCCGGTCGAGCGCTGTGCTTGTGTAAAGCGCAGGGCGCTCAGGGCGGGGGCGACAAACTATCTTCTGGTGGGATAGGGAGTAGAAAAGTTCACTTGGATGTTCGGGCAGACTTAAGTTCTTTTACTGTGGTGCGAGCGAAATGGCTGTGCTCTCTCTAGACCTCTTGCCGGTTTCGTGCGCGAGGCGCCCACACATGAAAGCCCAGCAACCGTCGGACCGCCGGCGTAAGACCACCACGCGAACTAACGAAGTTTGACTGCCCTCAATCCGGTTAGGAGGGAAGAGGGGGACAGAAGAGAAGGGAACGGAGGCGTGGTAGGGAAGCAAGAGGCGAAGCAGCAGAAGCCCTGGCACACAGAAGTGGGGGCCTGCCCGAGCCGAAACTCAGTGGCAAACCCCCACAACCTCTATGGAATTCGGGAAGGGCGTTCGATCAGCTGCCGACGAGAGCCTTGATCTTGTGCTCCTCGTGGCCCGAGTGCTCGAGCGCCTCGCGAAGCTCCGCAGGCGTCGCAGGCTCCACGCGATCCTTGAAGAAGAAGCTCGAGGCCTTTGCCCGAAGCGACGAGACGCCCTCGCCCTTCTTGAGCGGGCGGTGGTTGTCGTAGCTCACGAGAACCCAGCGATCATACTCGCTGAGAGGCTCGTGGATCTCGAGCGTTTCACCGTTCTCCATGCGCACAACCTTGCCGGTTTCAACGCCGTGGAGGGCGATCTGCTTCTTGTGCTTCTGGATTGAGAGGCACACGCGCTTCGTCACGATGAACGAGATGACCGGGATCGCGAAGATGCCGATGCGGAAGAACCACGTGAGGTTGTTCAGCGACATGTGGAAGGCGACGGCCATGAGGTCATTCGCGCCGGCAAGCATCGAGACGACGTAGGCAGAAATCCAGGCGACGCCGAAGCCCGTGCGCACGGGCGTGTTGTACGGAAGGTCGAGAACGTGGTGTTCGCGGTCGTCGCCGGTGACCCACTGTTCAATGAACGGATACAGCGCGAGGCTGCCGAACATGATGCCCGGGAAAATCATGCCGGGAATGATGATGTTGAGCGAGATTGGGTAGCCGAAGATCGTGGGCTCCCAGCCTGGCATGAGGCGCAGCGAGCCTTCGAGGAACAGCATGTACCAGTCGGGCTGTGAACCAGCCGACACGGGGGAGGGGTCGTAAGGACCGTAGTTCCACACCGGGTTCATGGCGACGGTGGCTCCCACGAGAGTGAGTACGCCGAACACGATGAAGAAGAAACCGCCGGCTTTTGCCGTGTAAACGGGGAAGAGTGGGTAACCGACCACGTTGCGATCGGTGCGGCCCGGGCCGGGGTACTGCGTGTGCTTGTGCATCACGAGGAAGAACATGTGCAGCGCGATGAGTGCAAGGATCGCACCCGGGATGATGAGGATGTGCACCGTGAACAGGCGCGGAATGATGTCGTGGCCCGGGAATTCACCGCCAAACATGAGCATCGAGCCGTAGGTGCCGAGGATCGGGATGGCCTTCATGACACCGTCGGCAATACGCAAACCGTTGCCCGAGAGGACGTCGTCGGGAAGCGAGTACCCGGAGAAGCCGGCGAGCATCGCGAGCACCATGAGGCCGAAGCCGATGAGCCAGTTGAGCTCACGCGGCTTGCGGAAAGCACCCGTGAAGAAGACGCGGAACATGTGCACGAAGATCGCCACCATGAACGTGAGCGCTGCCCAGTGGTGGATCTGCCTGAAGAGGAGGCCACCCCACACGTCGAATGACAGGTGCAGCGTCGAGTTGAACGCTGCTGACATGTGCGCTCCCTGGAGCGCCGTGTAGGAGCCTTCGTAGACGACTTCATTCATCGAGGGAACGAAGAACATCGTGAGGAAGATGCCCGAGATTACGAGAACAACGAAACTATAGAGCGCGACTTCGCCGAACATGAACGACCAGTGGTCGGGGAAAATCTTCCGTGCGAAACCTTTGACGATATTGGCGCCGCTCGTACGCTCATCGAGCCAGCTAGCGCCTACCGAGCCGAGCTTGAAGGCCTTCGAGTTGCGGTCGAGGCCGGTGGTCTGGGTGTCACTCATGAGGAATTACTTCTCCTTGTGAATGTCCCAGAAGCTGGGACCGATGGGCTCGGGGAAATCGCCGGTTGCGACAAGGTAGCCCTCGTCGTCAACCTCGATAGGGAGCTGCGGGAGCGGACGGTGCGCCGGGCCGAAGACAACCTTGGCGCCGTCGGTGACATCGAAGGTCGACTGGTGGCACGGGCACAGCATGTGGTGGGTCTGCTGTTCGTAGAGCGCGACGGGGCAACCGACGTGCGTGCAGATCTTCGAGAACGCGAGGATTCCCTCGTGGCCAGCCTCGAGCGAGGCCTCATTCTTGCCGTCTGCAGGATCGATGCGCACGAGAATTGCTGCTGCTTTCGCGCGCTCCTCGATCCAGTCGGGAGTCTCCTCGGTGAGGCCCTCGGGCATCACGTGGAAAATCGAGCCGACGGTGACGTCCGAAGCCTTGATGGGCGTCTGGTCATGGTCGCGGGCGATGCGAACGCGCTTCTTGTTTTCCGTGGCGCGGCCCCAGAACGTGTGGTGGAGCTTATTGCCGGGAAGGGGGCCGAGGGTCGAGATCGGGAAGAGCACGGCGATCGGAAGGGCCGCCAGTGCACCCACGAGCGAGGCGACGACCAGCGGGCGGCGGGCGATACCGGACTCATTGATGCCGTCGACAAGAATCTTCGACGCGGCTTCGCGCGTTTCTTCATTGCCGCGCTGTGCGTGACGCTCCTCGGTGACTTCGTGATCGGGCATGAGCGTCTTTGCCCAGTGGATCGCACCTGCACCGATGAAGAAGATGCCAACAGCGAGGCCGATACCCATGGTGAGAGTTGACCAGTGCACCGCTGAGAGGGTGCCCTCTTCTGCAAGGAGGTTCGTGCCCGTGGGGCTGAACAGGAAGTAGGAGGCGATAAAGAACGCCGTGCCGAGAATCGAGAGGACGAACAGCAGCGAGACGATGCGCTCGGCGCGCTTTTCAGCTTTGGGGTCGAGATCTGCTTGGCGGTACTCGTGCGGCGGAATGCCCGGGTTGCGGAAACCGCCCTCTTCCGCGCGCGCGACGGTGCTTACGCCCTTGCGCGGCGAGGTGCCGTCGATGTTGTGTGTCAGTTCGTTCACTTTGCCTTAGCTCCCAACCAGATAGCGCAGCCGAGCAGAATCGCGAGAATCGCCGTCCAGGCGAAGAGGCCCTCGGTGACCGGGCCGAGTGCGCCGAGCGAGTAGCCGCCGGGCGAGCCGTTCTCTTCAAGCTGGTTGAGGTAGGCGATGACGTCGCGTTTGTCTTCGGGGCTCAGGTTGTTGTCGTTAAACACCGGCATGTTCTGCGGGCCGGATTCCATGGCTTCGTAGATGTGCTTGTCCTCGACACCGCGAAGAGTCGGGGCCCACTTGCCTTCCGTAAGTGCGCCGCCGGCAGCAGACGCGCTGTGGCACATGGCGCAGTTGATGCGGAAGATCTCGCCACCTTTGGTGACGTCGGCGCCTTCCTTGCTCAGCTGCTCCTCAGTGGGGATCGACGGGCCGGGGCCCAGCGAGGCCACGTATGCGGCAAGCTGCGAGATCTGCTTATCGGTGAACTGCACGGGCTTGCGCTGCGCCTGCGGGCCGGACTCCTGCATGGGCATGCGGCCCGTGCCCACCTGGAAATCGACGGCAGCGGCGCCAACGCCGATGAGCGACGAGCCAACCGTGTTGCCGTCACTGTCTTTGCGACCTTCGCCGTTCATGCCGTGGCACGTCGCGCAGTTCGAGACGAAGAGCTTCTTCCCTTCGGCGACGTCGGAGGCCGAGAAGGCCTCAGCGGATGCGTCTTTGGGGGAGAGGACGGCAAACAAACCGCCCGTGGCGATCAACGCCATCAAGATGATGGCAAGGAGCGCCATCGGGTGATGGCGGTGTGTGGCCAGAGCCTTCACTGTGAGGACCTCGTTTCGGTAAAGGGTGCGAATCCGAGTAGGGGAGCTTTAGAAGAAGGCCCAGTTGCCTTCAACGGTGTGGAGAACGAGCGGGTCAAGCAGGTAGACCACGAAGAAGAGGGCTACCCAGATGACGTCGACGAAGTGCCAGTAGTACGACACGCAAATCGCGCTGACCTCTTCGTGGTGCGTGAAATTCTTCGCGGAGTAGGCGCGCGCGAGAACGAAGAGGAAGGCGATAAGCCCGCCAAGGACGTGGAGGCCGTGGAAGCCCGTGGCGAGGTAGAAGATTGAGCCATGAGGCGTGCTCGAGATGGTGAGGCCCTTATGCACGAGCTCGGCATATTCGAAGGCCTGGCCCGACACGAAGATCGCGCCGAGAATGAAGGTGAGGGTGTACCACTCGATGAGGCCCCAGCCGGCGATGTTGACGATCGAGCCGGTGCGGCGCTTGCGGCGCTTTTCTGCGGCGAATACACCCATCTGGCACGTGATTGAGCTCGTGACCAGGATGAGCGTGTTGGTGATGGCGAAGTTGAGCGTGAAGTTCTTCTGGCCCTCGTAGAAAACCTCGGGTACGACGCCGTACAGCGTGAAGTACATAGCAAAGAGCGCACCGAAGAACATGATTTCGCTCGCGAGCCACACGATGGTGCCGACCTGAGTGGTGTTCGGCCTGCTCACGGGGGAGGTGCGAGGGGCGGAGGAAAGAGTCGCAGTTGTCACGGTTCTCATTCGTCGTTGGTCGGGTTGCGAGGCCATGCACGGCACATGGTCTCGGCCGCTGCGGGCAAGGCCCGTGCGGCCCTGCTGGGACAAAAGTCCGTGCGCAGGTTTTTTCAGCATACCTGTTGGAAGCGCGATTGTTGAATCGAACGGGGCTTTTGTCCCGGTTTTTTCCGTGATCTAAGCCGTGTTCCGTCTGGTGGGCTTGCTCTACGTCACGAGCGTTCACGCCTTAATATGGGCGCCATGACGGATCAAGAAATCTATACGTGGCCCGCGCTGACCCACGCCCTCATCAAAGGGCGCGATCTCACGTCCGAAGAGGCGTGGTGGGCAATGCAGCAGATCATGCGCGGCGATGTTGATCCGGTCCCTCTCGCCGGTTTCCTCGTGGCGCTTCAGGCGAAGGGAGCGGTGACCCATGAGGTCAACGCACTCTCCTCCTCCATGCTCGAGCACTCGAGGATCATTAGTGCGCCCTCTGGCGCCGTCGACATCGTGGGGACGGGCGGAGACGGCGCCCATACCGTCAATATCTCGACCATGGCCTCGCTCGTGATCCGCGGCGCGGGGATTCCTGTGGCAAAGCACGGCAACCGTGCCGTGAGTTCGAAATCGGGTTCGGCGGACGTACTCGAAGCGCTCGGGGTGCGCCTGAATCTTCCCGTGGAGGGCGTGCAGCGCGTGCTTGACGAAGCGGGAATCTCGTTTTGTTTCGCCCAGGTTTTTCACCCGTCGATGAAACATGGTGCGGTTGCCCGAGCCGGTCTCAAACTGCCCACGGTTTTCAATGTGCTCGGTCCCATCACCAATCCCGCCGGGGTTCGTGCCCATTCCGTCGGCGTGGCATTCGAGGAGATGGCGCCTGTCATCGCAGGTGTCTTTGCAGACCGCGGCGCGTCCGCCATCGTCGTGCGCGGGCGCGACGGCCTCGACGAGCTGAGTATCGCCGCCGAAACCGATGTGTGGGAGGTAAGGGACGGGTCCGTTACGTCGCACGTTGTCGCCCCCGAAGACTACGGACTCTCACGCGCACGTATCGATGCGTTGCGCGGTGGCGACCCCTCCTACAATGCCCAGGTGGCGCGAGACCTGCTTGCCGGCACGACTGGGCCCGTGCGAGATGCCGTCGTGCTCAATGCCGCTTCGGGCATTGTCGCAGCCGAGGGGCTCAAGGAAAGTTCCGACGCCAGCCCTGCCTTCGCCGAGCGAATGCTCCGCGCGGTGAAACGGGCCGAAGACTCACTCGATTCCGGAGCCGCCAAGGCTGCGCTTGAGCGGTGGATCAACGTCTCGCAGAGCGTCGAAACACCCGCTGAAACTCTTCGATCGTAAAGCGGGCGGTAGACGGCATCGACCACTCGCCCTCCACGTGAACGATCCGGATGCCAGGTTTCGCGAGCCATTCGAGGATGAGCTCAGCCTCGTGGTGGTAGCCGAAGCACAGCGGGGCGCGCAGGGCGGCCTCCGCTTCGCTTTCGCGAGCAAGTGCCTCGATAGCCGAAAGCGGGTCGCTCCACGCCGGCATCGTGCGCGCTGCCCCGAGCCGCCCGTGCCGTACGGCAAGAACCTCCCACTGCCAGGGCGATTGAGTCGAAGCATCGTGGCACGAGATTTTGCGCGCCGCGACGAGGAATGGAACCTCCGCGATGGATCGCAATCGTGCGGCACGTCGCGCTGCATCAGCAAACAACTCGACCCTCGTGCGCAACGCCTCGGCGTTCTCGTAGAGGCCCCTCCCCACGAGTGCGCGCATTTTCTGAGCCGCGTACTCAAAAACATCGCTCGGATCCTCGGTGAGGGCCCGGTGCATTCGTGCGTGGAAGCCTGCGCTGCTGCGCACGGGCTCCGACGCTTCTGCGGCAAACGTCGGTCCATGAACCGGCGGTACCGGCAGTGCCCCCGCGGCAGCCGACGGTTCCCGGGGAACCGTCGGACTTTTGGTCCCGGTGCGACCTTCCGCGGCACCAGCGTTGTCCTCTTCGGCCCCGATGGCCGCAGTCAGTGCCGCGTACACGAGGGAGCGAATCGGCTCGACGTCGTGGCGCGAGCGGAGCGGGCCGATATAGGCGTGGAGCGACGTTTCGCTTTTGACAGTGCGCGCAAGGCGCAGCCCATCGGGGGTGACTCGAAGCCAATTGCCCTTGGAAGGGCGGATTCCCTGGCGATTGGCGATGGGGCGCTCACTTGCGATTGCGCGCAGCTCGCGGATTGCAGCTTCGGCGTCGCTTGAACACTGCACAATGTCGATACGCTCGGTGACGGGAATGATATCGAGGACGGCTCGCCTGGTCTCGTTCGGTGAAAAGTAGGTGCGCACTCGCGAGCGGAGATTGCCCGACTTGCCGATGTACAGCGTTGAACCGTTGGCGTCGACGAAGGAGTACACGCCGGGCACGGGCGGGATGTCCGCCGCGAGGTGGCGTTTGCGGATTTGGGCGGGACTTGCTTTCTTCCCACTTGAGGTGAGATCCGAGAGGTGGCTTGCGCCACCGGCAGAAAGTCGCGCGATGATCTCGTGGAGAACATCGACCGTTGCGCGCGCATCCGACAGCGCGCGGTGGTTGGGCACCGTCGTTGCCCCAACCGTTCCCGCGAGAGTCGAAAGCTTGTGGTTCTTCACTTCGTCACGTCCGAAAACGCGGCGCGCGAGTGTAAGCGTATCGACGACCTCGAACGGTGGCCACCGGTACTCGAGCCGGAGCGCCGCGGCCTTCAAAAACCCGATGTCGAAACGGGCATTGTGGGCGACGAGCACCGAGGTGCGTGCGAACTCGAGGAAAGCGGGGATGACCGCTTCTGCCGACGGCGCATCGCGAACCATGTGGTCAGAGATCCCCGTGAGGGCGGCGATGTATGCGGGGATCGGACGCTCGGGGTTGACGAACGTCTGAAACTCCTCGACAACCTCGCCGCCCACAACCCGTACGGCGCCAATTTCCGTGATGGCATCCAGTTCGGTGTTCGTCCCGGTGGTCTCGAGGTCGACGACAACGAACTCGACATCGATGAGCTCCGGGCCAAGATCCTCGAATGCCCGCTGCGCAGTCCGAGTGATGGCGCCGTCCGCCTTACTTCTTCGTGTAAATGCGGTCGATGACCTCGGAGAAATCCTTCACAACAGCGGCACGCTTGAGCTTGAACGACGGGGTGAGGTAACCGTTCTCCTCCGTGAAATCCGCATCGATGATCTCGAACTTGCGGATCGATTCGGCGCGAGAGACCGAGGTGTTGGCTTCGTCAACTACCCTCTGGACCTCGGCGATGACCTGCTCGTTCGTAATGGCTTCGGCAAGCGACATCGACCCGAGCCCCTGGTTTTTGAGCCACCGGGGGAGCATTTCGCGGTCGAGAGTCACGATCGCCGACACGAACGGCTTTTGGTCGCCTAGAACGATGCACTGGCCAACGACGGGGCTCTGGCGCACGGTGTCCTCGAGTTGGGCAGGCGACACGTTCTTGCCGCCTGCGGTGACGATGATTTCTTTTGAACGGCCCGTAATCGTGATGTAGCCGTCCTCATCGATGCTCGCGGTGTCGCCCGTGTTGAACCAGCCGTCCTGGAGGGCCAGCGCGGTGGCGTCGGGATTGTTCCAGTACCCCTTGAACACCATGACGCCCTTGACGAGCAGTTCGCCCTTGTCGTTGAGCTTGACTTTCGCGCCTGGGAACGGGGGACCGACGGTGCCGACCTTGACATTCCACGGATTGTTGACGCCTACGGGGGCGGTCGTTTCCGTGAGGCCATAGCCTTCCAGGATCGTGACACCGATGCCGCGGAAGAAGTGGGGGAGGCGGTCGCCAAGTGGCGCACCACCCGAGATTGCGTAGGTGAGCTTTCCACCCATGAGATTGCGCAGCTTCGAGTACACGAGCGTGTCGAACAGCTTGTACTGGGCTTTCACGTGCAGGGGAATCTTGCCCGTGTCGAGGCCCTTCGAATACTGGATGGCCACCTCGACGGCACGGTGGAAGATCTTGCCTTTACCGTCTCCAACAGCCTTTTGCTCGGCGCCGTTGTAGACCTTTTCGAACACGCGAGGGACTGCGAGCAGGCACGTGGGCTTGAACGAGGCGAGATCGTCGAGGAGTTGCTTCGCATCGGGGGAGAAACCTGTCGTGCACCCGCACACGATGGTGATGAACGTGATGTCGCGTGCGAACACGTGCGCGAGCGGAAGGAACATCAGCAGGCGCGAGCCAGGGGGCATAACCGCCTCACCCAGAAGGCCCACTGCGTTGAGGGACTGATCCATGAAGTTTGCGTGCGTGAGCTCCACGCCCTTGGGCCGGCCGGTCGTGCCGGAGGTGTAGACGATCGTCGCGGTGTCTGACTTGTGCCGGCTCTTACGCGCCTTCTCAATCGCGTCGTCGTCGATATCGGCTTCTGCAACGGAGAGCTGCTCGATGATGCCCTCTTCGATGACCCACACCTGCTCGAGATCCGAGAGCGAAGAGCGGACTTCGTCGATGTCCTGCGCATGGCCGGCGTTTTCGCAAAAAATGAAGCGCGCACCGGAATCGGAAGCGATCCATTCGATCTGCCCGGGGGAGGACGTTTCGTAGATCGGCACGCTGATCGCCCCGGTGAACCACAACGCCCAGTCGATGAGTACCCATTCGAAGCGCGTGCGAGACATGATCGCGACTCGGTCGCCTGGCTGGACGCCTTCGTTGATAAGCCCCTGTGCGAGACGCTTCACGAGCGTGATGAATTCAGGTGCGTACATGGGTGACCATGTGCCGGGCGTGAGCTGACGCTCCCACAGGGGAATGTCGGCGTACTTGGTGCGGCGTAGAAGGAGGAAGTCGGTGATGTTTTCGTCTGGCTTCGACTCTGCGATTTGCGGCGTTTCGAACTCGCGTGACACGGGGGAATGCTCCTTGACTTCTAGGCGGGGCTGCACTCGAGTGTACGCGCCTCACGTGCATTGAGGCATGGAGGAGGCTTCGTGTGGCGCGTTCCTTCCCTCACGATGGGCGCTGCCCTATAGGGTTATCCCCGTGCATCTCTATCCCGTCTTGCAGCCGATCGTTAAATTTCTGCTCACGCTCTTCTGGCGCCCCACAGTTGCGGGCCTCCAGCACGTTCCGTCTTCGGGGCGCATGATCATGGCGTGCAATCACACCTCCGCGTTCGAAACTTATTTTGTACCGTGCATGATTCCGCGCGAGATTCACTGGCTTGGAAAGGATGCTCTTTTCAAGGGCAAGGGGGTACCGGGGAAGTTTTTTGCGTGGCTCATGCGCTCGGTCAATGTGATTCCCGTGGATCGTTCGGGAAGCGGTGGCGCGAGCTCGGCGCTCGACGCGGGGATCGCGGTGCTCGAAGGTGAGCACGCCCTCGGCGTGTTCCCCGAGGGCACGAGGAGCCATGACGGGCGAATGTATCGCGGTAAGACGGGCGCTGTACGCCTCGCGCTCGCGACGGGTGCGCCCATCCTTCCCGTCGCCGAACTTGGCGCCTTTGAGGCGCAGCGCTCGAAGAATTCCATCGTGCCGAAGCTCCGTTCAAAGCTCCATACACAGATCGGCCCAACGATCGACATGCGCGCGCAGCTGTCGACGTTGAGAGCAGACAATCCGAGCGACGCACCCGCCACGCGCGAAGAACTTCGCACGCTCACGCGCTCGCTCATGGAAGCGATTCGCGAGCTATCCGGCCAGGAGTATGTGGACGAGTACGCCGCGGACGTGAAGAAAAGACTTAAGGACGCGAACGCTTCGTAAGTTCCGGTCGCGAGAGTGCCGCTGAGCGGACCCACATGTCGCGCTCGTGACTTTCGCCTACTATGTCCGGGTGAGTTATCAGAACCGTAACGTTGCCGCGACATTCCACCCGTTCGAGCTTTCCGAATCATCCGCCCATCTCGAGGCGCTTTCGTCGTGGCGCGAATATCCGAGGGTCCAGCAACCAACGTGGCCGAACGAGAAGGAGCGGGCACGGGTCTTTGATGAGCTGAGGGCCGCACCCCCACTCGTGTTCGCGGGCGAAGTTGACCTTCTTCGCACCCACCTCGCTAAAGCAGCGCGTGGCGAGGCATTCCTCCTTCAGGGAGGCGACTGCGCAGAAACCTTTGCGGACTCGACTGCCGACCGCATCAAGAACAAGGTGCAGACGATCCTCCAGATGGCAGCGATCCTGACCTACGGCGCCTCGCTTCCCACGATCAAGATGGGGCGTATGGCCGGTCAGTTCGCCAAGCCTCGCTCGAGCGACACCGAGACGATCGACGGTGTGAGCCTCCCGAGTTACCGCGGCGATGCGGTCAACGGTTACGAGTTCACCTCCGAATCTCGCACGCCCGATCCCTCGCGCCTGTGGAAGATGTACACGACCGCTTCGCAGACCCTTAATCTTCTGCGCGCGTTCACGGGCGGCGGCTTCGCGGATCTGCGGCAGGTGCAGGCCTGGAACAAGGGGTTCGTGGAGTCCGACGCCTACTCGAAGTACGTGCGAGTCGCGGATGATATTGAGCGAGCCGTGCGTTTCATGGAGGCCATCGGTGTGGACTTCGACCCGATTCGCATGGTCGAGTTTTATTCGTCGCACGAGGCGCTTCTCCTCGACTACGAGGAGGCCCTCGCGCGCGTCGACTCGCGCACGGGTGAGATCTACGGATGCTCTGGCCACTTCCTGTGGATCGGTGAGCGAACCCGCCAGCTCGACGGTGCGCACGTGCACTTTATGTCGCAACTGCGCAACCCGATCGGCGTGAAGCTCGGTCCGAACGCGAGCGTGGATGACATGCTTCGGCTCGCAGAGGTCCTTGATCCGGAGCGCGAGCCGGGCCGTCTCACGTTTGTGACCCGCATGGGCGCCACGGACGTACGTGAGAAGCTTCCCGTGCTGCTCACGGCAGCAAAGCGTGAAGGAATCGAAGCCGTGTGGGTGACAGACCCGATGCACGGCAACACGATCACGAGCTCGAACGGTTATAAGACTCGCCGCTTCGACGACATCATGGACGAGGTGCGCGGGTTCTTTGAGGCACACTGGGAGGTCGGCACAACCCCGGCTGGTCTTCACATGGAGCTCACGGGCGATGACGTCACCGAGGTTCTAGGCGGTTCCAGCGAGCTTGACGAAGAGGGCTTGCACCGCCGCTATGAGACGCTCGTCGACCCGCGCCTCAATCACTCGCAGTCGCTTGAGCTCGCGTTTCTCGTCGCCGACATGCTTGGCGATCGGCCGAGCTGATCGCCGCTAGTACACCGTGATCGTCACGGTCGAGCCGCGCGGTACTTTTGTGCCGCCCGGCTGCGACTGCTGGGACACGAGGCCAAAGACGGGCGTGCCTCGCTCGTAGACGACCTGGACCTTGAGCCCGGCTTTTTCGAGCGCCGCGCGGGCGTCGGCTTCGCTCTTGCGGAAAACATCGGGAACCCCGACGAGGTTGGGGCCGAGCGAGATGGAGATCTTGACTTCGCTGCCTGGAAGCACCGAGGTGGCCCCGGCGGGATCTTGCGAGATGACCTGGCCGGCGGGCACGTTCGAGTTGTACTGCTCGTTCACTTTTGGCACGAGGCCCGCGCCTTCAATGGCTTTGATTGCCGCTTTGCGCTCACTTCCCGCGACGCTCGGAACCTCGACCGGTTCGGGTCCGTCACTGACCGTGAGCGTGACGTGCGCGCCCGCGGGCAGCGACGCGTCTGCGGGGTCTTGGCTGATCACGATGTCTTTCGGCACGTCGGCCGAGTATTCGCGGGTCTCGTTGACCTGAAAACCTGCGTCAGTGAGGGCTGAGGTGGCGTCGGAAACCGCCTGCCCTTTTACCTGCGGAACGTCAAAGAGTTCCTGCCCGAGGGAAATAGTGAGGCGCACGGAACTGCCTTTGCGGACCTCCGCTCCCGTGGCGGGATCCGAGGATATGACGTGGCCCTTCGGGACGTCGTCGCTGTAGGCCTGTGCCGTTGTCACCGTAAGTTGTTGCGCCGTTAGCGCGGCTTCAGCGTCGCTGAGAGTTGCGCCCGCAACGAGCGGCACGGTGCGCGCGCCGCCAGGGCCTTCTGTGTCGTACCAGCGCACGCCGCCAAAGACGAGTGCTGCGACGAGTGCAAGGACGCTTGCGAGTGCGAGGAGGCGCATGGTTGGCGAGGGGTGTGACTCGCTCGCATGGGCACCGCGCGAGCGGCGAGGGCCCGTGAGGGTTACGTCTCGGATGCTTTCGTCGGCGTCGGGGGAGTCCGACGGCTGCTCGCGGAGCTCGAACCTTTTCCTGACCGCCGCTCCCGCACCGCTTCCGGTCGTGGAAAGTTCGCGACCTGAGGTGTCGTTTTCCCAGAACTTTGCTGAGGTTTTGTCATCGAGGAGGGCTTCGTTCGACGGCGATGCCGGGGATACCGGTGATACCGGGGAGGCTGGTGACGAAGCGGAATCGGTGCGCGCCGTTGAGGGCGAGAACTGGCGTGTGAGTCGAGGAACGCCGGCCGTCTCGGCATTGGCCTTGACGTTCGGTGCGGGATGCGCACGGTAGGCGAGTTCGGTGGGGCTTAGTGTGTCGAGAGCCTCGTCAAGGGCGAGGAGTACTTCGTGGGCGCGCGTGGGCCTCGAGGCGGGCAAACGCGAGGCCGCCCACGTGATGATGGAGTCAACAGAGGCGGGGATGCCCGGCGCAAATTGTGACGGTGCGGGGATGTCCTCATGCGCGTGCTGGTAGGCGATATGCACGGCCGAGTCGCCCTGGAAAGGAGTGCGGCCCACGAGCATTTCGAACATCATGATGCCCCACGAGTACAGGTCGCTTCGGGCATCGCTCACGCCGCGTGTGACAACCTCTGGGCTGACATACGCGACCGTACCGAGCAAGGTGCCGGTGGCAGAGGTCGTCGCGGATCCAACGGCGCGTGCGAGGCCAAAGTCGGCGACGAGGATGTCGCGCTCGGCGTTCACGAGAACGTTTTCAGGCTTGATGTCGCGATGGATAATTCCGGAGCGGTGTGCGGCATCGAGCGCGGCGAGGACGTCGCGGCCAACACGCAGCGCGCGTTTGAGGCTGAGGGTTTTGTCGCGGCGGAGTTCGTCGCGCAGTGTCTCGCCCTCGACGAGTTGCATGGCAAGGTACACGCGTCCCTGGTCTTCGCCCTGGTCGTAGACATTGACCACGTGGGGGTGGGTGAGCCGGGCTGCGCTTCGGGCTTCGCGGGAGAAGCGCGAGATGAATTCAGGGTTGTCCGCGAGATGCGGGTGCATGATTTTGAGCGCGACAGGGCGATGCAGGCGCTCGTCGAAGCCGCGATACACCGTGGCCATGCCCCCGCGCGCGATCAGATGCTCGACGCGGTAGCGGTTGCTAAGGACGAGGCCGATGTCTGGGGAAGAAGACTCGGTACTCACGCCGCAAGTCTATGCGGGCCGCCGCCGGGTGCCCGCGCACGACACCCTGGAATATGCTGAAGACGTGAATATCTCAGCTGACGACATCGACCGGCTCGACTCTCTCGTAGAGGCGTGGCTTCCACTGCCCGACGTCGCGGAGATCCTCGGTATCTCGGTGACCAAGGTGCAGCGCTTGATTGAGGACTTCCACCTCGTCGAGGTGCGCCGCGGAACCCCTAAGGTCCGTTCTGTGCCCGCCGAATTCCTGCGTGACGGGGCGGTCCTTCCGCACCTGCGAGGCACGATCATGCTTCTCCACGACCAGCATTTTGCCGACCACGAGATCATCGAGTGGCTCTTTACCGACGATGCCTCTTTGCCCGGTCGACCTATCGACCATTTGCGAAGCGGGCAGCGTGGCGAGGTGCGCCGGCGCGCCCAGTCGCTCGGGTTTTAGCCGTATTTTTCGGGCACGGCCCGCGCGTCTTCACTCATGTGGGAAAGGGGCTCAGCGGTCCGTTCGGGCGAGTTTTCGCACGAGCAAGTCGAGGAGTTCGCACGATTCGCTCGAGGTGAGCGATGAGAGTTCGTTCGCGATAACTTCGCGCGCGTCGTCCTCGCGTTGACGAATGAGGTTCTCGACGCTCGCGCGCGCGCCCGTGGCCGTCATGATCTCGCGCACGCGTTCGATGCTCTCCGTATCTGCGTCAGAGTTTCCGACGGTTGCTGCGAGAACGCTGCGGTCGGTTTCGCCTGCGCGCTCCTGCGCGAGGGAGAGAAGCATCGTGCGCTTGCCTTCACGGATGTCTGAGCTTGTGGATTTCCCAAGGGTGGCCTCGTCCCCGAAGACTCCGTCGAGGTCGTCGCGGAGCTGGAAAGCTTCGCCAGCGGGAAGTGCGTAGGCGCCGAGGGATTCGAGGAGCGCGGGAGAAGCGTCGCAGCGGGTCGCGCCGATCATGAGAGGCCTGTGGACCGTGTAGGAGACGGTCTTCCAGCGCGTCACGAGGGAGGCGGAATCCGTTGCCGATTTCGTGGAGGTGATGGCGCCGGACTGGTTCAAGATGTCGAGGTACTGGCCGGCCATCACCTCTGCACACAGCGCCTGGAAATGAGCGCGGTCGTCGGCTCCGGCAAAAGCGTGAGAGGCAAGCTGATGGGCGAGCGCAAGGGCGAGATCGCCGAGGATGACCGCGGTCGCGATACCGAAATCCTCCGCGCTTCCCGCGAGGTTGCGTGCCTCGTGTGCGTGGGTGGCGGCGGCATGTATAGCGGGGCGTCCCCTGCGGGTCGGCGAGTGATCGAGAACATCGTCGTGGATGAGGGCCGCTGCTTGCACGAGTTCGACGGCCGCGCCGAGCGTCGCCACGTCATTCGCATCTGCGGTGCCGAGCGAAGGGTTGGCAGCACACGCGCCCGCGTGCACGAACATCGGTCGCAGGCACTTGCCTCCCTCAAGAAAACCCGTGAGGAGCGCGGCAAGATCTGCAGCTTCCGGCGCGATTGCCCCCAGGGCGTCGCCCTCGGTTTCGAGGAAGCGCGTGAGGGTTGTGGTGACGCTCTCGCGAACGTCGTCGAAAGGGGGGTGATGCACGCGGATCCTCCTCGGCTCGGTGTGGTGTGCTCTCGCCGTGCTGTTGTGAATTTCCATCGTGCCACAGAGCGACGAACTGCGGTTCGGGCCCCACAGACGCAGGCCTCCACAAGCGAGGATCTCAGGCGTGCACGCTCGGTCAACAGCGGTAACGCTTGAGGCATGACACATAAAACACAGCATTTTTCATGCGAGTCACAAGCGCTTGCTCCCACCGTTAATCTGCTTGATGCACGCGATGTTTTTGCGGCAGTCGCCATGCACTTTGACCGCCTTGATATCGATTCCTCACTCATCGTCTTTGGATGTGGTGCGAGTCCAAACGGCGAGGCGGGGGTCATGCTCAGCAGGATGCGCATTGACGAGGGCACAGAGCCCGAATGGGCAGCCTTTGAGGTGTCGCGGCTCGCACTCAACCTCCAGGCGCTCGGCGCAACGCACCTTGCCATCCTCGCTACGGGTTCGCCGGTTCCCGGCGAATGCAAAGAGTGCCCGGGGGAGAGGGCCGAATGCTTCGATAGAGATCGTCACGACACGCAGACCATCGATCTGCTCGTTGCGCTGTGCGACCTTGTCGCCGAGGCGTGCCTCATGCGCGGTCTCACTATCCCCTGTGCCTTACACGCCTATGAAGGGCCGTGGGCGCTCAGTACGACGGCAGATGGCGACTACTGGAAAGTCGCGCACCTTGGTCTGCTCGAAGAAAGTCAGTTCGCCGCGAGCGCGGTCGCAAGCGGCATTCCCTTTCGCGAAAAAGTCGAGAGGGAGGCGATGGACGATGCTTTCCTTGCCTCCGTTCGCTCGCTGTGCGAGAGCGACACCGAATTTCGCACCTTCACGTGCCTCGAGGGGCCGAGTCGTAGCGCGCTCGAGGAACTGAGTGCTCAGCACGCGCGTCAAGAACGAGAGGGCGGGCGCATCGGGGATGGTGACTCCAAGCGCCTTCAGGACGCCGTTCACGTGCTCGCATCGCTAGCGGCATTGGGGCCCGGGCGTGACCACATCATCGCGCACGTCGTGGAATCTGAACAGGACGCTTTTGCGAGCCCCTCGGTGGCCATCGCTTCAGTGTTCGAGGACCCAGAGTTTCTTCCGGGGCCGCATCTCATGCCCGGCGGCCAGGGCGATCGTGTGATCGAGGTGTTTAAGGGCCTGTGGCGAACGTCGAATGCGTGGGATTGTTCGCCTCGCTACCGCGAAGCTCTCGCTAATCTTGGGGCGATTGCCGCCTTCCTCCTGTGGTTCAGCGGGCGTATGGGGGAGGCCTTCCGCTTGGCGGATGACATCCTCGCAGCCGGAGACCACTGCGATATGGCTGAACTCGTTCTGGGTCTCGCGCATGCGGGAATATGCCCGCTTTGGCTTGAAAAAACGTATGCCTCTACTCATGGATAACTGTGGCCATAGCAAGAGTCCGAGACCGCGTGTACGTGTGACGAACCGGGCCGAAACTCAGTAGACTTGCTCCGCACGATTATTGAGCTTCCCCTGCGTGCTCACTACTCGAGCGCGCTGTTTCTAGAAAGGATCGCCATGGTTGTCGTCGCCGCCTATGCCCCGACGTCTCAGGGAGATGCCGCGCTCGAGGCTGCGATCCGCGACGTGGCCGTCACCGACCGCGAGCTCCTCGTGGCCTCGTTCCCGTACGCGGATCCTTTCGAAGGCGCCTGCTGCGCTAATGCCGAGGAGGTCCAGGAGGCTATCAACCGCGTGTCTGCACACATGAGCCACGACGAGCGGGCCTACCTCGAAACTCTCAAAGTGCGCGTGCGTGAGGCGGGAGCTGAAAGCAGCAGAGACATCGGTGATTTTCTTCTGCGGGTTGCGCGCGAGGAGAACGCGAGCGTCATCGTGATCGGCCTTCGGCACAGCGCCCCCGTAGGCAGACTCATGCTCGGTCAAACCGTGAAACGGCTCCTACTCGAGGCGCCGTGCCCCGTTCTCGTGACAAAAGACTAGGTGCGCCTGGAATAGATCCGGATATCGGGCCGTTATAATTGTACGGTTCGTGCGCGATTCGCCCGCCGCCACACGGTGCGAGAGCTGAGCCCGCACACCACCCTCGGATCCCAACTGAAGGAAGCCTGTGTCGACGAGCACGTCTAAGAAAGAAGAAGTCACGAAGAACATCGAGGCCCTCACGTCGGCTCTCGATGGAGCGACTTCGGTGAGCTACGAGGCCCTCAAGGCCTCCGCCAAGTCCCTCGGTATCTCCCCGTACAAGGTTGCATCGCTCTCCAACAAGCTCGAGGAGGCCGGGATCGAGATCCTCGATCGCCCGAGCGACTCTCGCAAGAAGAAGGCAGCCTCGAAGAGCACTGGCGCGAGTAAGGGCGATGCCGCTGATTCCGCCGAGGCCTCGAAGAGCGCCCCGAAGAGTGGCAAGAAAGCTGCGTCGAAAAAGGACACCTCGAAGAAGACTGCCTCGAGTGCGCAGAGCGAGCCCGAAGCGGAGACGGTTGAGCAAGACGCTCCTCGTGAAAAAGACGGCTCCGAAGAAACAGAATCGAAGGCCTCACGCAAGAGGGCTGCCAAGCGCACGTCGGCGAAGAAGGCCGGCAAACGCGGCACCAAGAAAGAAGATTCCGCTGCGGAAGGCTCCAGCGGCGCAGACGACACTGACTCCGCCGACGACGACGATCCGAGCAAGGGCTTCGCGCTCACGAACGACGATGATGATTCGCCGGCTCAGCAGGTTGTGACCGCTGGCGCCACTGCCGACCCTGTGAAGGACTACCTCAAGCAAATCGGCAAGGTCGCGCTGCTCAATGCCGTCCAGGAGGTTGAGCTCGCCGAACGCATCGAGGCCGGGCTCTATGCCGAACACAAGCTTAAGCAAGATCCATCGCTCAAGAAGAGTATGGAGGGCCGCGACCTCGAACTTATCGTTGCTGACGGCAAGGCAGCTAAGGACCACCTGCTCGAGGCAAACCTCCGACTCGTCGTGTCGCTGGCAAAGCGGTATACGGGCCGCGGCATGCTCTTCCTTGACCTCATTCAGGAAGGCAACCTCGGTCTCATTCGCGCCGTAGAGAAGTTCGACTACGCGAAGGGCTACAAGTTCTCGACCTACGCGACCTGGTGGATTCGTCAGGCGATCACACGTGCGATGGCAGACCAGGCCCGCACGATCCGCATCCCGGTTCACATGGTCGAGGTCATCAATAAACTCGCACGCGTTCAGCGCCAGATGCTCCAGGATCTCGGCCGCGAGCCGCTTCCAGAAGAACTCGCGAAGGAACTCGATATGACCCCCGAAAAGGTCGTCGAGGTCCAGAAATACGGCCGCGAGCCCATCTCGCTGCACACCCCGCTTGGCGAGGATGGCGACAGCGAGTTCGGTGACCTCATCGAAGACTCCGAAGCCGTTGTGCCCGCAGATGCCGTGAGCTTCACGCTTTTGCAGGAACAGCTTCACTCCGTACTTGATACGCTCAGCGAGCGCGAATCCGGTGTGGTCGCGATGCGTTTCGGCCTCGAGGACGGCCAGCCCAAGACCCTCGATGAAATCGGCAAGGTCTACGGAGTGACGCGCGAGCGTATCCGCCAGATCGAGTCGAAGACCATGAGCAAGCTCCGGCACCCGTCGCGCTCGCAGGTCCTTCGCGACTACCTCGATTAAGTCGAGTCAAGAGAAGAACAGTGGCCGCACCACACGGTGCGGCCACTGTTCTTCTCTAAGGGCTTTTGGATTTCCCGCAGTAACTGCGCCCTATTCGGCGCTCAAGCGCTCGGTTTCGTCGACAACGCGAGTGGCGATTCCCTCGAGCGCCTCGGCGTTCGCGCGCGCGTGGTGGGCGCAAAACAGAAGCTCGCCGCCCACCTCAAGTTCGAACTTCACGTAAGCCTGCGCGCCGCAGCGATCGCAGCGATCGTGCGCGGTCAAAGTGCGTTCTTCAAGCATCGTTTCCATGCCCCCATTCTCGCCTTGACGCGCCCCCGAAGCGAGCAGTAACGATCCCGGTTCGCTCGCAGCGCAATCGCCTGTGGTACGCCTAACGCGGGGCAACCGTCGGACCCAAAAATCCACCGAAACAGGCGCGTTCCCGCCTAAGATCGGGGCGTGGCACAAAAGACAAACTCCCAGACGGCAGCCTACGATGCAGCGAACCTTCAGGTCCTCGAAGGCCTCGAAGCCGTACGTAAACGCCCAGGTATGTACATCGGCTCGACGGATTCGCGCGGCCTCATGCACTGCCTGTGGGAGATTCTTGATAACGCGGTTGACGAAGCCCTCGGCGGTTTTGGGGACGAGATCACGATCATCCTCCACCCCGACGGCTCGATCGAAGTGCAGGACAAAGCGCGAGGCGTCCCGATCGACAAGGAGCCGCGCACGGGGCTCACGGGCGTCGAAGTCGTCTACACCAAGCTGCACGCGGGTGGGAAGTTCGGCGGCGGTTCATACTCGAATTCGGGCGGCCTCCACGGCGTCGGCGCATCGGTCGTCAACGCGCTGAGTTCTCGCATGGACGTCGAGGTTGACCGAGGCGGCAAAACGTACGCCATGAGTTTCCAGCGAGGCATCGCGGGCACTTTTGACGATCAGAGTGCGCCTGATCCTGCCTCGCCGTTTACGAAGTTCGCAGGCGCAGGTGAATTGCGCGAAATCGGCAAGGTCAAGCGAGGCGTCACTGGCACGCGCGTGCGCTACTGGGTCGATTCGCAGATCTTTATTAAAGGAGCTCACGTCGTCCTCGACGAGATTCAGCGCCGCGCCCGCCAAACGGCGTTCCTCGTCCCAGGGCTCACAATCGTTCTTCTCGATAGGCGCGAAGAGCGCACCCCCGAACAGAGCGAGCGCACCGTCTTCCACTACGCGGGCGGTATCTCCGAATTCGTCGACTATCTCGCGAAGGACCAGAAGATTACCGACGTCATTCGGCTGACGGGATCGGGCGACTACACGGAAACCGTGCCGGTTCTCGATAAAAGCGGTCACATGGTCTCCAAGGACGTGAGCCGTACGTGCGAAGTCGATATCGCTTTGCGGTGGGGTGCGGATTACGACACGACCGTTCGGAGTTTCGTCAACATTGTCGCCACGCCCAAGGGCGGAACTCACGTCACAGGCTTTGAGCAGGCGCTCGTCAAGGTCGTCCGTAAGGCCGTCGATGCGCAATCGCGCCGCGTGAAATTCAACGCGAAGAAAGAAAAGATCGAAAAGGACGACACCCTCGCGGGCCTCACCGCGGTGGTCACCGTCCGTATCGATGAACCACAGTTCGAGGGCCAAACGAAAGAAGTCCTCGGAACCCCCGCCGCGCGTCAGATCGTCGCGAAAGTCGTCGAGCGTGAACTCGGCGCATTCCTCGCATCGACCAAGAAGGGCGAAAAAGAGCAGGCGGCGCTCGTTGTGGACAAGGTCGTGAGCGAGATGCGGGCACGCGTGGCCGCACGCATGCACAAGGAAGTTTCGCGCCGCAAGAACGCGCTCGAATCCTCGACCATGCCCACGAAGCTCGCCGACTGCCGCCACACCGGGATCGACCGCTCCGAGCTCTTTATCGTCGAGGGTGACTCGGCACTCGGCACCGCGAAAAGCGCACGCGACTCGGAATTTCAGGCGCTCCTGCCGATCCGCGGCAAGATCCTCAACGTGCAAAAAGCCTCGATTACGGACATGCTCAAAAACGCCGAATGCGCCAATATCATCCAGGTGATTGGGGCCGGTTCCGGTCGCACGTTCGATATTGAGCAGGCGCGCTACGGCAAAATCGTCATGATGACCGATGCTGACGTCGACGGCGCCCATATTCGCACCCTCCTGCTCACGCTTTTCCACCGCTACATGCGCCCGCTCATCGAGCAAGGCCGCATCTACGCGGCAGTGCCCCCTCTGCACCGCGTCGAGATCATTCACGGCGGTTCGAAAAAGAACGAATACGTGTACACGTACTCCGAGAAGGAACTGCAACAGCTTCTCAAGAAGCTCGAGCGTTCGAAGAAGCGGTACAAGGAGCCTATTCAGCGCTACAAGGGCCTTGGTGAAATGGACGCCGATCAGCTCGCGGACACGACCATGGACCCGTCGCAGCGCCTGCTTCGTCGCGTGACGATTCAGGATGCCGAATCGGCCGATCGCGTGTTCGAGCTCCTCATGGGCTCCGAGGTCGCCCCTCGCAAGCAGTTCATCGTCGAAGGCGCGGAAGAACTCGACGTCGAGAGGATCGACGCCTAGAGCTCAGCTGTGCTCGAGGGTATAGCGCGCCGTGAGAGTGTGCGTCGCTCCTGGGGCGAGATGCACAGTTCCGCCTTCGCTCACCGCAGTTTCGACGCACACGAATCGCGTCCATTCGCTGTCGGGAATGTCGGCGGTGGCGGCGACGTCCGCCTGCCAAGGCGTCCACACGACCGTGCGGCTTGCGCCGTGCTGGTCGATGACGATCCGCCGCGCGGCGCCCGGGTCGGTCAACACGAGCGGCGGTGCTGCTTCGAAGACCAGGTCGGTGGGAGCGCAAAAGCGGAGGACGGAGGGACCCAGGCCCGCGGTTCGAGAGCGGGCAGCATCGGTGTAGGGAACGTTCTCGAGGCCTCCGACGGTTGTCTCGCGCACGTCGCTCACGAGGAAATACGTGTGGAACGCCGCCTCAAGGTCGAGGGGTTTGCCGCCTGCGGTGACGTCCAGGCTGAGCTCGAGTGTCGCGCCCGCACGGACGTGCAGCCTGGCCGCTTTTACTTCGACCCCGGGATAGTTGCGGATCTCAGCGAGGTCGAGGGAGACGTCGATGGTGCCGTCGGGGGTGACCTCAACGCTTGCAAGCTTCCACTGGACACGCCGGAACCATCCGTGTTGTGGCTCTTCGGTGCCCGAGTTTCCGCGGCCAAACCACGGGCCTATGAGCGGGACTCCACCGCGGATGTGGTGCCCGGGGGTGAACGTCGCAAGGGGCGAGAGCCACAGGGTCTCGTCATGACCGTTCGGGATCCAGCTCGTCACGTGGCCGCCGGACAGCGAGAGATCGAGGGCGCATGCGTGAGTGCGAGCGCTCAGTACGGTGGCGCCCTCGCGCTCGCCGAGCGTCACGCCGTCGGGAAGGGGTCGTGAAGTCATGACAGGGAGCCAACCGAGGCGATCGGGAGCGTGAGGGGTGAGCCGGATCCGTCTCGCCTGGCGATCGGCGAAGGAAGGTCGATGGGCGCGCCGGCATCCGAGCACGCGAGTGCGGGCGAATTAACGATCCACGCGGAGATCAGCACGTCCTCGCCGCGCAGGAAGCGATGACAGCGAACGCCACCCGTCGCGCGCCCCTTCGCCGGGTATTCCGAGGCGGCGGAAACCTTGAGTGAGCCTGATTGGACTCCGTCGAGTGCGCTCGAGGAGCCCGCGACGGTCACGACTTCGCCGGGTTTAGTGACGTCGAAGGCGCCGAATCCGATGACCGCGTCGCCCTCGCCGAGCTTGATGCCGGCGACGCCCGAGCCGCTGCGTCCCTGGGGACGCACGCCCGAGGCGGGGAAGTGGAGGAGGTGGGCGTGAGCGGTAATAAAGGCCAGATCCATGTCGGCATCGTCGCGCATGTCGACGACGCCCACGACACGGTCGTCGCCCTTGAGCGTCACGATGTCGAAACCGTCCGACTTCGGGAAGTCTCTGTTGACGCGCTTGACGACGCCGTTCGCGGTACCGAGCGCGATGCCGCCTTTGTCGGTTTCACCCTCGGGAAGGTCGAGCCGCACGAGGCCCACGACCGTTTCATCTTTCTCGAGCGAGAGGAGGTCGGTCAAGCGTGTTCCGCCCGCGATCGACGAGGAGCCGGCCGAAGGTGCGAGCGCGGGAAGGTCGACGACATCGACGTGGAGGAGACGACCGAGGTCGGTGACGGCGCCAATTACGGAGCGTGTTGTTGTGCTCACGCGTGCACGGATGACATCGTGTTGCGAGCGCGTGTGCGCATCGGCGTTCACGGCGTCGATGCGCGGGACCCTGGCAATGAGGCCGGTTCCAGACAGGAGGACATCGCACGGCGCGTCTTCGATCTCGAGGCTCGCGGGCGTCGCTTTGGCCTTCGCGGCATCGGCCTCGAGGAGGATCGTTCGGCGCGGCGTTCCATGTTCTTCGGCGACGGCCTGAAGCTCTGCGCTCACGACGCGGTGGAGCGCAGCCTCCTCGGAGAGAATTTCGAGCAGCTCTGCGATCTCGCGTTCGAGTTCGTCGCGTTCTGACTCGAGCTCGAGCCGCGAGAACTTTGTGAGTCGGCGAAGACGCAGTTCGAGAATGTATTCGGCCTGTGCGCTCGAAAGGTCGAAGACGGCCATGAGGCGCTCGCGCGCACTCTCAACCGTGTCCGAGGAGCGAATGATCTGAATGACCTCGTCGATGTCGACGATCGCGATGAGGAGGCCCTCAACGAGGTGGAGACGATCGCGCCGCTTGCCGAGACGGAACTCAGTGCGGCGACGCACGACGTCGATGCGGTGATCGAGGAAGACGCGCAAGAGCGGTTTGAGGCCGAGCGTGCGGGGCTGCCCGTTCACGAGCGCGACATTGTTAATGCCAAAGGAATCCTCCATGGGGGTGTGCTTGTACAGCTGCTGGAGGACTGCCTCGGGATTGAAGCCGCTCTTGAGGGTGAGCACGAGCCGCATTCCGTTCTTGCGGTCGGAGAGGTCCTGGTAGTCGCTAATGCCCTGGACCTTCTTGGCCTGCACTGCATCGCGGAGCTTTTCGGCGATTTTCTCCGGGCCGATCTGGTAGGGCAGTTCGGTCACGACGATCGCCTTCTTGCGGCTCGTGACATTCTCGACTTTGGTGGTCGCGCGCATCTTGAAAGTTCCGCGGCCGGTCTCGTAGGCGTCACGGATACCGTCGAGCCCTACGATGCGGCCACCGCTTGGAAGATCGGGGCCGGGAACGAAGCGCATAAGATCCTCGAGCGAGGCCTCTGGATTGTCGAGGAGGTGACGCGCAGCCGCGATGACCTCGACGAGGTTGTGGGGCGCCATGTTGGTGGCCATGCCCACCGCGATGCCCGCGGCGCCGTTGACGAGGAGGTTCGGGTATTGGGCGGGCAGGACTTCCGGCTGGAGAAGCTGGTTGTCGTAGTTCGGCACCATGGTGACGACGTCCTCGTCGAGCGAGGCCGTCATCAGGAGCGCGGCTTTAGCCATGCGCGCTTCGGTGTAGCGGGCGGCCGCGGGGCCGTTGTCGAGCGAGCCAAAGTTGCCGTGGCCATCCACGAGGGGCAGGCGCATGTTGAAGTCTTGCGCGAGCCTCACGAGTGCGTCGTAGATCGCGGAGTCACCGTGCGGGTGGAGCTTACCCATCACATCGCCGACCACACGCTGGCTCTTCACGTGCCCCTTATCGGGGCGAAGGCCCATGTTGTCCATCGTGTAGAGAATCCTGCGCTGAACAGGCTTGAGGCCGTCGCGGGCGTCGGGGAGCGCGCGGGAGTAGATCACCGAATACGCGTACTCAAGGAAAGACGTCTCCATCTCGCTCGTGACGTCGATGTCGACGATGTTTTCCTTGATCGGCTCCGGGGCGGGCGTGGATGTACGTGAGGCCATGCAAACCATTGTGCCAGCGTCAATCCCACATACGGCGCAGGCGGCGAACGTAGAATTGTCACATGGCACGAGGAAGGCGAAGCGCGAAAGGGCGCGCACACGGTGGGCTCTACCCCGAGTGGTGGTCCTCCTACGAATGCGCGGCAAACGGCATGGGCATCCTCGTTCGGCCTCTCACGCCCGCGGATGCCCGTGCACTCGAGGCCTTTTACGGCGTTTTATCTCAGCGAACGCGGTATCAGCGGTTTTTCACGTCGAAGCAGTCGCTTAGCCGCGATGAGCTCAAGCGGCTCACGCGCGTCGATGGACGCGATCGCATCGCCCTCGGTGCGTTCAGGGGGGAACAGATCGTCGGCGTCGCGCGTTTCACCCGGACCGCTCCCACGGTTGCGGACCTCGCGTGCGTCGTGGCCGACCACCTCCAGGGGCAGGGAATTGGCACAGTACTTCTCGAGCGCATCACCGAACTCGCACGTTCGGTTGGGATCGAGACCTTCACCGCAGATGTCCTCGCTGACAACGACGCGATGTTCCGCGTCCTCGAGCGTTTGGGTTTCGCTCTCGAGCGTGGCGAGGCGGAAGAAGGGGCCGTGGCCCTTTCATGGAGCGCGGTTCCGACGGCTGCCACCCGTGAGGCGCGCCGCGATCGCATACGTCGAGCCGAGGCCGCATCCATGTCGCTGTTGTTTGACGTGACGTCGATCATGGTCGTTGGGGCGAGTCGACGGCGCGATCAAGTAGGGGCGCAGATCATTCGCGGGCTTATCGCAAGCGGTTTCAACGGCACTATTTTCCCCGTGAATCCCGAGGCTTACGAGATCAACGGGTTGAAGAGTTTTGGAAGCATCGCCGATGTGCCAGGCCCCGTCGACCTCGCTGTCCTCGCCCTCCGGCCCGACCGTTGCATCTCGGCCATAGATGATCTCGCGGAGCGCGGCGTGAAAGCAGCAGTCGTGGTGAGCGCGGGTTTTGCCGACGCGGGCGATGAAGGCTATGCCGCGCAAGAAGCGCTCGTGCACGCTGCTCGAAAGCACGGAATCCGCGTTCTGGGCCCCTCGTCCCTCGGCTTCTTTAGAACGGGGGAGAACCCCCTCAACGTATCTTTGTCTCCACGAACCTCGGAACGTGGAACGATCGCGATGGCGGGGCAGTCAACGGCGCTCAGCGCGATGATCCTCGCGGGGGCCGATTCACGTGGCTTGCGGGTGAAGGAATTTCTTTCCGCGGGAAATCGCGCAGACCTATCCCTGACGGACGCTCTTGAACGCTGGCGCGAGGATGAGGACATCGAGCTCGTCGCACTCTCGCTCGAGTCCCTCGGCGACCCAGCGCGCCTCATCTCCCACATAGAGGCCCTTTCGGCGCGCGTGCCCGTGCTCATCGTGCGCCCGCCGAACGAACCTGAGCGAGGGCCCGCCGACACCGCGCGTCAGTTCTCGACGCTTCCCGATGACGCGATTAATCAGATCCTCGACCGTGCCGGAGCCTTGCGCACCCAGAGTGTCGACCACCTCCTCGATACCCTTGCTCTGCTATCCCGCGAGGGGCGCGCGCACGGCACTCGCGTGGGCCTTCTCTCGAATTCGAGTGCGCTTGGTGCGACCTTGCGCGCCGCCGCGCACGAGGCTGGACTCGACGTGCGAAGTGAGAACTTCCGCGTGCCGATCGTCGGCGACGACCGGTTCGTTTCGCGCGCCTTCACGGCGATGGCCGCGCCCGGGGGAGTGGACTGCGTTATCGCCGCGATTCTGGACACTCAGCGCGTGGATCTCATCCATCTCGCCGAGGCTCTCGCGACCCTCGCCTCCGGCTCCGCCGTCCAGGTGCTCATGGTCGTCGTGAGCGATGAGCCCCGCGTTCGCGTGCTCAGGTCCGCGCTTCGCGAAAACCCGAACCTGCCGCCGGTATTCGCCACTGCATCCCGTGCAAGCGAGGCTCTGGCCACGTCGCTGCGGGCTGCGCACACGCGTGCACACAGGCGCCCCTCTGCGCACGCTCCTCGAACCCTGACCGCCGCTCAGCTCGATGACGCGCGCACGGCCCTTGCGTCATCCCAATTTCCACGAGCCCTCCTCAGCGCTCTCAACCTCCCGTATAACGATGTGCGCAGGGCTCGCGAGCACGAGTGCGAGCTTCGTATTCGGCTCGACCGGGATGAAGCCCTCGGACCGATCCTCTCTCTCGCACTCACCGGAATCGCCTACGAGGTCTTTGGCGATGCGTCCTATGCGCGCTTACCGCTTCACGGCGGCACAGCGGAGGCCATGCTCGAGGAACTTGTCGCGGTGAGCGTGCTTGATGCCGCCGCTCCACGTGGTTCGCATGGCCGCGCGCTTCTCACGAGCGCCATCGATACTCTCGCTTCTGCATTCCTCGAGCTTGAAGACCTCACGTCGCTCACTCTGAGCCCAGTGCGAGTGAATGCCCGTGGGATAGAGATCAGCGGATGCGAGGCAACCGTCGGACCACGCCACCTGAGCACGCCTGACCTCACTACACTGGAACCATGAGCCTTCCACCGACACTTCTCACGGAACTTGAGCTTGCCGGATATTTTCCCGACACGGCCCGCGCCGCTCTTGAGCGTGCGGTGCGCGATGCCCGAATCCGCAGCTATCTCGTGAGGCCCGAGACCACATTCGACGGGCCGGAAGTGCGACGTCACCTCACGATCCTCGCGCTCACGGACGACCATTTGCTCATCGTGCATCTCGACGATGAGAGCGCGGATGCACTCAATCCCACCCAGGTCATTGTGTCGACCGAACGCGTGAAACTTGCTCGCGTGGGCAATCTCGCGCTTGCCCAGGCGTACGACACTGACGGAACCGCGATCGCACCGCGCGAAGCAGAGGTGACGCTCGGCCTCAGTTGGGGCGCGAACCGCAGGCTCGATGTGCAGCCCGCATGGTGCGATGACCCCCAATGCAGCGCCGACCACGGCTACACGGGTGAGAGTCGCGAGGCCGACCTCGTGCTGAGGGTGAGCGCACTCGCCGACGGCGAGCAGGCCATCGCCGACGCACTCGCGTTTTTCGATTCTCTCTACGACGCTACGCAATGACCGCCCTCGTCGATTGGCGCGAGGGCACGCCCCGCCTCGTGCGAAAGTGGCGTGACGCGCTCGAGGACGGTTCAGGGCGCGATCTTTTGATCCTCGTCGACGGCCTAGGCTTTGACGCACTCGAGCGTGCGAGGGCACACGCTCGGTTTTTCCGTGCCCACGCGAGGGAGATCGAACGAGAGATGACCATCGCGCCCGCGACCACGACGAGCGTGCTCGCCTCACTCTTCACGGGGCTCGCGCCGCTCAGCCACGGCATCCTCGGCTATGAAGGACTTACGGCGAGTGGCTCCCGAGTCAACAATCTTACGGGTGCTAAGGACCTTGGGCCGCGCGAGTGGATTCGCGTGGATATTTCCGAGCAGCGCCAGCAGCGGCGGGTCGCGCACGTGGGGCCCGCACGCTACCGCACGAGTTTCCTCACGGGAATGCTCCAGCCCGCCGAACGCTGGGATTTCTTCGGCTACTCCTCACCTGGAGGCCGGATCGGTGCCCTGCGAAAGGCGCTCGCCCACGTGGGCGATAACGGTGCGTGTTATCTTCACGTTCCTGAGATCGACAAGGCTGGGCATCGCTATGGGCCAGGCTCAACCGCGTGGCTCGACGCTCTCGAGGATACGGATAGGTTCCTCAGCACGGTCATGCGCGCGCTTCCTCCACGGACCCGCGTGAGTATCACCGCTGATCACGGCATGATCCCCGCCAAGTCTGACCACATTGCCGATCTCGCCCAGGCGCCCGCTCCGCTTTCGCGGTGTACGGGCGTCGCGGGGGAGGGGCGCGCACTCATGGTTCGGTTCAATAGTTCCGACGGGTGCCTACCCCTCGCCGATCTTCGCGACTGGGTAGGGGAGCGGGGCCTCGTTCTCGACTCCGAACAGATGCTTTCGAGCGGTCTGCTCGGCGACCCGGGTTTCGCCGATTCGCGGGTGGTGCACGAACGCCTCGGAGATGCCCTCATCTTTGCGCGGGGACACCACCAATTCACTCACACCGGCTTCGTGTCAGCGGCCTCTCTCGAGCAGCGCGGCGTGCACGGCTCGCTGAGCGAGGCCGAACTTTTCGTGCCGTTCCTTCAAATCGAGGTGTGAGTGGCGTCTTGAGGTGGAGGTGTCAGTCCCTGTGCCCGAAGACGATGTCATCCCATGACGGAATCGAAGCGCGCTGGCGCTTGGGCTTCTTCGCTGGCTTCTTTGGCTCATCGTCAAAGCCCGGAAGTGGTGTGAGCTGAGAGTCCTCGTCTCCGCCTTCTTCGGCTGACTCTTCGGTGCCATCGGCGGCCGGTGCGGTTTCTGCGGCGTCCTCGGCCGGCTCTTCGCCCTCGGGAGTCTCGTCTTCGCGAGGGTCCTCTTCGGAGGCCGAGGGGTCGTGCGCGGGGTCAGGAGCTTCGCTCAGATCCTCGGGAGCCTCGACATAGGAGACTTCCTCGGTGTCGAAAGAATCAGCGTGAACCTTGCGGTCATGGTGCCGCGCGGTAATCGGCACGATACGCACGGGGGCGGGGCGTTCCTCGCTCACAGGTTCGGGTTCCTCGCTGGCCGAAGGAGCCGGATCGGATGGTTCTTCTGGCGTGTATTCCTCGAGGCTCTGCCACGGCGAGGTTTCTTCGGCGTCGGTCGAGTGCTCGAGCTGCGGCTCGGGCTGTGACACGGGTGCCTGCTGGCCGTGGTCGACAGACGGCGTGCCGCGGCGCGCATTGAGCTCATCGAGCTCACGCTCTGAAATGGGAGTGGTCGTCGCAGGAGACTGCGCCGAACGAGGTGATTCGCCCTCTTCGACGTTGAACACGTGTGCGCGCTGCGCCTTAAAGCGGGGGCGCGCGGAGGGAGCCTCGGGTGCCACTTCAGAATCCGAAAGCCAGCGGGCCTCGTTGTCCTCGGCTGTCACGACGCGGTTCGGAAGATCGGCCTGCCACGTTGCGATGCGCGAGCGACCACCCGCGACGAAGGTGAGCTGGAGAGTCCAGGTACCGTCGCTTCGGCGCCACGCGTCCCAGTCGATGTCGTCTTCAACCCCTCGCGCACGGAGGCGAGGCTCAACAACATCGATGAGTTTTTCTGTTCCGCCTTTGGACGTGCGGAATTCTTGAGCACGACGGGCCGTGTGATCGCGTTCTGCTCGCACGGGCCCCTCGTAGCGCTTCACATGCTCAACATCCATGTCCGCAAGCTCGGCGATCGACTCGACTGTCGAGCCACCCCTGAGCATGGCTTGGATGTCTTTCGGTCGCAGCGCGGACGAATGGGACTGCTGAATGAGGCCAACGGACGAGGCATCGCGGCGCACCGCCGCGCGCAAAGCCTCATCAATGCGCACCGTGTACCGCTCGCCCTCAGCATCGAGCAGAATGAGGTGATCGGAGTTCTCGTGCAATCCGCCGAGTGTGAGCTCGCGCATTAAACGGCCTTCTTTCTCTGTCGAGGTCTCGCGTGCTGCCAATACTAAAGGGCCGGCCTCGAAAAATACTGCTGACACGTCGAGGTCAGAGCGATCGCGGCCATAGAGGCGCGAGGAGCGGAACTCTGGTATCTTCTTCGGACAGCTTGAAAAGTGAGAGCCAACCTGGGAGAATTCCCGCCGTTGCTCAACTCCGCATTTGGCGCCAAACCCCCAGCGCCCCAGACCCCCGTGAAAGAGAATCATGGCCACCGATTACGACGCCCCATTCAAGAAGGACGACGACTCGAGCGAGGACTCGATTGAGGAACTCAAGGGGCGCCGGAACGATAACGCCTCGCCTGCCGTTGACGAAGACGAAGCCGAAGCTGCCGAGGGGTTTGAACTTCCCGGTGCCGACCTCTCCAACGAGGAACTCTCGGTAACCGTGCTGCCTCGTCAGGTTGACGAATTCACGTGTGGCTCGTGCTTCCTTGTGAAGCACCGCAGCCAGATCGATCACGTCGAGGGCAAGCTCATCATTTGTAAAGAATGCTCGGGCGACTAAAACCCTGCGAACCTTTAGCGGGTGTGCGAGGAAGAATCCTCGTGCGCCCGTTTTTTCTGCGCGGCTTTGAGAGCCAAGGCAAAATCTTCGGGGCGGCGTAGCGATAACACGAGTGCGGGTGTCGGGTCGTCGGGGTCGATAACCGGTACTTCAACGCCGGTCGAAATCCATCCGCGTACAACTCGAAAATCAAGAGGGCGAATGTCCGGCCCCAGAATTTTTTCGAAATCCGCTTTGTTCAGGATGCGCGGTTCACCGAGAACATCCACCTCGATGCGCGCGGGACCTGCGGCAACCACATCCTCGCGAACCTCCACCACGGGCGAGGAGGCGACGAGAAGCGCCGGAAAGAAAGCCCCGAGGGTGATGGCGGTGGCAATACCGACGATCTCGCTCAATGGCGTAAGAATCGCCCCCAGCAAAACACCGAAGATAATCGCGATGCACACGACAAATGGGCCGGGATGGAGGCGCTCATGAAACAGGGAGGTCATGGCTGCCATCGTCTCACATGCCTCGAGGCGTACACGCGTCGCGCCTTGGGCTCGTCTCTATACGTGCCGCACCACGCACCCAGGAATCAGCGAGAAGAACCCGCGCGGGGATAGGCTTGAGACATGAGTGAAAACGCCACGGCAACCACGGCGTCGGCGGTCGAACTTCAGACCGTGTGCGACGCCCCAGAACTCTCGCTCACACGAGCGCACGCCGACGACGCGGGACTTGATCTCGCGAGCGCTATTGACTACGAGCTCGCCCCCGGTGAACGCGCTCTCATTCCCACGGGAGTGAGGATCGCGCTTCCGCCGGCAACCGTCGGACTTGTGTGCCCCCGTTCGGGGCTCGCCGCAAAGCATGGCATCACAATTGTGAATGGTCCCGGGATCGTGGATGAGGGCTACCGTGGCGAACTCAAGGTTGCCCTTCTCAACACGGACCGGAGCGACACTCTTCGCATTTCCCGCGGTGATCGCATCGCGCAACTCGTGATCGTCCCGATTCTGCGCCCGCGCATCGTGGACGTGGATTCTCTCGACGAAGCAGAGCGAGGCGAAGCAGGTTTTGGCTCGAGCGGCGGCTTTTCTTCGACCGCTGACAGCACAGGAAACGAGGCATAGTCATGGGACTTTTTGGACGCTCAAAGAGGAAGGCTGCGCCCGCTGAAAACATGCAGGCTTCTGAGGAAAGCGCCCCTGAACCAGAAGAGGTGAAGGGACCTTACGACATCGCGGACGCGCCCGACGACGAGCGACTCGATTTCGGATCGCTGCAAATCCCCGCACGCGACGGCATGAGCATCGCCGTTGAGGTAGAGCAACGCTCAAGGGCTGTCACGGGCCTCACCCTCACCTACGGGGATTCCCAGATCCAGGTCAATGCGTTCGCGGCTCCCAAAAGCGAGGGGCTGTGGGATGAGATCCGGAAGTCCTTGCGCGAATCGATCGCGTCGCAAGGCGGGACGACTGAAACGCGCGAGGGGGCGTTCGGCACCGAGCTTTACGCTCGAATTCCGATCGCCGTCAAAGGATCGAACTCGCGCGCGCACCGCCCCATGCGTTTCGTGGGTATCGATGGTCCCCGCTGGTTCTTGCGCGCTGTCATTTCCGGTGCCGCACTGCAGGCGGGACCGGTCCGCGAAGAGATCGAGGACATCATTCGCTCAATCGTCGTCGTTCGCGGTTCGATGGCGAAGGCGCCCCGCGAGGTTCTCGAGTTGACGATTCCTGGGGAAGGTGCTGCGACTGCGCTCCCGGATGAAAACGACCCGCTCGGTCAGGGGCCCACCATCGCCGAAGTGAGGTAGCGCGTGAGCGTCTTTGCGAAGGCGAAAGAATTCCTGAACGTCTCATCGTCGGTCCCCGATGATGAGGATGACGGCCTCGCGGATCGCGATGAGATTGGTTCGATCACCTCGCGTCGCCGCGCCCGCTGCCTCGGCACGGTGAGCTCGATCGTCGTGCAGCCGGCCGGCCGCGACCCGAAGCTCGACGTCGAGCTACACGATGGCACGGGCAGGCTCGCGCTCGTCTGGCTCGGCCGACAGTCAATCGCAGGCATCGAGCCTGGGACGCGTCTCGAGGTCGAGGGGTTTGTAGGGTTTCGCGGCCGCAAACGCCTCATGTACAACCCTCGCTACGCAATTCACGGTGTAAAGGATGACGGCCAGTGACCTCTCCTTCTTCTGCTCCCGAGCCCCCCGCAACCGGCCTCAAGGCGAGTTTTTCCTCCAAGGAATACAGCGTCGTGGACGCGATCGGCGGTGTGCGCGGGCTAGTCGAGTCGGTCGTGCCGACTCTCCTTTTCGTCATCCTGTTCTTGCTCACTCGCAACGTCGTCATCGCAAGCGCCGCCTCGCTTGCCGTCGTGGCTATCGCCCTCATCTGGCGGATCGTCACCAAAAGCCAGGTCACACCGGCGATAAGCGGCGCAATTGGGGTGGCTCTTGGGGCGTTCATCGCCATTAAAAGCGGTAACGGAAGCGGTTTTTATGTGCCGGGCCTTGTCACGAACGCCGTGTACGCCATCGGACTTCTGCTCTCTGTGCTCGTGAGACATCCCGCCGTGGGCTATGTCGCAGCGATCGTTGACCCGCGCGTGGCCCAGTGGCGATCGTCAAAAGCGGGCATGCACACCTACACCTCTTCCACGCTCCTTTTTGCAGGACTTTTCGTGCTCAAGGTCGCGGTGCAGGCCCCGCTGTATTTCGCGGGAGCGACGGACGCGCTCGGCGTAGCCAAACTGCTCATGGGAATACCCGCGTTTGTGCTCGTGACCTACGCGGTTTTTCTGCAGCACCGAGCGCTCGTGGGGCGAATGGAATCCGACGCCTCCCGCGCCTCACACCCTTCTGCGCCGAGCGCGTGAAGCCTGCGAGCGCCGGGCTCGTGGCTCATTCGCGCCGCGTCTAGTCGTCGTCCTCATCCGCGTCGCGAACGACCGGAAGTGCCGCGGTGGTTTCTTCAAGATCGCGGGGGACGACCGTGTGCTGGAGCGCGGTCAGGCACGAGCGGTGTGCGAGGAAGAGGAGTTCATCGCGCGGCTCAAGGGCTTCGGACTGCGCCGGGGGGCGCGGATGCCCCTCGCGTACGACGCCCACGAGCGTCGCGCTTGATGGCCACGCAACGTCGCCGATGTCCTTGCCGACGATCGGGGAGGTCTCCGGGACCGTAATTTCGACCATGTCCGTCTCGGACTTTGCGAACGAAAACATAGTGACAACGGTGCCGACGCTCACGGCTTCCTCAACGAGGGACGTCATGATGCGCGGGGTCGAGACCGCAACGTCAACGCCCCAGGCGTCGTCGAACATCCACTCGTTGCGAGGGTGGTTGACGCGACCGACGGTGCGGGGAACCCCGAACTCTGTCTTGGCGAGAAGCGAGACGACGAGATTGACCTTGTCATCGCCCGTCGCTGCAACGACGACGTCCGCCTCGGCGAGCTGCGCGCGCTCGAGGACATCGAGCTCAGCGGCATCGCCCTGTACCCACGAGACGTCCTCGAGGCCGGGCCGTGCCTCTTCAAGGTCGACCAGGGTAACGGTGCGGCCTTTATCGATGAGCTCGCGCGCGATACTCCGACCGACGCTTCCTGCGCCGACGATGACGATTTTCATTCGGCTTCCTCCTCGAATCGGTGGGTGAGAAGCGCGGTGACTTCACCCTCGCGGGTCGTTTCGAGTGCGAGGTGAACGATGTCCTCTTCCTGGATGCGGTAGTCGCGAGCGGGCAGGGTTCCCTCGCCGTATCGGGTGACGAACGCGACGCGCGAAGCGGTCAGCTCCTCGAGGTCTGCGAGGGTCGTTCCTACCCAACTTGAGTGGAAATCGCACGCAAGAATCGACACGTTGCCGGAGATGTCTTGAAATTCGCGAGCTGACTGCCCGGGGATGAGTCGCGTGAGCATCTGGTTCGTCGTCCAGCGGGCCGTGGGCACCGTCGCGATGCCGAGACGCTCGTAGACCTCGGCGCGTTTGGGGTCGTAGATGCGAGCGACAACGTTGCGGATCCCGTACAGCTGTCTCGCTGCACGTGCCGCGATGATGTTCGAGTTGTCCCCGCCCGCAACGGCGGCGAACGCGACCGCTTCGTCGCATCGCGCGCGTTCGAGGGAGCGGCGATCGAAACCAATTCCGTGGACCTTGAGGCCCGTGAAATCATCGGGGAGCATACGGAAGGCCTTGTCGTTGCGGTCAATGATCGCTACCGAATGCCCAATTGCCTGGAGCTTCGTGGCGAGCGTGGCGCCGACGCGGCCGCAGCCCATGATGACGATATGCATTGAGTGATCCTCGCGCAGATGCGGATGTCTAGAGCGTGACGGGTAGTGCCCGTGCATCGCCCAGCCTAGCGCGCACATCGGCGAAGGGATGTGTGCAAGCGGTGCGGATGTGCGTCTGACGTGGGCGCGGAGTAGATTATTCGTGTGCTTGGCCCCTTTGCTTCTGTCAAACGCATCGTCATCGGGCGTCCGTTCAGTTCCGATCGCCTTGCGCGCCAGCGCCTTCCCAAACGCTTTGCAATCCCCTCCTTCGCCGCCGATACCGTCAGCGCACTCGCGTACGCACCAGACGAAATCATCCTCACGCTCGGCTTGTCAGGCGTCGGCCTTCTCGCACTAAGCCCGTGGGTAGCTCTCGCCGTTGTTGCCGTTATGGCCATCGTGGTGACGGCCCACCTCAATGTGATCGAGGAGTTTCCGGGCGGTGGCAGCGACTTTGTTGTTGCTCGCACAACTCTTGGACCCCACGCGGGGCGTCTCGCTGGCGCCGCACTCGTGACCGACTATGTGCTCACGGTCGCTGTCGCCACCTCGCAGGCCGGCGCGTACATCGGCGGTGCCATGAGCGCCCTCGCCCCTTTCCAAACCGGCATTGCGATCGCGATCGTTGCGCTCCTCGCTCTCGTGAACCTCCGAGGAGCGCGGGAGTCAGCGCGTTTCGTAAGTCTGCCCGTGTACGGCTTCATCGGCCTCATAGCTGTGACGCTCATGTGGGGCGGAATTGAAGCGGTGCGTGGAACTCTCGGCATGTCGCCGCAGGCCGGGAGCATCCCAGAACCGGGAGAGGGGGCGCCGGCTGCCCTCACCGCAATCGGGGGAATCCTGGTTCTCGCACGAGCCTTCTCCAGCGGTCTGCCCGTCGTGTCAGGGATCAAAGCCATCACCAACACCGTGCCCGTCTTTCAACCACCGAAGGCTCGCAACGCGCGGATCACTCTCGTCATCTCCGGTGCGCTCACGGCGACACTTTTCGTCGGGGTGATGGTCCTTGCCAGTGCCACCGGGGTATCCCTTTCTCCTCGCCAAGCGGGCGGGGCTCGCGTGAGTGAAGCGATCCCGGTCCTCGGGCAGATCGCCGAAGCGATCTTCGGGCCAGGGGCGATCATGGCCATTGCAATGCTCGCGATGGCAACTCTCGTGCTCTGCATCGCTGCGAACACTGCGTTCACGGGTCTCCCCGTTCTGACGGCTGCTCTCGCGCGCCCCGGGTATGTCCCTCGCGTCTTTGCCGCACGGGGCGACAGGCTCGTATACTCCAACGGTATTTTGCTTCTCGCAGCACTAGCGGGCGTTGTCGTTCTCGCGACCGGAGCCAACATCACGCTGCTGATTCACATGTACGTCGTTGGTGTGTTTACCACCTTCACGATCGGCCAGTTCGGCATGTTCCGTCACTACACGAAGAAATACCGCCTCGCGGTACGGCTCAAGGAACGCCAACGCTACGGCCGTAAACGCGTTGTGAGCATCGTTGCTGCCGTATGCCTGACTGTGGTGCTGCTTACCGTCGCGACCGCAAACTTCCTCCTCGGAGCCTGGGTCACGCTCAGTGCCGTCGCCCTCATGTGGGGCGTGATGACGATCGTGAGTCGTTACTACGCACGGATCTCCTCGCGCCTCGCTCTCGAAAAAAACGACGACTGCGGCCGCTGGCCTATCGCCGCACCCGCACCCCTCGATGGCAAGGACCCCACGCGCGGAATCGTGCTCCTCACGCAGCTCAACAGGCCAGCGATTCATGCCATTAAGAAGGCGATGAGCTCGCCGCACCTGAGTCTCCAAGCTGTCGCGGTGAGAACCAACGACTCGGCGATCGACAAGCTCAGCTCTGAATGGCTCCGGCGCGAAATTCCCATCCCGCTTCGCGTCATTAACTCGCCATATCGTGATCTGCTCGCGCCTCTCGACGATTACGTGCGATCTTTTACACGCACCTATCCGCGCGACGCTGTCGTTGTCTACATTCCGGAATATCTCGTGGGACACTGGTGGGAGTCGATCATGCACAATCACGTGCTCAGGCGAGTGACGACGCGGCTCGATAAGTACGAGCGTGTGTCTATTTGCCCGGTCCCCTGGGATCTCAACGATCCCGAGCACAGCGCATGAATCGTGACCATCCCGACCACTGTCGTCAAGGAGTGCACCCCATGACCCGTCCTGCGTCTGAGCGTCCCGAAGAAGTCCAGGAGCTCGCAGGGGAGGGGCGGCTCATCACGGTGACGGTCGACAAGCCCGCGCATGGAGGAACGTTCGTCGCCCGGCACGACGGCCGCGTTGTTTTCGTTCGCGGCGCTTGCCCCGGAGAAACGGTCGTCGCTGAGCTCCTTCCCGAGTCGAGCTCGAATGCGCGCTTCTGGCGTGCCGAAACAATCGACGTGATCGAGGCCGGCCCTGACCGAGTACCGAGCGCATGGCCTGAATCCGGTTACGAAGGGATCGGTGGGGCCGACTACGCCCACATCCGTATCGAAGCCCAGCGGCGCATCAAAACCGAAGTTCTTCAGGAACTTATGACTCGCGCGCGAATCACCAGCTACCCGATCGAAGACATTCAGATCGAACCCGCGCGTGACGACCACACGGGCCTCGGCTGGCGCTCCCGCGTTCGGTTTGCCGTCGACAACGGCAAGGTGGGCATGCGCGGATGGCGCTCCCATGACATTCACGCAGTCGGCTCCAACCCGCTTGCCCACCCCGTCATCCAGGGCCTCGGCATCGGGGTATGGAAGGCCCCGAGCGGGGTCGTAGCAGTCGATGTCGCAGCCCCGAGCGGAAGCAGCCCCGCGATCATTGTGCGCGCCGAAAAAGAGTTGAGTCTCGAGGAGCTTAACCTCCCCGCAGGCTGCGACAAGGCGAGTGTTCTGCTCACCACCCGCGCGGCCACGACCACGCTTCGAGGCGACGACACCGTTCGCGAAATAGTCGGCGACGACACTTTCACGCTCTACGCCGGTGGTTTCTGGCAGGTGCATGTCGATGCGCCTCGCCTCCTCACAGCCGCCGTCGGACAGGCCCTCGACGCCCGCGAAGGCGAGTGCGTCTGGGATCTATACGCCGGGGCGGGCCTCTTCTCCGTCCCTGCCGCCCGCGCGGTTGGAGCTGAAGGCGAACTCGTGAGCGTCGAAGGCGCGGAGCGAGCGAGCGCTGACGCCGCTTCCAACCTTGCCGCATACCCCCAGGCCAGGACCGTGAGTGCTGACGTTCGCGACTTCCTCGCTCGCTCCACCGAGGGTGCCGACCGCGTCGTCATGGATCCGCCGCGCGCAGGCGTCGGCGAAGCCGCGATGGCACGCCTCGTCGAGCTCACGCGAACGCGCATGGTGTACGTGTCGTGCGAACCCTCGACCCTCGCCCGTGACCTGCGCGTTGCCGAGCACGAAGGGTGGGCCATCACTGACTTCCAGGTCTTCGACCTCTACCCCCACACCCACCACATGGAATGCGTCGTGAAGCTCGAACGAGCCGCGCGATAATTCTGATAACGATCGACCCCACTATCGATTGGAGACCCCATGAGCACGGTGAATTCATTCGGTGCCAAGACATCCCTGACCGTCAATGCGCGCGAATACGAGATTTATGCCCTCGATGCCGTCGAAGGTTACCGTCGGCTTCCCTACAGTTTGAAAGTGCTGCTCGAAAACCTCCTGCGCACCGAGGACGGCGAAAACATCACTGCGGCGCACGTCCAGGCTCTCGCCGGATGGGACCCGAACGCTGAGCCGAGCGAAGAAATCCAATTCACGCCGGCGCGCGTCATCATGCAAGACTTCACCGGCGTGCCGTGCATCGTCGACCTGGCAACAATGCGCGAAGCCATGAGTGAGCTCGGCGGAGACCCCTCGAAAATCAATCCGCTCGCCCCTGCGGAAATGGTGATCGACCACTCCGTCATGATCGACGTCGCCGGCCGCGTCGATGCACTCGAGCTCAATATGGACCTCGAGTTTGAACGCAACCGCGAACGCTACCAGTTCCTTCGTTGGGGCCAGGGCGCCTTCGATGACTTCAAGGTTGTCCCGCCGGGCACGGGCATCGTCCACCAGGTCAACATCGAGTACCTCGCCCGGACCGTTATGACCCGCGAAGTCGACGGCGCCTTGCGCGCCTTTCCCGATTCGTGCGTGGGCACTGATTCCCACACGACCATGGTCAACGGCCTCGGCGTGCTCGGCTGGGGTGTTGGTGGCATCGAAGCAGAAGCAGCGATGCTCGGCCAACCCGTCTCGATGCTTATCCCGCGAGTCGTCGGCTTCAAGCTCACGGGAGAGATTCCGCCCGCGGCCACCGCTACCGACGTGGTTCTCACCATCACCGAAATGCTGCGTGCGCACGGTGTCGTCGGCAAGTTCGTGGAGTTCTACGGCGAAGGTGTCGCGCAGGTTCCCCTCGCCAACCGCGCCACGATCGGGAACATGAGCCCCGAGTTCGGCTCGACCGCCGCTATTTTCCCGATCGACGACGTGACACTGGACTACCTTCGCCTCACGGGTCGCGACGACGAACACGTCGCCCTTGTGGAGGCCTACGCAAAACGTCAGGGGCTTTGGCATGACCCGAAGCGGGAAGCGGAGTACTCCGAGTACCTCGAGCTTGACCTTGCAACCGTCGTCCCCTCGATCGCCGGACCAAAGCGCCCGCAGGACCGCATCGTGCTCACCGACGCCAAAGAAAGCTTCGCGAAATCCCTGCCGGCCTATGCCGAGAACACCTCGAATCCCACAGCGGTCAAGGGAGCTGATTACACGATCGACCACGGCATCGTCTCGATCGCCTCGATCACGTCGTGCACTAACACCTCGAACCCATCGGTTATGATGGCCGCAGGGTTGCTGGCGAAGAACGCGACTGAGCGCGGCCTCGAAGTAAAGCCCTGGGTGAAGACCTCCATGGCGCCAGGCTCGAAGGTCGTCACCGACTACTACGAGAAGGCCGGCCTATGGCCGTTCCTCGAGAAACTCGGTTTCCACCTCGTCGGGTACGGCTGTACAACCTGCATCGGCAACTCCGGCCCCCTCGCCCCTGAGATCTCCGAAGCCATTGCCGAGGGTGATCTTGCCGTGACCGCTGTGCTGTCGGGCAACCGCAACTTCGAGGGGCGTATCAACCCGGACGTCAAGATGAACTACCTGGCCTCGCCGCCCCTTGTCATCGCCTACGCCCTCGCGGGCACCATGGACTTCGACTTCGACACCGACCCGCTCGGGCGCGATGCCGACGGCAACGAGGTCTTTTTGCGAGACATCTGGCCAAACCCCACCGAGGTCGAGCGGACGATCGCCGAGAACATCACGCAGGAGATGTTCGAAAACGACTACTCCGATGTCTTCGCCGGCGATGAACGCTGGCGCGGCCTCGACACTCCCGACGGTGACACGTTCGAGTGGAGCGAAGACTCGACCTACGTGCGCAAACCTCCGTACTTCGAGGGGATGAGTATGGAGCTTGATGCCATTCGTGACATCGAAGGTGCGCGCGTACTCGTGAAGGTTGGCGACTCGACGACGACCGACCATATCTCGCCTGCCGGCGCCATCAAGGCCGACTCGCCCGCCGGGCGGTACCTGCGTGAGCACGGCGTGGACCGCAAGGATTTCAACTCCTACGGCTCGCGCCGCGGCAACCACGAGGTCATGATCCGTGGCACCTTCGCGAACATCCGTCTCAAAAACCTTCTTCTCGACGGCGTCGAAGGTGGATACACGAGGAACTTCCTCACCGGTGAGCAGAGCTTCATTTACGATGCCGCGCAGGACTACGCCGAAGCGGGAATCCCGCTCGTCGTCCTCGCCGGCAAGGAGTACGGCACCGGCTCGTCTCGCGACTGGGCAGCCAAAGGCACGAAGCTGCTGGGCGTGCGCGCGGTCATCGCCGAGAGCTACGAGCGCATTCACCGCTCAAACCTGATTGGCATGGGCGTGCTGCCGCTGCAGTACCCCGCTGGCGAGTCGGCTGAAAGCCTCGACCTCACGGGCGAAGAAACCTTCTCCATTTCTGGCGCGAGCGCTCTCAACGAAGGCATCACCCCGAAAACCGTCTCCGTACGCGCAACACGCGAAGGTGCAGAGCCCATCGAGTTCGAGGCGATCGTGCGCATCGATACCCCGGGCGAGGCCGACTACTTCCGTGCCGGAGGTATCCTCCAGTACGTGCTTCGCTCGCTCGCCCAATAAGAGCACACGCTCCGCTTGTCCACAGTCCGCGCGACACTTGTTGCGCGGACTGTAGCGTTCTGGTTGGCTATGTGACATGGGCCTCGCTCGGGGGAGTGGGGTGATAGTGGACCGGATCGGGGGAGTGCATGTTGAGCGGGCGAGCGCGGGCTTGTGGTGTTTTTAGTGTTGTCGCGTTGGTGGCGGCGGGGTTGGTCGGCTGTGGTGGGGGTGAGTCTGCTGGCGGTCCGACGCTTACCGCGACTCCATCGGCCTCTTCGACCAGTAGCGATGCTGCCGGCTCGAACGGCGGCGGTGCTAGTGACGGCGGTGGGGAAGAGTCCTCTCGCACAGCGAATCTTCCTCCGGAGAATGCGGCGCTCAAGGCTCCTGATTTCGAGGATTACACTGATGTCTCCACAATCGTGAGGACGGCGGAGGGGTAAAACGGGTATCGAAAGGGGCCGCTTCGTGATGAAGCGGCCCCTTCGAAGGATCCCGTGCGGGAAGCGCAATCGTTAGATCATTCCGCAGGGATCTCGTGGTAGGAGGTGAAATCCTTCTCGGTAGGCTTGTCGGCCTCAACGCCGGCCTCTGCCTTCGCTGCCTCATCGGCCTTAGCCTGAGCGTCCTTGAGTTCGTTCTCAGCCTTCAACGCGGCTTGGCTGTCAGCGCCGGCTTTCGACTCTGCTTTACCCACAGACTCGGTCTGCCTATCGACCTTAGCCTGCTGCGCAGCACGTGCCTTCTCAGCTTCGGGAGCGGCAGCTTCCGCATCAGCGAGTTCATGATCGGCGGTCGTCGAAGCCTCGGTGCTCTCGGTATTGCGCTGCTCAGCGTCCTGCTTAGCGGCTTCGGCGTCCGCGACTTCCTTCGCGCTCTTATCGGCTTCGGCCTGCGCCTCGTCGACCTCGGTCCGAGCGTCAGCGATCTTGGAGTCGAGATCCTTGAGCTCCTCGATCTTTGGAGCGTCACTCAGTGAAGAGATGCGCTCATCCACCCCGCGCTGCACACCCTTGGTGTAGTCGAGGCCTTCCTTGCCGCCTTCCCACTTCTCATATTCGGTGGTATTGCGATCGTCGACCTCGTAGGTGAGCTTCGAGCCGCCGGTGGCAGCGATTGCGCCGTCGGGCACGTACTCGCCTTCGAGATTTTCAGGCATCGCCTTCGACTTCGGCTCACGGGTGTCGGAGTTCGCGAGGCGCGCGTCTTCCTTGATGTAGAACATGTTGGTGCCGTACACCTGGCCGTCATCGCTCTTCGCAAGGCCGAGACCAGCGTGAGAGAATCGTTCGTCCAGCATGTTCGCGTTGTGGGCATCGGAATCGTGCCACTTCTTGAACAGATCGTCGGCGCACTCATCGACGCTGGACGCATCCAGGTCACACGTCGCCTGAATGACGTTTTCGCCGCTGTAGCCAGTTTTGTCCTTGTTGGAGTGCTTGAGCTCCTTGCTCGTCGCCATGCTTGTGGACCACTTGGCAGCCTCATCGTTGAACACGGGCGCGTAAACGAGCTCGTTCAAACCGTTCTTCACACGGTACGCATTGATGCGTTCGGCGACAGCATCCGAGAGGGCGCGAAGCTGATTTTGCTCATCGAGCGCCGAGTACAGAACTGAGCTGCCCTGTTCGAGCTGCTCCCGCTCGCCCGAAAGCGCCGCAAGCTGCTTCGTGGCGTCGCCAAGCTTCCGATCAGCATCCTGCTTAGCCTTCTGAGCCGCGGCGAGCTTTGCGTCAGCAGCCTCGACGTCGGCGGCAGCCTTCTCAGCCTCAACCTTGAGCTTAGCGGCGAGATCGCGCTTTGCTGCAAGATCGCCGTCACCCGGCATTGCCGCGATCAGCTCATCGAGTTTCGCCTTCTCGCGTTCGTAGGCAGCCCTCGATTCTTCGGCCTTTGCACGCGAGGATTCTGCCTCACGGCGCGCCCTATCGAGCTCGGTGTTAGCGCGAGCGGACGCGTTGCGAGCTGACTGGAGATTGTTGTTCCAATCCTTGAGCGCGGCGTTGTAGCCTTCTTCGTCAAAGGCTGCGATAGTGACGGTCTTCTTTGGCTTATTCGGCTTGCTCGGGTTACTCGGGCGCTCCGGCTGAGAGGTGCCGTCAGACTTACCTGGCTTCCTACCAGGCTTACCCGAATCGCCGCGGTGATCGCCTGGCTTATTCGGCTCGGGAGCCGCGACGATCGTCCCGTTCTTCTCGCCGCCAGTGTTGTCTTGAGCCGGCTTCGGTGCCGCCGGTTTCGAGGCGGGATTGTCCTCGACCGGAGTGGAGTTCTGGTCGGGGGTTTTCGCGGGCGGAATGGGCGTATCCGATTCGCTGCGAGCGAGTGCGGTCTCCGGGGTGATCTCAAAACCGGACTTGTTGTCGTTGCCGCGGCCATCCGTGGGGGCTTTGCCGGCGTTCAGTTCGGAGTTGTTGTCTACGCCGCTGTTGCCCGATTCACCGATGCGGCTGGCATCCTGACCGAAAGAACGGTTTTTCTTCCTCGCCCACCGCTGGGCGAGAGATTCGTTTGAGTGGTCCTCGTCGTCTTCTCCTGACTGCGTCGATTCGGTTGCCGCAGCGCCAGAGCCCGCTTGGTTGTCGCTTGTGCCATTCGGTGACGTCGACGCGCTCGAAGAGGAGTCGGCAGACGTCGACATACTCGGGGAAGGCCGCGAGGCGGCGTGGTTGGCCGCGCTTCCGCCCGAACATGCGGCTAATAGCGACAAAGAAAGACCAAGGCCGATCACCGGCCCAAGCTTCTTACGGGTGAAGGTCATAGGGATTCTCTTTTCTGTTCGTCACGGTTACCGCCACTGCACTCAACCTGTGCATCGGTTGCCAGGGAACGCGGGAGTGGAGACGGTGGATCTGCGTCCGCTCATCGGCTTGGGCCGCTAGGGATACTACTATCCGCGTATATTTTTACGTAGGCGAAGAGCGACGAGGGCGTTACAAAATCGTAACAATACGGTGAACTCTTCTTCCGCGTCGCGCCAGAGCCCCTGCGGACGGTCTACTCGGCGCAGATTCTAGGGGACTCGATTAGGCTGGGTCGTCGGAGCGCGCCGTGACGATGATCGGCTCACCCTTTGTCACGATGAGGGTGTGTTCGGCGTGGGCCCCTGTTGAGCCGTCGCCCGATTCGACGGTCCAGCCATCACGCTCGGTGATGGTCATGACGTCGGTCGTCGGCGTCAAAAACGGTTCGACCGTGATTGCCATTCCCTCGCGGAGTTTCTGGCCTGAGCCCGGGGCACCGAAATTCGGCACGAACGGCGCTTCGTGCATGGTACGGCCAACGCCGTGGCCGCCAAACTCGTGATTAATCGTGTAACCCAGCTCCGCGGCCCGGGTCTCAACCGCGTGGCCGATATCGCCGACTGTATTGCCCGCCCGGGCAGCACCAATACCTGCCCACATGACGCTTTCTGTATCGCGAATAAGTTTCAGGTGATCCTCTCGCTGCTCGCCCACGACAATCGAGAGTGAAGAGTCAGCAACCCAGCCCTCGAGCTCGATCGCGAAGTCCATGGAAAGCAGGTCCCCGCTCTCCAAGGTGCGATCGTAGGGGCGGCCGTGAAGCACCGCGTTGTTCACGCTCAGACAAATGACTTTCCCGAACGGCGAAGCGCCGAAACTCGGGTGATAGTCGAGGTAGCACGATGTGGCGCCAGCTTCGCGAATCATGCGGTGGACTTCGGCATCAATCTCGAGAAGGTTGTCGCCTACGGACACGGTTCGACGAAGCGAGGAGAGCACGCCCGCAACGAACTCGCCGGCGGGGCGAATCTGTTCGGGGGTGGGGTAGCGGTGAGTGCGAAAGCCCCTCATGACTGGGCATCCTTCGAGTAGTCGTCCGGGGCTGTGCCTTCACCGAGGGGGTACCACGTGAACAGGCTGGCGCCGAGCCAAGCGATACTCGCCGAAAGGAGCGCGGCTCCGAGCATGTGGAGTCCCACGAGAGCTTCGGGGAGTCCGGTGAAGTACTGGATATAACCAATCACGGCCTGGAGGAGCGTGACGATCGTGAGCGCGACAAGGGCCCTCTTTGATCGGGCGTGAGCTTTTGTCACCATCAGGACGATTGCCACGCCAAGCAGGAGACCGCAGAACAGCCACACGAAGTCGGCGTGGAGCCACGCAATTTTCGCGGGGTTAAAAGGGAAACGCTGTGGAGTATTGGCGTCACCGGAGTGGGGGCCCGAACCGGTCGTGAGGGTGCCGAGAATCAGCACGATAAATCCGACGGCAGCGAGCGGCCAATACACGAACTGTGCTCCGCGGTTCACGGCAAGCCTCGCGGAACCATTGCCTTCATAAAGCCGGTACACCAGTACCGCGGAGGACGCCACGAGGATTGGCGAGACGATGAAGTGCACCGACACGAAGAACGGGTGCAAGTGCAAATACACGACAAGCATGCCCCACACTGCCTGGAACACGGTAAGGATGAGCGGGACCCAGGAAAGGCGCACAAACCCCTTGCCTTTGGTCCGCAGATGCTTGTAAGTCGCCACGAGCACGAGGATTGCGAACACGAGCAGAACGAGCGTGAGGGCACGGTTGCCAAATTCGATGAAGGGGCGCAGCCCGGATTCAGGGTGATAACGAGGAGTGAACTCACCCGGCTCGCAGTGCGGCCACGACGAACACCCGAGCCCGGACTTCGTGAGACGCACGATGCCCCCGGTCGCGATAATGCCGATTTGGCACGCGAGATTGATCCAAAAAATGGCCGTGATCCAGCGTTTGCGTTCCCGTGGAAGGGAGCTGGGGGCGTTCGTGTGTGCTGTCATGCGCTCAGTGTAAGAAAGGCGGGGCAGGATCGGTGAATCAGGCGCTCGTCCAGCGGAAGAATCTCACCGTCAAACTCCCAAAGACCGCGGCCCACAGGGCGAGGAGCCCGAGCGCGGCGAGGGAGGGTGCGTGCCCCGATAGCGTCTCGGTGAGTGCGCTCGATGCAGCAGCCGACGGCAGCACTGAGACGAGAGTGTCGAATGGCGCGGGAAATCCGTTCGCGGGGATCGCCACCCCACCGACGGCGATGAGGAGAATAAAAATGATGTTTGACAGCGCGAGTACGGCCTCAGTGCGAAGCGTGCCGGCGATCAAAAGACCGAGCCCCCCGAAGGCACACGTGGCAAGAATCCACACGGGAATCGACAACAGGATTTCACCAGCGGTGGGCCGCCAGCCAAGTGCGAACGACAGGGCGCCGAGCGCAACGATCTGCAGGATGTGCACGATTGCCATCGCACCCAATTTGCCAAGCATGTAACCGCCGCGACCGAGAGGTGTCGTGGCGATCCAACGCAGCACCCCATTTCGACGGTCGAAGCCGGTGGCGATTGCCTGTGAGGTGAGGGAAGTGGCAATGATGGCGGTCACCGCTGTCGCGGCAACGGCGTCGGTCATTGACGGCGACTTGCCGCCAAAAAGAGCGGGCGAAACGGGGACGAACCGCAAGCCAAGAAGAACCATTGCAGGCAGCATGAGCGAAACCATGAGCTGCTCTCCGTTGGTGAGAATCGCCCGTGCTTCAAGTTGTGCGTGCGCGGCGATGCGCCGAGGGGTGCGGGCGGCGCGGCGCGAATCGGACATTACCGAGTGCGGGTCCGTGCTCACTTCGTCTCCTTTGCTCGCGTGTTCGACAGCGACACGAGAATGTCCTCGAGGGAATCGGGGCCGTGTTCGATGGCGAGAGTGACCCCTTGGATTTCGGCGGCGTTACGTACTGCCTGTTCAAACGCCACGAGGCGCTCCTCCGAAGGGGCACTCGCAGCAATATCGATCGAGAGCGGGGATTGGCTCCCGAGCGTGCGTTCGACGTCAGCGAGGGTGCCGTCGGCCTTCACGGAGCCTTCGGCGATGACGATGACGCGATCCGCGAGCGAGGCGATGTCGTCGAGCGCGTGAGAGGTGAGGATGACGGCGGCGCCTCGCTCCGCTTCGGCTCGGATAAGCTCTCGCGTGCGTCGCTTGACCGCGACATCCATGCCGGCGGTCGGTTCGTCGAGAAAAAGAACGTCGGGCACGCCGAGCAGTGAAAGAGCGAGGCTCAAACGCTGCCGTTGACCACCGGAGAGTCGGCGCACGAGGGTCGATGAGAAGGAATCGATACCGAGTTCGCGGGAAAGGGCGCGCCAATCCCGGGGCCGCGCGTAGAGAGATGAGGCGTAGGCGAGTAGCTGCGCTGGGGTGGCTCCTGAGGTGAGGCCGCCGTCCTGAAGCATGACGCCGACCCTCGCGCGCGTCTCGGCGTCGTGAGTGAGAGGGTCGGCGCCGAGGAGTTGTACCTCGCCTGCATCGGGGGAGAGGAGCCCGGTCGCGCACGCGATCGTCGTGGATTTGCCGGCGCCGTTTGGGCCTAGCAGCGCGGTGATCTCCCCGAATTTCGCCGAGAGACTCACGTTTTCGCACGCCGTGACGGAACCGAATTGTTTACGCAGGTGAGTGATTTCGAGTGCCGGCGGTGGTGTGGCCGCGCGCCCGGCTGCGGTCGAAGTGTGAGTGCCCATGGCACATCATGGTAATGTGCGCGCAGCCGCGGCGAGGGGCGGGAGGGGTCCGACGGTCGACTGGTTTTCGCGATGTGTGTGACATACGCCGCGCTCCGCCGGGACTTAGGTAACCCTCTCTATCTTTTCGAAACTCACGGTTTGTAGAATCGCATCGTCCACCGGTTTGGCGAAAGGAGGATGTCGTGAATGCTCGCACCGAAGCGTCCGTCAATGATTCGACGCGCGAACGCCTCATCGAGGCTATTAGTATCGACGGTCCCATCGCCGCAGGCGACCTTGCCGAACGTTTTCACCTCACCGGCGCTGCTATCCGTCGGCACCTATCCCAATTGCACGCCGAGGGCATCATTGAGGAAAAGGAATCGTCCCACAGGCCCCGAGGGCGCGGGCGCCCTCGCAAGGAGTTCGTGCTCGCCGCGACCGCCCCGGAGCCTGATGCAGCCTCGAGAGAGTGCGAAAGCCTCGCTCTACTGGCGATGAAAGAACTCGAACGCGCTGGCGGGCACGAGGCCCTCGTCGCACTCGCGAAGGCGCGCACCGCCGAATGGGAAGCGGAGTTCGAGCGGCGCTATGCGCGTGAAAGCGATGAAGGTGAGGTGACGCCGGCGCGCCGCGTGCGCCTCGTGATCGACCTTCTCAAAGAACTCGGCTATGCCGCATCGCTCAGGCCGGTCACGGTGAGCGTCGGCTCTCTCGGGCGAGACGGTGCCCCGTCGCGGACCCTCACGACGGTGCAGATGTGCCAGGGACGCTGCCCGGTCCAAGACATCGCCGCGAAGCACCCGGAGCTGTGCGAGGTTGAAACGGCTGCGCTTTCGAGAATGCTCGGCGTTCCCGTTCAGCGCCTCGCGACTCGAGCGGCGGGTGCGCACGTGTGCACCACCCACTTAACCCCGGCCATGAGCGCGGCAATTGCCGAGTCCATGGCCGAAGGGGAACTTGCCTCGGACGTCACCACAGATTTGCTCACAGAAGGAAGGAAGCCATGACGACTGCACCAGAGCAGCTCAGTCAGGACGAGATCATCGCGTCGATCGGCAGCTACGAATATGGCTGGCACGATTCGGATACCGCCGGCGCCACTGCTCAGCGAGGGCTGAGTGAAGAAGTCGTGCGCAACATCTCGCACCTGAAGAACGAGCCCGAATGGATGCTCAAGCGCCGACTGCGCGCACTCTCGCTCTTTGAAAGGAAGCCGCTTCCCACGTGGGGCGCGGATCTTAGCGAGATCGATTTCGACAACATCAAGTATTTTGTGCGCTCGACAGAGGGGCAGGCGAAGAGCTGGGAAGACCTGCCTGAAGACATCAAGGCGACCTATGATCGCCTTGGTATTCCCGAGGCAGAAAAGGAGCGCCTCGTCGCCGGCGTCGCCGCTCAGTATGAGTCCGAGGTCGTGTACCACCAGATCCGCGAGGATCTCGAAAAACAGGGCGTCATCTTCGTCGACACCGACACGGGCCTTCGCGAGTACCCCGAGATCTTCGAGGAGTACTTCGGCACCGTGATTCCTGCCGGCGACAACAAGTTCGCGGCGCTCAACACCGCGGTGTGGTCGGGCGGCTCATTCGTGTACGTTCCGAAGGGCGTCCACGTGGAAATCCCGCTCCAGGCCTATTTCCGCATCAATACCGAGAACATGGGGCAGTTCGAGCGCACGCTCATCATTGCCGACGAGGGCTCGTACGTGCACTACGTCGAAGGCTGCACGGCGCCGATCTACAAGTCGGACTCGCTCCACTCCGCGGTCGTTGAGATCGTCGTGAAAAAGGATGCGCGCGTTCGCTACACGACCATTCAGAACTGGTCGAACAACGTGTACAACCTCGTCACGAAGCGCACGACCGTCGAAGAGGGCGGAACGATGGAATGGGTCGATGGCAACATCGGTTCAAAGGTCACCATGAAGTACCCCGCGGTTTGGCTCCAGGGTGAGCACGCGCGCGGTGAGACTCTCTCGATCGCCTTCGCAGGCGAGGGGCAGCACCAAGACACCGGCTCGAAGATGGTCCACATGGCGCCCCACACCTCGAGTTCGATCGTGTCGAAGTCGGTTTCTCGCGGTGGCGGCCGCTCCTCGTATCGCGGCCTCGTCCAGGTCAATGAGGGTGCGCACCACTCCGCCTCTAACGTCCTTTGCGATGCGCTCCTTGTCGACCAGGTCTCTCGAACCGATACCTATCCATACGTCGACGTTCGCGTGGATGACGTACAGATGGGACACGAGGCAACGGTGTCCAAGGTCAGCGAAGAACAGCTGTTCTACCTCATGAGTCGCGGCCTCGAAGAAACCGAGGCAATGGCGATGATCGTGCGCGGATTTATCGAGCCGATCGCGCGTGAGCTCCCCATGGAGTACGCGCTCGAGCTCAACCGCCTCATTGAACTGCAGATGGAAGGAGCCGTGGGTTAATGACCACGACGGATCATTCGAAGGCACAGCTCGAATCGGAAGGTATTGCCCTTCCGGGTGAGCGCAGCGGCCTCCTCTCTCGCGCGACCCGCCACGCCGCCTTCGGGATCGACAACCACGAGATCCCGACCGGCCGCGAAGAAGAGTGGCGCTTTGCGAGCTTGCGGCAGCTCGCCCCGCTTTTTGAGGCACGCGAGACCCACGTCGAGGAAAGCGTCGTGAGCTACGAGGTCGAGTCCCCCGAAGGGCTCGTCGTCGATTCGCTCGGGGAGAAGGAAGCCCCGCGCCACACGGCGATCCTCCCCGAGGACCGCATCGCCGCGGCAGCCGCGGAGCTGACCGCGAACGCACTGTACCTCAAGGCCCCTGCGAACACCGAGGCTAGCGAACCGGCGCGCGTGGAAGTTTCTGGACACGACGCATCCATCGCCAGCCACGGCGAGATCGTGCTGCACACCGAAGCTAATGCGCGCGCGACCTACGTCATCAACCACACGGGCTCCGCGCTGTACGCGCAGAACGTCGAGATGGTCCTCGACGAGGGCTCCGAGATGACCGTGATCGCGATCCATGACTGGGCCGACGATGCCGTGCACGTCGCCACTCACGTCGCGAAGATCGGGACGGACGCTCGCCTCAAGCACATCGTCGTGACGCTCGGCGGCAAGGCGGTGCGCGTGAATTCAACCGCGACGTTCGCCGGCCCCGGTGGCGAAGTTGAGCAGGACGGCCTGTACTTTTCCGACGAAGGCCAGCACCTCGAGCACCGACTGTTCGTGGATCACGCCGCGCCGAAGTGCACATCGAACGTCCTGTACAAGGGCGCCCTCCAGGGGCGCGGTGCGCGCAGTGTGTGGGTGGGCGACGTGCTCATCCGCAAGGAAGCCGAAGGCACCGAGACGTACGAAATGAACCGCAACCTCGTTCTTACCGAGGGGGCCCGTGCCGATTCAGTTCCGAACCTCGAGATCGAGACCGGCGAAATTGAAGGGGCGGGGCACGCCGCTGCGACCGGGCGTTTCGATGACGAGCAGCTGTTCTACCTCATGGCGCGCGGCATCTCCGAGATCGAGGCGCGCCGTCTCGTCGTTCGCGGCTTCTTCCAGGAGCTCATCCAGAGAATCGAGGTTCCAGAGGTACGTGACTACCTCACGGAGCAGATCGAGATCGAGCTGCAGCGGAGCATGAACTAAATGTCCACGACACACGCGGTAGCACACCTTGATGACCTCGCGCCTGGATCCGTGATGGGCATCGAGGTGGACGGTATCGAGATTGCCCTTGCGCGCGACACGGATGGAACCGTGCACGCACTCGGCGACCTTTGTACCCACCGCAACGTCAATCTCTCTGATGGCGACGTCGAGGACGGCGCCTTGGAATGCTGGAAGCACGGTAGTCAGTTTGATTTACGTACCGGCGTGCCTAGGCAGCTTCCCGCGCATGTCGCAACACCCGTATACCCCGTCACGATTGACCAGGCGAGCGGCACGATCAGCGTTTCGCTCGACCCCATCGAACTTTCCTGACTTGAAAGGAACACCATGTCCGTTCTTGAAATCAAGGACCTCCACGCAACCGTGGAAACTCCCGAAGGCACCAAGGAGATCCTCAAGGGCGTGAACCTCACGCTCCGCTCCGGTGAAACTCACGCGATCATGGGCCCGAATGGCTCGGGCAAGTCCACGCTCGCGTACTCGCTCGCCGGTCACCCCAAGTACGAAATCACCTCGGGTGAAGTCCTCCTCGATGGCGAAGACGTTCTCGAGATGAGCGTCGATGAGCGCGCAAAGGCCGGGCTCTTCCTCGCGATGCAGTACCCGGTCGAGGTTCCCGGCGTGACCGTCTCGAACTTCCTGCGCACCGCTAAGACGGCGGTCGAGGGCGAGGCCCCGAAGCTGCGCGAGTGGGTCAAAGATGTGAACGCCGCGATGGAAAAGCTCCGTATGGACCCGCATTTTGCGCAGCGTAACGTGAACGAAGGGTTCTCGGGAGGCGAGAAGAAGCGTCACGAGATTCTCCAGATGGAGCTGCTGCGCCCGAAGATCGCGATCCTCGACGAGACCGATTCCGGACTTGACGTCGATGCTCTTCGCGTCGTTTCGGAGGGCGTGAATCGTGTGAAGGACGAGACTGATCTCGGCGTCATGCTCATCACGCACTACACGCGCATCCTCAAGTACATCAAGCCGGATTTCGTGCACGTCTTTGTGAATGGTCGCGTGGCGGAAGAAGGCGGCCCTGAGCTCGCCGAGCGCCTCGAGGCCGAGGGCTACGACCGTTACCTCACGGCGTAGGCCTCACGACCACCGGAAGGACGGCTTAAGCAATGTCCGAATCGAAAGACGTCAGCGTACAGGACGTCACCGAAGCACTGAAGGACGTCATCGATCCCGAGCTCGGGATTAACGTCGTTGACCTCGGCCTCGTCTATGGCGTGACCGTCGAGAACGGCAATGCCGTTGTCGACATGACCCTGACGAGTGCCGCGTGTCCGCTTCAAGACGTGCTCGAGGAGCAGACTTTTGCTGCGCTCGACCCGATTACGGAGACGCACCGGATTAACTGGGTGTGGATGCCGCCGTGGGGCATGGAACGCATTACTGAGGACGGCAAAGATCAGCTTCGCGCGATCGGCTTCAACCTCTAACCTGCGCGGCTTAGGAAAGGGCGGGGCCCGGCTCACTTCACGGTGAACCGGGCCCCGCCCTTGTGAGGCGTGATGAAGCCTACGCGGTACGTGGTGCGGCCGCGAGGGCCTCGTCTTCGGCGCGTTCGCGATCGCCCTTATCCATCCAGTCTTTGCCGTCAATCATGCGGGCCACGAGCATAGAGGAGGAGTTGTCGCCGACCGCATTGATCGTGGTTGCGGGAGCGTCGATGATTGTCCCGATGATCGAAATGACCGGCAGCGCAGTGGTGGGAAAACCGTAGAGAGTAATAATCATGAGTTCTCCGACGAAGCCGCCCGAAGGGATGCCGCTCATCACCATGCCGCTGAGGAGCGCGATGCCGACGGCGATGAGAAGGTTCTCGATCGTGAAGAGATCGCGTTGGAACAGGGTGAAGAGGAACGAGATCTTGAGGATCGCGGAAAGGACTGATCCTTCCATATGGATCGTCGCGCCGATCGGGATGATCGTTTCTCGAATGTCCCGCGGCACACCTGTGCGCTGCGCGGCCTTGAGGTTCGCCGGGAGACACGCCACGGAGGAACCGGTGCCAAGCGCGATCGCGGTGGGCTCGAGGATGTTGCTCCAAAAGCGTTTGATGCCTTTGGTGCCGCCCGCAATGTAGGCGTAGAGCGTGAATGCGACGCAGAAGTAGACGATGGTGACGGGGAAATAGATGACGAATGCACGTACGTACCCGCCCACGAGTTGCGGACCAAGTTCGCCGATGAGCGCGGCGAAGTAAGCGCCAAGACCGATCGGCGCGTAGTACATGATGAGCGAGACGAGCTTCAGGAATACGGCGCTAGCGGACGAGAGGAACTCGCGGAACGCGTCGCCAGCTTTTCCAATGCCACTCGTGGCGAACCCGACGAGTACCGCAAAGATGATGAGCGCGAGCATGTTGGAGGGGGAGAGGAGCTCGCCGAACTCGTTCACGGTGAGAGTTTGCACGATCTGATCACCAATCGATTCGGGCTTTTCGACGGTCCCTGGATCGGTGAGTGTGATGTTGAGCGGCTCACTTGAACGGAAGATCCACAGTACCGTGAGCATGATGATCGCGGCGACGATTCCCGTGGAAATGAACACGAGCATCATCGACCCCATGATTTTCCCAAGCCGTTTGGCCGAATCCATGGCGGCGACCGAGGACGCGATTGAGAAGAAGACGAGCGGCACGACGAGCGTGAACATCATGTTCACGAACACAACGCCGAAGGGCTTCACAACCGCGGCGTCGGGCCCGAAAACAAGTCCGGCGATCGCGCCGAGAACGACACACGCCAGGATGATGAGAGGGAATCGGTAATTACGCAACATAGGTGCATTATCTCAGCTTTGGCCAGCTGAAAGCAGCATTGAGGGCCGTCCGCACCTGGGATATCTCGCACACTCTCATTTTTAACAAGCGGCTGGGCGCCCTCTGCGGGATGACCTTTGCAGAGGGTGCACGGCGTTACCGCTCGTGTGCGAGTACATCTCGAGCGCTCCGATAAGGAAGACCATGTGCCTCAGCCACTTCTTCATGAAGTAGCTCGCCGCGGAAGGTCGAGAATCCCGAAAGCAAGCCCGGGTGGCCGGCGATCCCCTCAATACACCCGTTTGCGAGAGCACGCACGTAGGGAAGGCTGGCCCCCGCGAGGGCAACGCTTGCAGTGCGGGCAACGGCACCGGGCATGTTTGCGACGCAATAGACCGTCGCATTACCCACGCGGAAGGTTGGGTCATCGTGTGTGGTGGGGCGAGAGACCTCGGTACAGCCGCCCTGGTCGATTGCGACATCGATGACGATTGATCCGGGTCGCATCGCCTCAATCGTTTCACGTTTGATGAGCTTCGGGGCCGCTCGTCCGGGTAGGAGAACAGAGCCAACGACGACATCGGCTTCGCGCGCGAGGGTATCGATGGCTTGCGCATTAGAGAATCCGGTTGAGATACGCGTGCCATGCGTGCGATCGAGATCGGCAAGCCGCGCGGAATTAATGTCGAGCACGGTCACGCTCGCGCCCATGCCAGCGGCGACGATCGCAGCCTGCTCGCCGACGACGCCGCCACCCACGACGAGAACTTTGGCACGCGCCGTGCCGGGCGCGCCTCCCATGAGAACACCGGTTCCGCCAAACGGCGACATGAGCTGATGGGCGGCGACCTGTGCGGAGAGCCGACCGGCGATGATGCTCATGGGTGCGAGGAGGGGAAGCGAACCGTCGGAACCCTTCACCATCTCGTAGGCAAGCGCGGGAGTTTTCGCAGCGAGGAGTGCCTGCGTGAGCGAGCGTGAAGCCGCGAGATGGAGGTAGGTGAAGAGAATCTGATCCTCCCGGAGGTACCCGTACTCGCTCTCGAGAGGCTCCTTGACCTTGAGGAGGAGATCGGCCTCGCCCCAGACGGATTCGGCCGTGTCGGCGATCTGTGCGCCGGCCCCCTCATAATCCGTGTTGGTGAAACCAGCGTTGACACCCGCGTCCTTCTCAACAACGACCTCATGCCCGGAACGGATCAGCTCCTCGACGCCGGCGTGGTGCATCGCCACACGATATTCGTTGTTCTTGATTTCCCTCACGATACCGATTTTCACGTTCATCTCCTTTGCGTCGTGGCGCTCCTTCGCACCGAATTCACGTTCCTTCCATGCTTACGCAGTCCACGCTCTCGCTCAAGGGGCTTACACAAAACGTTCGTGATGTGCAGGGCGCTTGTGCAATCCGCTACCCCGGGGCGGGGAGTCCGACGGCTGCAGGGCCCGAATCGGCCACGCATTACTAGACTTGTGCGCGGCCCCCAGGGGTCGAGCCCTTCTTCGTCAGTTTGTAAAGGACACCATGATCACGGTTCATGACCTCGAGATCCGCGTGGGTGCACGCATGCTTATGAGCGGCGTGGACTTTCAGGTCGCGAAAGGCGACCGCGTGGGGCTTGTTGGCCGCAATGGTGCCGGTAAAACGACCCTCACTCGCACGTTGGCGGGCGAGCGCGAAGCCGCGGCGGGTTCGATCGATATCCGCGGGCAGATCGGCTTCCTCCCTCAGGACACAACCGAGGGGGATCCGAAGCAAAAGGTGCTCGCGCGCATTCTTGAAGCGCGAAACCTCGCCCGCATTTTCGAAAAACTCGCGCAAAGCGAGCGGGATATGGCCGATATGAGCCTCAGTGAGACAAAGCGCGAGAAGGCGATGGATCGCTACGTGCGCTTCAACAACGAACTTGAAGCACAGGGAGGTTACGCGGCCGAGGCGGAGGCAAAGCAACTCGCGGCAAACCTCGGGGTCGATAACCGCCTGCTCGAGGCCGAACTCGGCACGCTCTCTGGCGGTCAGCGTCGCCGCGTCGAACTCGCACGTATCCTTTTCTCGCAGGCGGAAACACTCGTGCTCGATGAGCCGACCAACCACCTCGATGCTGACTCAATCGTGTGGCTTCGCGAGTTCCTCATGCAGTACCCGGGCGGAATGATCATCATCTCCCACGACATCCAGCTCGTTGAGCACGTCGTCAATAAGGTGTTCTATCTCGACGCAAATCGCCAGGTCATCGACGTCTACAACATGGGTTGGAAGAATTACCTGCGTCAGCGCGAGGACGACGAGAAGCGTCGTAAACGTGAGCGTGCCAACGCTGAAAAGAAGGCCGCAACCCTTCAGGCCCAGGGCGAAAAAATGCGGGCGAAGGCGACGAAAGCGGTTGCTGCCCAGCAGATGCTCCGCCGCGCCGAAAAGCTTCTCGACTCCCTTGAGGAGGAACGTCAGGTTGAACGCGTCGCGAAGCTTCGCTTTCCGAAACCGGCCCCGAGCGGCAAGACCCCTCTCAGGGCAGAGGGGCTTTCGAAAAGCTACGGGAGCCTCGAGATTTTTACCGACGTGAATCTCGCGATCGATCGTGGCTCGCGCGTTGTCGTTCTCGGACTCAACGGTGCGGGTAAGACGACCCTTTTGCGTCTGCTCGCGGGCGTCGAAACCCCGGACACCGGAGAGATCATTGCCGGTCACGGGTTAAAACTCGGCTACTTTGCCCAGGAACATGACACGCTCGAACTTGAGCGCACGGTTCTCGACAACATGCAGCGCGCTGCGGGGGACTTGCCCGAAGTCGAGGTGCGCAAGATCCTCGGTTCATTCCTCTTCCAGGGCGACGACGTGCACAAGTCCGCAGGCGTTCTTTCGGGTGGCGAAAAGACCCGTCTCGCGCTCGCGACCCTTGTCGTCTCCAGCGCGAACGTTCTTCTCCTTGACGAGCCCACAAACAACCTCGACCCGGCGAGCCGCGAAGAAATCCTCGGTGCGCTCAGCGCCTTCGAGGGAGCGATCGTGCTCGTGAGTCACGACCCGGGTGCCGTCGCGGCGCTCGATCCCGAACGAGTGCTGATGATGCCCGATGCTGTCGAAGACCTCTGGAACGCCGAATACGAGGAGCTCATCGCGCTCGCGTGAGAAGGATCAAGGGGAAACCGGCAACCGTCGGAAATTTCCCGCGCCCGAAGGGCGCTAAAATTAAGGATTGTGTGCGTCCTCGAAGGGGCGCGTGCGCAAATGCAACCCCGAACGGAGAATCATGGCAAGCACTAACGATCTGAAGAACGGCATGGTCCTGAAGCTCGAGAACGGCCTGTGGAGCGTTGTCGAATTCCAGCACGTGAAGCCCGGCAAGGGCCCGGCGTTCGTTCGCACCAAGCTCAAGAACGTTCTCTCGGGCAAGACCGTTGACAAAACCTTCAATGCGGGCGTCAAGGTCGAGACCGCAACGATCGACCGCCGCGACATGCAGTACTCGTACATGGATGGCGACCTCTTCGTATTCATGGACACCACGACCTGGGAGCAGACCAACGTGACCGCGGAGATCGTTGGCGACGCCAAGGACTACATGCTCGAGGGCCAGGACGCCGTCGTGGCATTCCACGAGGGCACGGTACTTTTCGTTGAGCTTCCCGCCTCGGTCGTTCTCGAAATTACCCACACCGAGCCCGGCCTCCAGGGTGATCGCAGCTCGGGCGGCACGAAGCCCGCAACCCTCGAGACCGGCCTCGAAATCCAGGTGCCTCTCTTCCTCGAGCAGAACACCAAGGTTAAGGTCGACACCCGCACCGGCGACTACCTCGGACGTGCCTGATATGCCGTTCGATCCGCTGGATCTTCCGCTGCCGGGGCGCGAGGGGGACGAAGTTGAACTCGTCAAGACCCTCCCGTCGCGGACGCATAAATTTGGTGCAGTGACGCGTGCGCGCGTGCGCGCGATTGACGTGTTGTTTGAGGCCGACGCCCGCCAGGTGGGTGTCGAGGAACTAGCCGAGCAGCGCACCGTCACCTCAACCGCGCAGACCCCGCTGCCCGAGGCAGCGAAGCGTTTTGCGCTTATGTATGCCGCGCACGCCGCTGACATTGACGACACGATTGCTTCGCACTCGGAGGCGTGGACGCTCGAACGCATGCCCGCTGTCGACCGAGCGATCTTGCGTATGGGAGCGGCCGAGATTCTTCACGGCACCGGAGTCGATGCTCCTGTGCTGCTCAAGGAGTACACGAGCGTTGCCGCCGAGCTGTCGACGGAAGATTCGGCATCGTTCGTCAATGCGCTTCTCCAGCGAATCGCGGACGCGAAGGATCTACTGGGCTAAGAAGGGAGACGTCCATGGCTGAGGATCTCCGCACGGAAGTGTTCAAGGCGGGCGACATTCGCCGCGCGTTGACCCGGATCGGCTACGAGATTGTCGAAGGTGAAAAAGGTGTCGACGATTTCGTGCTCATGGGGATTCACAGCCGTGGCGTGCCCCTTGCCTACCGCATCGCCGAGGCGATTGCGCGTGCCGGCAACACCGAGCGCGACCCCGCGAGCATCGTGGGGGAGCTCGACATCACGCGTTTTCGCGATGATCGCTCGTCGAAGCCTGCGCGGGAGGAACGAGAGACGCGCCTTCCCGAGGGAGGGATCGAAGGCCGCACGGTTATTCTCGTCGACGATGTGCTCTATTCAGGTCGTACGGTACGCGCGGCGCTCGATGCCCTGAGCGCGCTCGGTCGACCGGCCGCTGTTCGACTGGCGATTTTGGTCGATCGAGGCCACAGGGAGCTGCCAATTCGCGCAGATTTCGTCGGCAAGAATCTGCCGACGTCGCGGCGAGAGCGGGTCAACGTGTTGCTAGAGGAGTGCGATGGCGCGGACTCCATTGTTCTTGAAAGATCAGTAACAGGCGGGTGCTGATCCCGTCCCGAACGCAAAAAACACACGATATGCCTGCTCAAGGTGACAAATAGGTCACGATTTCGCGGTTTTTCAGCGTTCTTCAAGACTTTATCAACTTGGTGGGTAACTCTATACGTAGCTCCAAGCCGAGCGGTTTGCTCGTTGAGTGCCAGTCGCGACGCGGAAGAGTGTTTGCAAATTCTCTGGGGCTTCGTCATGAAGATTCATGAGAATGGGTACCATCCCACGAATAGATTGAAGAGGTAGACACGTGGCTCTCCCCACTTTGACCCCCGAAGCGCGCAAGGCCGCACTCGAGAAGGCTGCACAGCTCCGCCAGGAGCGTGCGCAGGTGAAGAACCGCCTCAAGAACTCGACCGGCAACCGCGGTGAGGAAATCGCGAACCTTATCGAAGAAGCGAAGACGAGCGAGGCTGTTGCTCGCCTTAAGGTTTCCGCGATGCTCGAATCCCTCCCGGGCATTGGCAAGGTCAAGGCTGCGCAGATTATGGACGAGATTGGCATCTCGCCCTCGCGCAAGATGCGGGGCCTCGGCCGCCATCAGGCGGAAAAGCTTATTCAGCACTTCGCAGAGTGAGCCCGGCGCAGTCGCTCGACGTGCCCCGCGGGCGCGTCGTTGTCGTCGCCGGTCCGACCGCCGTCGGCAAGGGCACTGTTACGCGCAGACTTCTCGAGAAACACCCCGAGGTCTATCTATCGGTCTCCGCGACCACGCGTGATCCGCGCCCCGGCGAAGTGGACGGGATCCACTATTTTTTCTGGAGTCCCGAACAGTTCGACGATGCCGTGAATAACGGCGACATGCTCGAATGGGCCCTCGTGCACGGCCGCAATCGTTACGGAACACCGAGGAGCGCCGTCGAAGCGGCCCGGGCCGAGGGGTGTGCGGTCATCCTTGAGATCGACCTTGAGGGGGCTCGCCAAGTGCGTTCCTCGATGCCGGATGCGCGCTTCGTGTTCTTGGCTCCGCCCAGTTGGGACGTCCTTGTTGAGCGTCTCGTTGGGCGGGGAACAGAAAGCCCTGAAGAGCAGGAGCGGCGACTTGAAACCGCGCGGGTGGAAATGGCCGCTGAAAAAGAGTTTGACGTGACGATCGTGAACGATGATCTCGATGAGGCCGTCGACGCGCTCGCACGCGAAGCTGGGCTCGCTATCGCGTGAATGACATCACCGACCTTCGCCGTCGCTAGGGCGCTATTTCCGGTAGGATGGGACCTTGCGCGCTCGTCATGCGCGAGCGCCGATATCTGACTTCACACTAGGAAGGGACGTTTCGTGCCTGGAACCGTTGCCCAGCCCGAAGGCATTACCAACCCGCCCATCGATCGGCTGCTCGAGTCCGTTGATTCGAAGTACGCCCTCGTGCTGTACTCGGCGAAGCGTGCGCGTCAGATCAACGCTTACTACTCGCAGGTCGAAGACGGCCTCCTCGAGCATGTCGGACCTCTGGTTGACACCGAGCCCCAGGAGAAGTCTCTTTCGATCGCACTTCGCGAGATCGACGAAGGTCTGCTCGAGGCCAAGGAGATCGACGAGAACGCTCCCAAGCCTCCCGCGCGCGAGCCGCTCACGCTCGGGGACGACGCCCCCGAGGTGCCGATCGACTTCAACCTCTAAATCGAAGCTTTGACGATGCCCGCATCGCCTCCTTCTGTGGCGCCGCGTCCCCTCGAGGGTCTTCGCGTCATCGTTGGAGTGTGTGCGGGCATCGCTGCATATAAGGCAGCTCACGTGGTGCGCGGCTTGACCGAACGGGGCGCCGATGTGCGCGTTGTTCCGACGAAGGCTTCGCTCGAGTTCGTTGGCATCTCGACGTGGGAAGCACTTAGCCATAATCCCGTGCGCACCTCTGTCTTCGACGATGTGGACTCGGTTGCCCACGTGCGTCTCGGCCAGGAGGCCGACGCCGTCGTCGTGGTCCCGGCAACAGCAGATTTCATGGCCCGGGCACGTATGGGAAGGGCCGACGACCTCCTTACAGCCACGCTCCTCGTCACTCGAGCACCCGTCATCCTCGCCCCGGCGATGCACACGGAGATGTGGGAGCATCCCGCAACGCGCGAAAATGTCGACGTGCTCCGATCACGTGGCGTGCGCGTGATTGAACCTGCGAGTGGGCGCCTCACCGGAACCGATACCGGTGTAGGGCGACTGCCCGAGCCCGAAGTGATTGTGCACTATGTTGAGTCAGTCCTCGCGGCAGGGTCGCGCACGTGCGACCTCGAAGGCACGCACGTGGTGATCACCGCAGGGGGGACGCGCGAGGCTCTTGATCCGGTGCGCGTGCTCACCAATCACTCGAGCGGTAAACAGGGGGCGGCGCTCGCGCGCGCGGCGTACGTTCGAGGAGCGAGCGTGAGCCTCGTCCTGGCGGGTTCACACATCGAACCTCCCGCGGGCGTAGACGTCGTGCGGGTGGAATCGGCGAAAGAGCTTGCGGCCGCGGTACGGGAGCGTGAAAGCAGCGCGGATGTGCTGATCATGGCCGCTGCCGTTTCCGATTTCACGCCTGAGCCATCGCGCAGCAAAATCAAGAAAAAAGCGGGCGAGTCGGGCCTCACCCTTCACTTGATGGAGACCGAGGATATTCTCCGCGGCCTCGTCGAACGCCGGCAGGCCGGTGAGCGTCCGTTCGTGATTTGCGGATTCGCTGCCGAGACGGGGGATGAGCATTCGAGCGCCCTCGCGCACGCGACCAGGAAGGCCCGCGCCAAGGGCGCAGACCTCCTCGCGTTCAACGATGTCAGTGAGAACGCTTTCGGGGCCGACACGAACGCATTGACGTTTCTTGATGCCGCTGGTGAAATTCGCGGAGCCGCACGCGGGACGAAAGACGAGGTTTCCCACGCAATGCTTGACCACGTCGCCTCTCTCCTCAAGCGCGAGCGCAGCTAGCCTCGGGCGACTCCTTTGATTCCGTCACCACCTCTCGCAGATAAGGCAGCACATGACACTCAATGATTTGCGGTACTTCACTTCCGAATCGGTTACGGAAGGCCACCCGGACAAAATCTGCGACCAGATTTCCGATGCAATTCTCGACGACATGATCGCGCAGGATCTCAACTCTCGCGTCGCAGTCGAGACTCTCGTGACGACGGGCCTCGTCCATGTTGCCGGAGAGGTGCGCACCGAAGGCTACAGTGACGTCAACTCGATCGTTCGTGACGTGATCAGGTCGATCGGCTACGACTCCTCCGAGAAGGGCTTCGATGCGGACTCGTGCGGCATCGAGGTGTCGATCGGCTCGCAATCGGCCGATATTGCGCTCGGGGTCGATAATTCCGAGGAGTTCAAGGGCGGAAGCATCGAGCAGGGTTTTCAACTTGGCGCTGGTGATCAGGGCCTCATGTTCGGGTACGCGTGCGCTGACACGAAGGAACTCATGCCGCTGCCGATCTACGCGGCGCATAAGCTCGCGCAAAACCTGTCGAACGCACGCCGAGACGGCGTACTCCCGTATCTGCGCCCCGACGGCAAATCGCAAGTGACGATCGGATATGACGACGATTTTGTCGCGCGCAGCGTGAATGCGGTCGTCGTATCGAGTCAACATGCCGAGGACGTCGATGTTGCGGGGCAACTCACCGAGGCGATCTCCCGTGTGGTGATCCAGCCTGTTCTCGAGGAACTCGCCGAGCTTGGACTGGACATTACAGGGGTCAAGCGTCACATCAACCCAACGGGACGTTTCGTCGTCGGCGGCCCGAAAGGCGATGCCGGACTCACGGGTAGAAAGATCATCGTGGATACCTACGGCGGGATGGCGCGTCACGGCGGCGGCGCTTTTTCGGGTAAGGACCCGTCGAAGGTCGACCGTAGCGCCGCCTACGCCCTGCGTTGGGTCGCCAAGAACGTGGTTGCAGCGGGTCTAGCCGAGCGGTGCGAGATTCAGGTTGCCTACGCGATTGGTCGCGCTGCCCCCGTGGGCCTTTACGTTGAAACGTTTGGAACGGGCAAGGTTCCCGAGCATCAACTTGCCCGGGCTATCGAAAAGGTCTTCGACCTGCGCCCGCAGGCAATCGTTGAGGAGCTCGATCTTCTGCGACCCATCTACCGCAAAACGTCGGTTTTTGGCCACTTCGGCCGTCCCCTTGCGGAATTTGAGTGGGAAAAGACCAACAGAACTGAAGAGCTCACCCGCGCTCTATGACGCGCCGATCTGCGCGATCGTTTCGCTAAGCAATGAGGAAAGGAGGGCGCGTGTTCGAGCGCGATATTTACCCCGAAACTGTTCAGGGTCTCGAGGGCGAGACGCTTGGCGAGATTTGGCCGGACCGAAAAACCTTCCTCGATCTCGCGCGTACACAGCGCATCGTGCCCGTCGTGATTCGGCTTTTGGCCGACCAGGACACTCCGATCTCTCTGTACAGAAAGCTCACGGCACCGTCGGGCCCCGCGGGCAGTTTCCTTCTTGAGTCCGCAGGCCAGGGGGAGGATTCCCGCTGGTCCATCATTGGGGTAAACGCTCGCGCCTCTCTCACCGAGAAAGACGGCAACGCGCGCTGGTTTGGCGATGTCCCGGCCTCGGTTCCCACATCGGGCGACCCGCTCGAGGCGCTCAGGGCTACCGCCGCTGAGTTCAAATCCGCGCGGATGGCGCATCTACCACCGTTTACGGGCGGGCTTGTGGGCTTCGTAAGCTATGACGCTGTGCGGCGCTTCGAGAATCTCCCGCACAAGCCCGTAGACGAGATCGGTACGCCCGAGCTATGCATGCTCCTTGCACAAGACGTTGCCGTGTACGACCACCGCGACGCGACGGTTCTGCTCGTGGCAAACGCGCTCAACCTCAACGGTGCAGACAGCGGCGCAGAGGCAGCCTACGAGGATGCCCTCGCCAGAATCGACACGATGCGCGATTCGCTTCGCACGCACGTCGAGACGAACCCCGTCGTCTATTCTGCCGTGCAGCGGCCGTCGAGTACCGCTCGCACGAACCAGACGGATTTTGAAGCGTCAGTTGAGACGGCGATCCAGAACATCATCGACGGTGAAATCTTCCAGGTCGTGCCGTCGCAGCGACACACGCAGGCAACGAGCGCCGACCCCCTCGACGTCTACCGCGTGCTGCGCAGGCTCAACCCTTCGCCGTACATGTTTCTCGTGCGCGCTCACGATGGAGATGGCAAATCGATCGATGTGGTGGGAGCGAGTCCCGAAACACTCGTCACTGTGCGCGGCCGCCACGCGAGCACGCACCCGATCGCGGGTTCGCGCCCGCGTGGGACTAACACTGAAGAGGATGAGAGGATAAAAGGCGAGCTCCTCGCCGATCCGAAAGATCGATCCGAGCACCTCATGCTTGTCGATCTCGGCCGTAACGACCTGCAGAAGGTCTGCGAGCCGGGAAGCGTGATCGTGCGAGATTTCATGAGCGTCGTGAAGTATTCCCACATCATGCACGTGATTTCGACGGTTACGGGAACGCTCAAAGAAGGCTTGAGCGCCTTTGACGCTCTCGCGGCAACCTTTCCGGCCGGCACGCTCACGGGTGCACCCAAGCCGCGCGCGATGCAACTCATCGATGAGCTTGAGCCCGTGTCGCGGGGGATCTATGGCGGCACCGTCGGCTACCTCGATTTCGCTGGCGACCTCGACATGGCGATCGCAATCCGAACAGCCGTCATGAAAGACGGCCGTGCGCACGTTCAAGCCGGGGGTGGTGTCGTCGCTGATTCGATCCCCACGATGGAACATCGTGAATCGCTGTCCAAGGCTGCTGCTGCTCAACGCGCTGTGGCGAGTGCCGAGACGCTGAGGGAACAATGATGGCTGGTCGATCATCGGATGCTTCCTCTCCGCGCACCCCGCTCATTCTCGCGCTCGTCGTCGCAGGGGGTGTGGGTGCCGTACTCACCCAACCAACGTGGGTTGAGGGCGAGGTCGTGGGCCTTGCCGGTAACGTGTCTGAACTCAGCATTGCGGGGGCGAAGGCTTCCCCACTTTCGCTCGCGTGCGCTCTCGTGGCGGTTGCTGCGGCGGGCGCCCTTGCACTGTCGAGGCGCGGCCTTGCCCTCGCGTGCGCGATTGTGTCCACCCTGGCCGGTGTGGGGATTGTCGTGGGAGGTGTGCTGGTTGCCCTTGATCCGGCACACGCGGTCGCGAGCGCAGCACTCGAAGCCACCGGTGTGGTGAATGCACCCGTCACTGTTTCGGCATCGTGGCCCGTGTGGCTGTCGATCGTGTCAGGCGTTCTGATTGCGCTCGTCGGAGCTCGATTGACGATGAACACACGTATGCGCGAGGAAGGAGCATCACGCACTCGCTATACGCGCCATACCGCTACGCGATCCGGAGAAGGCGCCGGCGAGGTGCCGCACACCGATGCGGAAGCGTGGGACATGCTCAGTCTTGGTGAGGACCCGAGCGACGAGCAGCGCGGAGTGTGAAGGTGCGAGGACGCTTGCGCTAAAACATGGCACAATGAAAGACGCAGTTTGACGCGCCCGTGCGCGCATACGCTTCAGAACTACTTTCGACCGGAGTGAAGAATGCCGAAGACTTATCTTGTTCCCCCCGCCCCGCCGCAGAACGAAGGCAAAACCGTGGCTGCCTGGGTGTTTTCGGCGTTTGTCCTCCTCGGTTCGGTGCTCATTGCCCTCGCAATGATCACGAGCCAGAACATCCTCCTTATCGTTGGTCTCGCGTCGGTTCTTCTCGCGCTCGTCGTAGGCTTCGTCCTGCGAGCCGCGGGTTTCGGCCAGAAAGCTAAGCGCTGACGTGTCCGCTCAACGCCCTGTACGAAGGACTTGCTCTTCGTGCAGGGCGTTGTGCTGTGAAGGCGGGGGAGAGTACGAAGAGGAGTGCGGCGCTTGAGCGTTCTTGAGGAAATCATCGCGGGGGTACGTGCGGATGTGGGGCGGCGAAAGTCCGACGTTAGCGGGGCCGAAGTCGAGCGTCTCGCTCGGGAGGCGAAGCCTGCTCTCGACGTCGTTGAGCGCCTGCGCGAGCGTGAGACGCTCGGTCTGTTCGCCGAGGTTAAGCGGTCATCGCCCTCGAAAGGATCTCTTGCGGATATCCCCGATCCTGCTCACCTCGCGACCGCGTATGAAGATGGCGGTGCCACGGCGATCAGCGTACTGACCGAGGAGCGCCGCTTCTCGGGTTCGCTCCGTGACCTCGACGCTGTTCGTGAGCGCGTAAGCGTCCCCGTGCTGCGCAAGGACTTTATGGTCGAGGACTATCAGATTTTCGAAGCGCGAGCGCATGGCGCCGATGTCGTGTTGTTGATCGTGGCGGCGCTGTGTGACGCCCAACTTGACGATATGTACTCGCTCGCGAGGTCTCTCGGTATGCGGGTTCTCGTCGAAACGCATACGCCGGAAGAGCTCGAGCGGGCCCTCGCAAGCGACGCTGAGCTCATCGGTGTGAATGCGCGCAATCTTAAGACTCTCGACGTCGACCTTCACTATGCGTGTGCGCTGCTCGAGTCGGTGCCCTCCGACCGCCTTGCCGTGGGGGAGTCGGCCGTGGCAACTATCCGCGACGTTGAGGCCTATGCACGTGCCGGAGCTGATGCCGTTCTCGTCGGTGAGGCACTCGTGCGGCACGCGGATCCCACGAAGGCGGCGCGCGACTTTTGCAGTGTTGAGCGGCAGCGCCGAGCAGGGCGCTGATACGCGCACGTTGGAACAAGAGGAGTGGAAAGTGACAGATGCCTTTGTCCCACAGGACGGACCTGACTTTGGCGATTTCGGCGGGAGGTTTCTGCCCGAGGCGCTCGTTCCCGCTCTCGACGAACTGACACAGGCGTGGCACGAGGCCAAAGCTGACCCGTCCTTCTCGAGCGAGCTCGAACGGCTCAACCGCGAATACACGGGCCGTCCCTCGCTCCTCACGGAAGTTCCTCGATTTTCTGCCGTTGCCGGCGGCGCCCGGATTTTCCTCAAGCGAGAGGATCTCAATCACACGGGAAGCCACAAAATCAACAATGTGCTTGCGCAAGCGCTTCTCACGAAACGTATGGGAAAGACCCGCGTGATCGCCGAGACCGGGGCCGGCCAGCACGGAGTTGCGACGGCGACGGCAGCGGCACTGTTGGGGCTTGATTGCCGGATCTACATGGGTGAGGTCGATACTGAACGCCAGGCCCTCAACGTCGCGCGTATGCGTCTGCTCGGGGCAGAAGTCATTCCCGTCACTCACGGCTCTCGCACTCTCAAGGATGCGATTAACGAGGCCTTTCGCGACTGGGTTACCAACGTGGAATCCACCCATTACCTGCTCGGCACGGTGACGGGGCCTCACCCCTACCCGACCATGGTGCGCGAGTTCCACGCCATGATCGGTCGAGAAGCTCGCGAACAGGTCCTCGCGCAAGCGGGCCGCCTTCCCGACGCGATTGTTGCGTGCGTGGGCGGAGGCTCAAATGCCATGGGGCTATTTCACGCCTTCCTCGAGGACGCATCGGTGCGAATCGTGGGATGCGAGGCCGGGGGCTCCGGTATCGCATCCGGCAAGCACTCGGCAACGATCACCGCGGGCAGCCCCGGTGTTTTGCACGGCGCCTGCTCCTACGTGATGCAAGACGAGGACGGCCAAACGATCGAATCGCACTCCGTGAGCGCGGGTCTCGACTACCCGAGCGTCGGCCCCGAACATGCCTATCTAGCCGATACGGGACGCGCCGAATACCGGGCGATCAACGACAACGAAGCCATGGAAGCCTTCGCGTTGCTGTCGATGACCGAAGGCATCATGCCCGCACTTGAATCCGCCCATGCCCTCGCCGGTGCCCTCGCCCTCGGGCGCGAGCTCGGCGAAGGTGCGGTCATCGTTGCGAACCTTTCGGGCCGTGGTGACAAGGACGTCACGACAGCCTCAACCTGGTTCGGGCTCATCGGTAACGACAAGCGCGCAGACATCAACGACATCAAAGAGAAGATCCGCACGGCGCTTGCGCGTGAGGGAGGAAACTGACATGCGGCATCTTTCAGCAGAGGTCATTGACCGAGCCAAGGGGGAGGGGCGCGCCGCACTCGTGGCCTACCTTCCCGTGGGCTTTCCCACCTTCGACGGGTGCATCGAAGCCGTTCGCGCCCTTGTCGGCTCGGGCGTCGATGCAATCGAGTTTGGGATCCCCTACACGGACCCCGTTATGGATGGCCCCGTGATCCAGGAAGCGGCGGATCGAGCTCTTTCGCACGGTACGCGCCCCGCGCATGTGATGACGGCGATCGATGCGGTGAGCGATCTCGATGCCGCGCTTCTTGTCATGAGTTATTACAACCCCATCCTCAAGTACGGGCTCGACGCTTTTGCGCGCGACCTCGCCGCAGCGGGTGGCGCTGGGGTCATCACACCGGACCTCACGCCCGATTCCGGCGGTGACTGGATCGAGGCCTCTGGCACGAGAAACGTTGAGCGCATTTTCCTCGCCGCACCTAGCTCGCCCGAGGAGCGATTGCGCCTCGTGACCGAGTCGAGCACGGGCTTCGTCTACGCCGCCTCGACGATGGGCGTCACGGGCCTTCGCTCGAGCGTCGGCGATGCCGCGCACACCCTCGTGGATCGCACGCGGCGCGCTGGCGCCGAACGGGTGTGCGTTGGTCTCGGTGTGTCAAACGGGGAACAGGCCGCGGAAGTGGGCACCTATGCCGACGGCGTGATCGTGGGAAGCGCTTTCGTACGAAGGCTCCTCGAAGCGCAGACACCGTCGGAGGGGCTCCGTTCTCTCGAAGCTCTCGCAATTGAACTCCGTTCCGGAATTGAGGAGGCGCGCGCATGATCTCAGCGACTATTCCGAGTCCGCCCGTTAGCTCGTTCAGCATCGGCCCGGTCACAATCCATTTTTACGCACTATTCATTCTGACCGGCATCGCTATCGCCTACTGGTGGTCGCTGCAGCGCTGGATCGCTCGCGATGGTGACCGTGACGACTACTTCGACATCGTCTTCGTGACGATCATCGTGGGGATCATCGGTGCGCGCATGTACCACGTGGGCGTCAATATCCCGGACTACTTCGGTCCCGGCAAGGATCCGCTGAGTGCGCTTCGCATGTGGGAAGGTGGCCTCGGCATTTGGGGCGCGGTCGCGGGAGGAGGCCTTGCGGCGTTCGTCATGACTCGGCGCAAAGGCGTGCAGTTCCTCGCCCTGGCTGATTCGATCGCGCCTACTCTTTTCGTCGCGCAAGCCATTGGGAGGCTTGGAAATTGGGCTAATCAGGAACTTCACGGCGAGCCAAGCACGCTGCCGTGGGCTCTGGAGATTACGTGTGAAACCAACGGCAAAACGATCGTTGGCTGTGTGCCCGGAACCTATCAGCCGACCTTCCTCTACGAGGGGCTGTGGAATATCGCCGCCTGCGTCGTGGTGCTGCTTCTCGCGAAACGGTTCGCCATCGCTGGCGGGCGCATATTCCTCATGTACATCATCGCGTACTCTGCGGGCCGGACCCTCATGGAAACGATGCGCACGGAACCCTCAACCATGGTTTTTGGCTTGCGAATCCACATGGTCATTTACATCATCACGGGTCTCGTGGCGATCGGCGTGTTTGCGTGGCTCACGGTCCGTGCGCGCAAGAAGGGCGAGGCGCGCAGTGCTTACGACACGATTAACGGCGATCCGCTGCCGCGGCCGGAAGGGCGCGCGGGTAGTGAGACGGTGGCTGTCCCGCATGACCAGGGAGAAAATCTCAAAAACCCCGCGAAATAAGGCTGAATCTGGGAGTGGTCCCGATTACTTAATTGTAGGGTGAGATGTGGATCTCGGCGATGCGACCCGCGCCCCTGTGCGCTCGCTCCCGAGCACACACAGCGCGTGGGTCCCGCCTTTCAAAGCTACAGATGGGTAGACATGCGTAAAGCAAAAATTGTGTGCACATTGGGACCTGCAACGAATTCGTATGAGCAGATCCGCACGCTTATCGAGTCGGGCATGAACGTCGCCCGCATGAACCTCAGCCACGGCACCTACGCGGACCACGAGGCTGTGTACGCCAATATCCGCAAGGCTTCCGAGGATCTCGGTAAGAACGTCGCAGTTCTCGTGGACCTCCAGGGCCCTAAGATCCGCCTTGGCAAGTTCGAGGACGGCCCCCACGATCTCGCGGTCGGCGACATCTTCACCATCACGACCGACGACATCGTCGGCACGAAGGACCGTGTGAGCACGACCTTTAAGGGACTGCCTGGCGACTGCCGCCCCGGCGACACGCTTCTCATTGACGACGGCAAGGTCGGCGTTCGCGTCGTCGAGGTGACCGACACCGACGTCAAGACCGTCGTCGAGGTTCCCGGCCCCGTGTCGAACAACAAGGGCATCAACCTTCCCGGCGTTGCTGTTTCAGTTCCCGCGATGAGTGAGAAGGACATTGCCGACCTCCGCTGGGGTCTCCACCTTGGCGCCGACCTCATCGCACTGAGCTTCGTGCGCGACGCGCACGACATTGAAGATGTTCACCGCGTGATGGACGAGGAAGGCATTCGTCTCCCCGTGGTCGCCAAGATCGAGAAGCCGCAGGCGGTGCGTGCTCTGCGCGGTATCGTCGGCGCGTTCGACGGCATCATGGTGGCCCGCGGCGACCTCGGCGTTGAGCTTCCTCTCGAGCAGGTCCCGCTCGTCCAGAAGCGCACGATCGAGCTCGCCCGCCGCAACGCTAAGCCCGTCATCGTTGCGACCCAGGTGCTCGAGTCGATGATTACGAACCCGCGCCCCACTCGCGCCGAAGCTTCCGACTGTGCGAATGCCATCCTCGACGGTGCAGACGCCGTCATGCTTTCGGGCGAGACCTCCGTCGGCGCATTCCCGTTTGAGGCTGTGCGCACCATGGCGCGCATCGTCACGAACACCGAGGAAAACGGTGCGGACCGCATCTCTGAGCTCGGCACCATCCCGCATACTCGCGGTGGCGCGATCACGCGTGCAGCGGCGGAGATCGGCGATCAGCTCTCGGCGCAGTATCTCGTGACCTTCACCGAGTCGGGTGACACCGCTCGCCGTCTTTCGCGACTGCGTCCCACTATTCCCCTTCTCGCCCTCACTCCGTACGAAAAGGTTCAGCATCAGCTCGCCCTTAGCTGGGGCATCGAGGCGCACCTCGTTGACATGCAGACCGACACCGATCAGATGGTGAAGGTAGTCGACGAGCTGCTGCGTGAGAAGAAGGGGCTGCAGCCCGGCGATCTCGTGATCATCGCTGCAGGCTCGCCCCCGGGTGTTCATGGCTCGACCAACACGCTGCGCGTCCACCGTATCGGTGACCTTGACGGCACCGAGGCCGCGCGCGTTGAAGCCGACAGCATTGCGAAGGGCAAGGCTATTCCGGAGGCCTGAGCCTCACGTAGCTGCGCATAGAAAGGGTGGGGAGCACGCTGCTCCCCACCCTTGTTCTGTACCGGGTACGGGACTCGAACCCGTACGTCCGAAGACAACGCATTTTGAGTGCGCCGCGTCTACCAATTCCGCCAACCCGGCCATGTGCCAGTCTTGAGGCACGCCCTATAGAATAACCAACGAGTTCGCGCTTGCCTAACTGGCACGAGCCGTTCCTTGCCCGGTGTACGTGAGTAATATCGTTCAGGGGAGCGACAAATGCCGCTTTGGAAGCCGATGTGCTGCACTATGGATATGGAGTGCGCTTGCCGCACAACCACGAAGACACAGGCGAAAGATTGGATGCCATGAACGAGAACGAAGCTGTGGAAGAGACCGCTGAAAGGGGCCAGGATTCCGGTCTCGTGGCGCGCACGGCTGTTGTGGCTGAGGATGAGAGCCTCATTCGCATGGATATCGTCGAGACCCTCACCGAAGCGGGCTACGAGGTCATTGCCGCCGTTGGCGATGGTGCGAGCGCGGTGGAGAAGGTCCGTGAGCTTCGGCCCGATATTGTGGTCATGGACGTCAAAATGCCGCAGATGGACGGCGTCTCCGCAGCGGAGGCAATCGGCAAGGAGCATCTTGCCCCCGTCGTCATGCTGACGGCGTTCTCGCAGCAGGAAATCGTGGAGCGCGCGCGGGATGCGGGCGCGATGGCGTTTGTCGTCAAGCCCTTCACGCCTAATGATCTTCTGCCGGCTATCGAGATCGCACTGTCGCGTTACCAGCAGATCACCTCGCTCAACGAGGAGATTCGCGATCTTGAGGAACGCTTCGAGACCCGCAAGCGCGTGGACCGTGCGAAGGGGCTCTTGCAGACGAACATGAACCTGAGCGAGCCGGATGCCTTCCGCTGGATCCAGAAGACGTCGATGGATCGCCGTCTGACGATGCGCGAGGTTGCCGACGCTGTCATCGACCAGCTCGGCCCGCATAAGGACTAACGCGCAGGACTCTCGTCTCGCGGTGAAAAGAGCCGCGCGGATCCGAGGACGGTGCTCACGAGAGTGCCGTCCTCGTGTCGTATCTCGGCGAGATAACTCGCGTGAGTGCGGCCCAGGTGCTGTGCGTGAGCGGTCACGTGAACGAAGCCTTCGCGAGCGGGCGCGTGGTGCGTTGCGGTGAAGGAGAGTCCGACGGCGCCTGCGCCCTCGCCGTAAAGACATTCCGCGTGGGTGCGTGCGGCGAGTGAGACGGCGGTTTCCGCGAGCGCGATACTCGCGCCTCCGTGGAGGAACCCTTGGGGCTGGCGATTTGGAGCAACCGGCATACTGAGGTGTGCTGTGCTCGCGGTCAGTGAGAGCACGTCCATTCCCATGCGCTCGCACAGTGTTCCCTTGAGCTCCTCGCGTACGCGTGTGAGTGCATCCTGTGTCGCGCTAGCTGCGCGTGCATTCGTGTCCATTCGCCTAGCGTGACACACTTGAGGCATGAGCGAGATCGAAAACGCCCCTGAGAGGCGCATCGTTGTGATCGATGGCCATGCGATGGCCTTCCGTGCCTTCTTTGCCCTGCCACCGGAGTCGTTCGTGAACAGCGCGGGGCAGGCGACGAACTCGGTGTACGGTTTCTGCCGGATGATCTTCAACATCGTGAAGAACGAGAAGCCCACTCACATGGCGGTCGCGTTCGATCTGCCAGGCGGCACCTTCCGCGATCGTATTTACAGCGAGTACAAGGGCGGCCGTGAGGCCACTCCCGAGGCGTTCAAGGGACAGGTCGCCCTTATTCAGCAGGTGCTCGAGGCTATGGGCATCGCGCATTTCAGCGTCGAAGATTACGAGGCAGATGACATCGTCGCGACAATCGCGACGTACGCGAAAGACGCCGGGGTGCAGCCTCTGCTCGTCACGAGTGATCGCGACGCGATCCAGCTCGTTGATGAGACGATTACGCTTTTGCAGCCCGTGAAGGGCGTCACGGAGCTTCGCCGCATGACTCCCGAGGCTGTCGAAGAGAAGTACCTCGTTTCCCCGAGCCTGTATCCGGATCTCGCGGCTCTGGTGGGGGAGAGCGCCGATAATCTTCCGGGCGTTCCCGGCGTGGGACCCAAAACCGCCGCGAAGTGGCTTGGACTGTACGGCACACTCGACGGCATCCTTGAGCACCGCGACGAGATTAAAGGCAAGGCGGGGCAGTCGCTTCGCGATCACGTCGAGGACGTGGTGCGCAATCGCCGCATGAACGAAGCCGTGCGTGACCTTGACCTGCCGAAGGACTTCGACGCTTATCTCCTTGGACGCGGGGACCGGGTCGCCATCAACGCGCGCTTTGATGAGCTCGCCTTTGGGCCGGGAATCCGTCGGGACATTCCCGCAGGCCTCCTCCCCGCCGGGGACAGCGGGGCCGAGGAAGCCGAGTCTATCGTCGCCAACCCCACCCTTCCCGTGATTGAGCCGGAGGCCGGGCAGCTTGGCGCGCTCCTTGCGGAGCATGCCGCTTTGGGAGGCGCTCTTGAGGCCGACGGCGCCTGGGCGATGGGGGAGGCGGAGTTTCGCGGCCTGGTGATTGCCACCGGCAGCGCAAGCCTCGACATCAATTCCTCGCGCATGAACGAACAGGACCGCCGTGAGCTCGACCGATGGCTGCGAAACTCGGTCATCCCGAAATGGACGCTCGACTCCAAGGAGCTCGCGCATATTCTTAACGGTGCGGGCTTCGACATTCGCGGCCTCGATGTTGATCTCTCCCTCGCGGAGTTCCTGTGCAGGCCTGGGCAGCGTCCCGCAGATGTCGCCGGCCTCGCGATGCGCCACCTTCACGAGGAATTCCCGAAGCTCGACAAGAAGCCCACCGCGCAGGCGCTGCACGAGGATCTTTTGGATCGCGCGAGGGCGGAGTACCGTCTGACCCCTATCCTCGTGAAAGACATGGATGCACACGAGACCCGTGCCATTCACGATGATCTCGAACTCCCGCTTGCGCGTGTGCTGACGCAAATGGAAGAGTCGGGCATCGCCGTCGACGCTTCCGAGCTTGACCGGCTCGACTCGATGCATGCCGAACGGCAGTCTGAGGTCGCAACTCGGGCCTTCGCGGAAATCGGTGGCGAGGAGATCAATCTCGGCTCACCGAAGCAGCTTCAAACCGTGCTGTTTGACCGGCTCGGGATGCCGCCGACCCGCAAAACTAAGACGGGACATTCGACCGACGCCGAGTCCCTCACGGATCTTTACGCGAAGACTGGCCACCCCTTCGTGCAGGCGCTCCTCGAACACCGCGACGTCACGAAATTGCGCCAGATCATCGAAACGCTGCGCAAATCCGTGAGCGAGGAGGGTCGTATCCACACGACCCTTTCGCAGAATGTCGCGGCCACCGGGCGCCTTGCCTCGTCCAACCCGAACCTGCAGAACATTCCGGCGCGCACCGAGGCCGGCCGCCAAATCCGCGGCGCCTTCCACGCGAGCGAAGGCTTCGAGTCGCTTCTTACCGCGGACTATTCCCAGATCGAGATGCGCATCATGGCGCACCTGTCCGGCGACGAGGGGCTCATCCAGGCTTTCCGTGACGGCGAAGACCTCCACAGCTTCGTCGCCTCGCAAGTGTTCGGCATCCCGGTCGATCAGGTGACGAGCGAAGAACGTTCGAAAACGAAGGCGATCAGCTACGGCCTCGCCTACGGTCTTTCCGCTTTTGGTCTCGCTCGCCAGCTCCACATTCCGCAAAGCGAAGCGCAAGCGCTTCGCGCACAGTACTTTGAACGCTTCGGGGGCGTCCAGGACTACCTGCATGAAAGCGTCGAGAGAGCACGTTCACTCGGCTACACGGAAACTCTTCTTGGGCGCCGCCGCTACCTTCCCGAACTCACGAGCGATAGCCGACAGCGGCGGGAAAATGCGGAGCGTGTGGCGCTCAACTCGCCGATTCAGGGCAGCGCCGCCGACATCATCAAACTCGCGATGCTGCGCGTTGACCATGCGCTGAAGAAGACCGGCGCCGCCTCGCGTCTCGTGCTCCAGGTTCACGATGAGCTCATCGTCGATGTCGCTCCCGGCGAAATCGACCTCGTGCGTGACGTCGTGCGCGAGGGCATGGAGGGAGCCTATGAGCTTTCCGTGCCCATGGACGTTTCGGTGGGCGTTGGGCACTCCTGGCTGGAGGCTGCGCACTAAACCCCATTTCCGTCCCCACTTCTGAATTGCATAGGGGTTATGGGGGTTTGAATGGCAGGTGACTCACTCGTCGCCCGCGATCGCGATGCCGCACCATTAACCCGCCCGTTTGGATCGGATCACGGCCGCGAGCCACGCTAGATCATCGTTGCGGCAGTCAAGAAAACGTTGTGGGCGCCCCATAGAACAGCGTTCGATGTTGGATTGGTCACCTCGACGTCGAGAGCGGGGTTTTCGGAGCTTTTTTCGTTGACCCGTGGATGCAATGACCGGTAGGCTAGACCAGGTGTGTGCGCTTCGCTCACACGTGTTTCTGTACCATCTACTACCTGTCCCGACGGAGCCATTTACTACATGACCACGAACAACGCACCTCAGATCGCCATCAACGATATCGGTAGCGAAGAGGAACTTCTCGCCGCTATCGATTCGACCATCAAGTACTTCAACGATGGCGACATCGTCGAGGGCACCGTCGTCAAGGTTGACCGGGACGAGGTTCTTCTTGACATCGGCTACAAGACCGAAGGCGTCATCCCTTCCCGCGAACTCTCGATCAAGCACGATGTCGACCCCGATGAGGTCGTCGAGGTCGGCGACGAGGTCGAGGCGCTCGTTCTCCAGAAGGAGGACAAGGAAGGCCGCCTGATCCTCTCGAAGAAGCGTGCGCAGTACGAGCGCGCATGGGGCTCGATCGAGGACATCAAGGAAAACGAAGGTGTCGTTACCGGCACCGTCATTGAGGTTGTCAAGGGCGGCCTCATCGTCGACATCGGCCTTCGCGGCTTCCTTCCCGCTTCGCTCGTCGAGATGCGCCGCGTGCGCGACCTTCAGCCGTACATCGGCCAGGAGCTCGAAGCGAAGATCATCGAGCTCGACAAGAACCGCAACAACGTCGTCCTCTCGCGTCGCGCCTACCTCGAAGAGACCCAGGCATCGGTTCGTACCGACTTCCTCCAGACCCTCCAGAAGGGCCAGGTTCGCGAGGGTCATGTGTCCTCGATCGTCAACTTCGGTGCGTTCGTGGACCTCGGCGGTGTCGACGGCCTCGTCCACGTTTCCGAGCTCTCCTGGAAGCACATCGACCACCCGAGCGAGGTTGTCGAGGTCGGCCAGCCCGTCAAGGTTGAGGTTCTCTCGGTCGAGATGGATCGCGAGCGCGTGTCGCTTTCGCTCAAGGCCACTCAGGAAGACCCGTGGCAGCTCTTCGCCCGCACCCACGCCATCGGCCAGGTTGTGCCGGGTAAGGTTACGAAGCTCGTTCCGTTCGGTGCGTTCGTGCGCGTCGAGGACGGCATCGAGGGCCTCGTGCACATTTCCGAGCTTGCCCAGCGTCACGTTGACCTGCCCGAGCAGGTTGTGAGCGTCGACCAGGAAGTCTTTGTCAAGGTCATCGACATCGACCTCGAGCGCCGCCGCATTTCCCTGTCCCTCAAGCAGGCGAACGAGGGTGTCGACCCCGAGGGCGACGACTCGACGTTCGATCCGGCTCTCTACGGTATGGCCGCTGAGTACGACGAAAACGGCGAGTACAAGTACCCCGAGGGCTTCGATCCCGAGACCAACGAGTGGCTCGAGGGCTACGAGGCTCAGCGCGAGGCCTGGGAAGCGGACTACGCCCGTGCGTACGAGCGCTGGACCCAGCACAAGGCCCAAGTTGCCGAGGCAGCGAAGGCCGACGCCGAAGCTCAGGCTGCGGCGCCGGCAGCGGGCGAGGCCGCACCGACCTCGTTCCAGTCCTCCTCGAGCGACGAGGGCACCCTCGCTTCCGATGAGGCACTCGCGGCTCTTCGCGAGAAGCTCACGGGCAACAACTGATTGACGTGATCGCCTAGCGATCTCACGAAAGCGCTCCTCGTTTTGCGAGGGGCGCTTTCGCCTTTAACCTGAATGGCATCGGCAACGGGCGCATGCCCTGCGCCTTACCTCCTAAGCGAAAGGCCACCTGTGCTGAATTGGATGACCGCGGGGGAGTCACACGGCCCCTCGCTCGTGGCAATGATCGACGGTTTCCCCGCGGGAGTCGAGATTACGCACGAAGCGTTGCGGGATGCGCTTGCGCGGCGCCGGCTCGGTTACGGCCGCGGAGCACGGCAGAAGTTTGAGCAGGACGAGGTTCGCATTCTTTCTGGCGTGCGGCACGGTCGAACCCTAGGTTCACCGATCGCCGTGGAAATTCGAAACACGGAGTGGCCGAAGTGGGAAAAGGTCATGAGCGCCGATCCCGTCTCGCGCGAGGATCTCATGATCGATGCGGGTACGGGCGATGAACGCGAGATTGCGCGCAACAAACCCCTCACGAGGCCGCGCCCCGGCCACGCTGATCTTGCAGGCATGGCCAAGTACGGCCATGAGGATGCACGAAACGTTCTCGAGCGTGCGAGCGCTCGGGAAACCGCTGCGCGCGTGGTGATCGGCGCGTTGTGTGAGGCACTCCTTGAACAGGCCGCGGGCATTACGCTCGTGGCACACACGTTGCAGGTGGGGCAAGCGCGCGTGCCCGAAGGTAGCGCGCTGCCTACTCCCGCCGATGCCTCGACCCTCGATGCGGACCCCCTGCGCTGTTTTGATGCCGACACCTCTCAGGCGATGGTCGACGAGGTCGATGCGGCGAAGAAGGACGGCGACACTCTGGGCGGCGTCGTCGAAGTTCTCGCCTATAACGTTCCGGCCGGTCTCGGCTCTCACACGCAATGGAACCGTCGTCTTGATGCTCGCCTCGCCCAGGCAATCATGAGTATCCAGGCGATGAAGGGTGTGGAAATCGGTGAGGGTTTCGCGAACGCGGGCCGCCGTGGAAGTCTCGCTCATGATGAGATTCTCGGTGAGGGAGCGGGCCCGGCTGGTACGAGCCGCGCGTCGAATCGCGCGGGGGGCACCGAGGGCGGAATCTCGAACGCCGAACTCATTGCCGTTCGTGGTGCCCTCAAGCCGATCTCGACGGTGCCGCGGGCGCTGCGAACGATCGACACGGCCACCGGTGAGGAAGCGACTGCGAACCATCAGCGTTCCGACGTGTGTGCAGTGGCGCCTGCGGCCGTGATCGCTCAAGCGATGGTCGCGATCACTCTCGCCGACGCTCTCCTCGAAAAGGTTGGGGGAGACAGCGTGGCCGAAATCGCCCCTCGTGTGTCGAGCGTGCGCGAGTGCGCCGTGGCGCGTGCAGATGGTGCTGATCGGTGAGCGAACGAGAACAGGCGCTCCCGACGCTTGCACGCCTACGCACTCCCGAACTGTATGAAGGGGGCCCGCGGCTCGTGCTCGTCGGGCCTATGGGCTCGGGAAAAACGACGGTTGGCACACGTGTTGCCAACCGGCTGGGGCTCGCCTTCGTCGATTCCGATCGCGAGATCGAGCGGGAGGCTGCTCGCTCGATTCCGGAGATTTTTGCCTCCGAGGGTGAGCAGTACTTTCGGGCGCTCGAAGAGAGAGTCATTGCGCGCCTTCTCGCGGAGCATGAGGGGATCCTTGCCCTCGGGGGTGGGGCGGTGACATCACCCGCCACCCGCGAGCGTCTGCGCGATAGGCTCGTCGTGCGTCTTCTTCTCGACGCTGATCATGCGCGTGAACGTATTGGTTCGGGTATGGGAAGGCCCGTCCTCGCGGGTGATGACCCGCACGCGCGGTGGATTCAGGTCAGTAAGGAGCGAGAACCACTGTTCGCCCAGGTCGCGGTATGGGCGCTCGACACCGTTGAGGCTTCACCGGATGAGCTCGCGGCCACGCTCGCGCGCGAACTGACGTCACCGCAGCCCACCACTACTCTCGACTAAAGGGGACAACGACGTGACAGGTTTCGACACAGCGATGCCGACTCGCATCACCGTCGGTCGGGGATCGAGCTCCTACGACGTGACGGTGGGTAGGGGGCTTGAACGCACGATCCTCACCGCGATCCCCGAGCGAGTGCTCCACGTTCTTATCGTCCACCAAGCTCCCGTCGCACAGCGGGCCCGCAGGCTTGCCGCGGCGCTCGAGTCCGACGGTCGCGAGGCTCTTACCGTCGCCATCCCCGACGCCGAGCAGGCCAAGGGGATCGACACGCTGAGCGAGCTGTGGCGCGTACTCGGCTCACGCGACTTCACGCGAAGCGACCTGATCATTGGGATGGGAGGCGGCGCAGCGACGGACCTCGCAGGCTTCGCTGCCGCAACCTGGCTTCGCGGCATCGACGTCATTCACGTGCCGACGACGGTTGCGGGAATGGTTGATGCGGCGGTTGGTGGCAAGACCGGCATCAACACGGCGGAGGGGAAGAACCTTGTGGGGGCATTTCATGCTCCCCGTGCAGTGATTGCGGACCTCGAGGCGCTTGAGGGGCTACCAGCGCACGATGTGTCCGCTGGCCTCGCGGAGGTCGTGAAGGCTGGCTTTATTGCCGATCCCCGCATTCTCGACATCATTGAAGGCGGGCCGGGCCGGGTCCGCGATACCCGCTCGAGTGAGTTTGCCGAAATCCTCACCAGGTCGATCACGGTGAAAGCTGAGGTCGTGAGCGAGGATCTCACTGAAAAGGGACGCCGCGAAATTCTCAATTACGGTCATACCCTCGCCCACGCGATCGAACGCCATGAAAAGTACACGTGGCGACACGGCGACGCCGTCGCCGTCGGGATGGTGTTTGCCGCCGAGCTTTCCCACCGGGCCGGCCATCTGAGTAGCGCTCTGCTCGCCCGCCACCGGAATGTTCTCGAATCGCTTGCGCTGCCCACGCGCTACCGGGACGGTCAGTGGGGAGCATTGCGCGAAGCAATGGCGCGCGATAAGAAAGCGCGAGGGGCGCTGCTACGTTTCGTCATCCTCGATGCAGTCGGCGAGCCGATCCGCCTTGAGGGGCCGAGTGAAGCGCTCCTCGAGGAAAGCTATGCCGCCATCACCGCGTAAGCAGCTCCGGTAGGGGTTACGGTTCTACTTCCGGTGGATTTTCGAGGATGTCCCGCGCGAGGTCGTCGTTGTCGATGTTGACGACGGGGATCGCGCCGGTCTCGATCGCTACGCGGCGCCTTTCAGCCTTGCGCACGCGGCGGGCGAAGGCGCGAAGCTGGCTTGGGCTCATTGTGACCGCGAGATCGGGAGCCGTGGTGGGCAGCGTCCACTGCTTCCACTGCGCGAAGATCGCGAGGAGAGTGCCGCACGAGGCGGCGATAAGCACGGTCCAGGCAGGCAGGTCGAAGTAGTAGACGAGCCATGTCAGCACCGAAGTGAGGAGGGCAGCGGTCGCGTAGAGCGGGCCGCCCCCAAACACTACGGGGATGCGCCCCACCGCTATGTCACGAATGACGCCGCCGCCGACACCGGTCGTGACGCCGAGCATGACCGCGGGAAGCGGGGAGAGGCCCACGAGCATAGATTTCGCTGTGCCGATGGCTGCCCAAAGCCCGAGCGCAATACAGTCGAGAACGGTCGTGGTGTGGCGCCACATGGCGCCCTCAGAGGAAACGAAGTAGGCGATCGCTGATCCGGCAAGGCCGACGGTGAGGTAGAGGGGGTTAGCGAAGGCCGCGGGGATGCCGTAGTTGAGGATGAGGTCGCGAATGATGCCGCCGCCGAGGCCCGAGATGACGCCGAGCACGGCGTATCCCACCGCATCGAATTGAAGGCGGCGAGCGAGGGAGCCGCCGACGATGCCCATGACAAACACGCCGATGAGGTCGATCGCGATAAGCAGCTGATTCGTGAGGAGAAAGTGATCGGGCGTGGTGTTCACTCCACTAATCTATTGGAGCAGGCCCGAAGGCCAGAAGCAGGTTGTTGCTCAACTCTCTCGCGGATAGGAGTGAACTCACATGACACACGTTTCCGTCCCCGATGCCCCGACCGGAGTGCTTCGTATCGGCCTCACGGGAGGAATCGGTTCGGGCAAGTCCACCGTCGGAAAAATATGGGCCCGAAAAGGCCACCACGTGATTGATCTTGATGCGCTCTCTCGAGCCGTCCTCGACCAGCCCGGCGAAGGCTTTGAGGAGGCTATCGCACGTTTCGGCGAGAGCTATCGAAACTCCGAGACCGGGAGGATCGACCGTGCGGCACTTGCCGAACTCGTCTTCAACGATCCTGATTCGCGTGCCGATCTCGAACGGATTGTGCACCACCATTTGTGGGCGGAAGTCGGCCGGCTCGAGGCGGCCATAGCCTCACGCGCGGCTGACGGCACGCGCGTTCTCGTCATCCACGATTCGCCCCTGCTTCTCGAGCTGGAGCACGACCGCCACTACCGTGCCATTGTCGCTGTTTTGACACCCGAGCGTGAGCGCATTGACCGAGTCGTCCGCGAGCGCGGCAAGTCCCGCGAATACGTCGAGGGTGTCATCCGTGCGCAGGTCAACGATGAGGAGCGACGCGCGAGGGCAGACGTGTTCATCGACAATGCGGGGGCACCCGAACATCTTGACGAGCGCGCCAACGCCGCCCTCGCCGAGGCGTGCGACATCATCGACCATCGACTCCATGCCCTCGACTAGGGGCGAGGGCTAGGGTTAAGGCATGCGTCCCGTTACCGAACTGACCCGTGCAGTCAAGCCCTTCGAAGTTGTTTCCGAATACAAGCCTGCGGGCGATCAGCCGAAGGCCATTGAGGAACTCGCAGCGCGCATCAACGCAGGAGAACAGGATGTTGTTCTCCTCGGGGCGACAGGAACGGGTAAGAGCGCGACCGCGGCGTGGCTGATCGAAAAGCTTCAACGCCCCACCCTCGTCATGGCGCACAACAAGACCCTCGCCGCTCAGCTCGCGAGCGAATTTCGCGAGCTTCTTCCGAATAACGCGGTCGAGTACTTCGTGAGCTACTACGACTACTACCAGCCAGAGGCGTACGTTCCGCAATCGGATACCTATATCGAGAAGGACTCCTCGATCAACGCCGAAGTGGAGCGGCTGCGTCACAGCGCCACGAACTCACTTCTGACTCGCCGAGACGTGGTCGTCGTGAGTTCAGTGAGCTGCATTTACGGTCTCGGTACACCGCAAGAGTACGTGGATCGTATGGTGCGTCTAAGCGTCGGCGAGGAGATCGAGCGCGATGCTCTCCTTCGCAAGTTCATCGACATGCAGTACGACCGCAACGACGTCGCGTTTGTGCGCGGGACGTTCCGTGTGCGCGGCGATACCGTCGAGATCATCCCCATGTATGAAGAGCTCGCGATCCGCATTGAATTTTTCGGTGACGAGATCGACGCGCTCTACACCCTGCACCCCGTGACCGGCGAAGTGATCCGCGAGGAAGAGCAGATGCACATCTTCCCCGCCTCCCACTACGTCGCCGGCCCCGAGCGGCTTCAGCGCGCTATCAAGGATATCGAAGCCGAGCTTGCCGAACGCCTCGAGGAACTCGAGGGTGAAAACAAGTTGCTCGAGGCACAGCGCCTTCGCATGCGCACGACTCACGACATCGAGATGCTGCGCCAAACCGGAACGACGAATGGCGTTGAAAACTATTCCCGCCATTTTGACGGCCGCGGCCCCGGAACGCCCCCGAATACCCTGCTCGACTATTTCCCCGAAGATTTCGTGCTCATCATCGACGAGTCACACGTGACTGTGCCTCAGATCGGCGCGATGTTCGAGGGGGATCGCTCGCGCAAGCGCACGCTCGTTGACTTTGGTTTCAGGTTGCCGTCGGCACTCGATAACCGGCCTCTGCGCTTCGACGAGTTTATTGAGCGCACCGGGCAGACCGTTTACCTCTCGGCGACGCCCGCCCAGTACGAACTAGAACGCGCCAACGGTTATGTCGAGCAGATCATCCGCCCCACCGGTCTCGTTGATCCCGAAGTGATCGTCAAACCCGTGCGCGGGCAAATCGACGATCTTCGCGCCGAGATCGAAAAACGCGTCGAGAAGAACGAGCGCGTACTCGTGACGACGCTGACCAAGCGCATGGCGGAGGACCTCACGGACTACCTCCTCGAGAACGGCGTGCGCGTCCAATACCTGCATTCCGATGTCGACACTCTTCGGCGCGTTGAACTGCTGCGCGAACTGCGTCAGGGCGAATTCGACGTCCTCGTCGGTATCAACCTTTTGCGTGAGGGCCTCGACCTTCCCGAGGTTTCGCTCGTGGCCATCCTCGATGCCGACAAGGAAGGATTTCTCCGCTCGCGTACTTCGCTTATCCAGACCATTGGGCGTGCAGCCCGTAACGTCTCGGGCCAAGTGCACATGTATGCCGATACGATCACCGATTCGATGCGCGAAGCCATCGATGAGACCAATCGTCGCCGTGAGATCCAAATCGCGTACAACAAGGAAAACGGCATCGACCCGCAGCCGCTCCGCAAGAAGATCGCCGATGTCACAGACATGCTTGCGCGCGAGGATATCGACACCGAGACGCTGCTTGCGACCGACTATCGCAAGGGCAAGGAACGCACGAAGGGCTCAAGCTCGCCCGAGCGAGGTGGCACGACCGGCAATCGCGCACTTGACCTGGGGGATAACCCAGAAAAGGCGCTTCGCGAGATGATTGAGGAACTCACCGCGAATATGCACCAGGCGGCGGAGAATCTCCAGTTTGAAGTTGCGGCGCGCATCCGCGACGAGGTGACGGAACTCAAGAAGGAACTTCGTCAGTTCACGGGAGCTTAGGTGGCAATGAACGCATAGGCGAGTACGATGTCCGGATTACTCCGTGCAGCGCCGCTCGGCTCCCACAAATCGACCGTATGCAAGGAGACCCATGCGTATTACCACTCAAGCTTTTGGCGAGGGCGAGACAATTCCCGTGCGTTTTGCCGAGCACGCCGCGGGTGGCGACAATCTCCACCCCGACCTCTCGTGGACTGACGCCCCCGAGGGGACGCGGTCGTTCGCTCTCACCGTTTTCGACCCGGATGCTCCCACGGGCTCGGGCTTCTGGCACTGGATCGCCTTCGATGTCCCCGCAAGCATGGCAGGTCTTGCCGAGGGGGAGAGCCTGCCCGAGGCGGCCCGTGAATGGGCGAACGACTACGGCTTTTCAGGTTACGGCGGACCGTGCCCACCCGAAGGGCGCGTACACCGCTACATCCATACCGTGCACGCACTCTCAGTCGAGAAACTCGAGATTTCCGAAGAAGTTACGCAGGCCCAGGTTCGTTTCGCGATCTTTGCGAACCAACTCGACTCGGCGAGCCTCACCGGTAGGTTCAAACTCACCGGCAGCGCCAACTAGGGGGGCGACTCACCAGCCGCGCTCGCGCCACTCGGCAAGATGCGGGCGCTCGGCACCAATCGTGGTGTCCTCGCCGTGCCCCGGATACACCCACGTTTCGTCCGGCAAAACATCGAAGAGGCGCTCTTCGACATCGTTGAGCAGCGAGGTGAAGCGCTCAGAATCACCGCGTGTGGCGCCCACGCCGCCCGGAAAAAGGGAGTCGCCGGTAAACACGTGGGTGCCGTCGGCCTGCCCCCAGTAGATCGCGGCCACCGATCCGGGAGTGTGGCCGCGAAGTGCGACGATCTCGAGATCGTTCACGCCGACTCTGATGGTGTCGCCGTTCTTCAGCGGAACATCCGTCGGCGTCGGGATCTCCGGGGCGTCCTTGGCACCCGCGAAAGTTTTTGCCTGGGTCGCAGCGCGCACCTGCGCGAGTGCGCCAACGTGATCGTGGTGCGAGTGAGTCGTGAGGATCGAGTCGAGGCGGGAAGTGGGGGAGCCCTCCCTGATGAGGCGCATGAGACGCGGGGCATCGGCCGCGGCGTCGATCAGGAGCTGGGCGCCCGAGACCCTGCACGTGAGAAGGTACGCATTGTTATCGAGGGGGCCGACGGAGGCTTTGCGAATGACGAGCGAGCCGAGAGTTCGCACGTCGCTTTCCCCGCCGCTCGTGACGCTGCCCGTGTACTGATTTTTGAGGGTGCTCATGCTCACCATGCTACGGCGAGCACCTTCGCTTTTCAGAAGCGGCTCCTAGAATTGTCCAGGTGACTGATGCATTGATTGTGCGCGGTGCGCGCGAACACAACCTCAAGAACGTCGACCTCGAGATCCCCCGCAATGCGCTCGTGGTGTTTTCTGGGCTTTCCGGCTCGGGAAAGTCCTCTCTTGCCTTCGATACGATTTTTGCCGAAGGGCAGCGCCGATACGTCGAGTCCCTCTCAAGCTACGCGAGGCAGTTCCTCGGCCAGATGGACAAGCCGAAAGTCGAGTTTATCGAGGGGCTTTCGCCCGCAGTGTCGATCGACCAGAAGTCGACGAACCGCAACCCGCGCTCGACCGTTGGCACGATCACGGAAATTCATGACTACCTGCGTTTGCTCTATGCGCGCACGGGCGTGCAGCACTGCCCGACGTGCGGGGCTGAGATTTCTTCTCAGAGCGCAGAGCAAATGGTCGATGCTCTTCTTGCCTATCCCGAAGGTACGCGTTTCCAGCTTCTTGCGCCCGTCATTAAGGGCCGCAAAGGCGAACACACCGACCTTTTGAGCTCCCTTCAATCACAGGGCTTCTCCCGTGCACGCATTGACGGCGAGGTGATGCGTCTGTCGGAGGACATCTCGCTCGCGAAAACGAAGAAGCACACGATCGAGGTCATCGTTGATCGTCTTGCGGTGAAGAGCGGTTCGCGCACGCGACTAACGGACTCGGTGGAAACCGCGACCCGGCTTGCGGGCGGCGTTGTCATCGCTGACTTCGTGGATGAACCTGAGGGCTCGCCCGAGCGCACGCGCCGATTTTCTGAGAAGCGCGCGTGCCCCAACGAGCATCCTCTCGAGCTCGAAGAAATCGAGCCGCGGTCGTTCTCCTTTAACGCCCCCTACGGCGCGTGTCCCGAATGTGCGGGTATCGGCACGCGACTTGAAATCGACCCGGACCTCGTGATCCCTGATGAATCGGCGACGCTCGCGGAAGGGGCGATTGCGCCGTGGACCCTCGGCAGCGCCGACCACCACCAGCAGGTGATGAGTGCCCTTGCGAGCGAGCTTGGGTTCTCGATGGACACGCCGTGGAAGGATCTCCCGGACGACGCCAAGGACGCTCTTCTCAACGGACACAATTTCAAAGTGCACGTGCGCTACCGCAACCGGTTCGGGCGCGAGCGCCGCTATTCGACAGGCTTTGAGGGAGTCATGTACTACCTCAAGCGCCGTCACGAGGACACCGAATCCGATTGGGCCCGCGAACGCTACGAGCAGTTCATGCGTCACGCGCCGTGCCCCGCGTGCCAGGGTCGCAGGCTTCGCCCCGAAGTCCTGTCCATCACCATCGGTGGAAAGTCGATCGCCGAGTTCTCGGATCTTCCGATTGGCGAGGCGAAGGCCTTCCTCGAGGGCGTCGAGTTCTCCTCGCGTGACCTCGTGATTGCCGACGAGATTCTCCGCGAAATCCACGCACGGCTCGGCTTCCTCGTCGACGTGGGACTGAACTACCTCAACCTCTCGCGTGCCGCCGGAACCCTGTCCGGGGGAGAGGCACAGCGCATCCGCCTCGCTACTCAGATCGGCTCGGGCCTCGTGGGAGTTTTGTACGTGCTCGATGAGCCATCGATCGGGCTCCACCAGCGCGATAACCAGAGGCTCATCCACACCCTCGTTCGGCTTCGCGACCTCGGCAATACCCTCATCGTTGTCGAGCACGATGAGGACACGCTCCGCACGGCTGACTGGATCGTCGATATCGGCCCCAACGCCGGCGAGTACGGCGGCGAGGTTGTGTATTCGGGCGCGTACGAGGGGCTCCTCGAGGAGTCCCGCTCTATCACCGGGCAGTACCTGAGTGGTGAGCGCACGATCGATGTGCCGAAAGAGCGCCGGAAGGTGGACCCCGGTCGTGTGCTGAAGGTCGTGAATGCGCGCGAAAACAACCTTCAGGGTGTGAATGTGACGGTGCCGCTGGGCCTATTCACCGCCGTGACGGGAGTGTCCGGATCCGGCAAGTCGACTCTCGTCAACGACATTCTTTACCGTGTGCTCGCGAAGAACCTCAACCGCGCTCGCGTCGTCCCCGGCCGACATACGCGCGTTGAAGGCCTCGAGCACCTCGATAAGGTCGTCCACGTCGACCAGTCCCCGATCGGCCGTACGCCGCGCTCGAATCCGGCCACGTATACGGGGGTTTGGGATCGCATTCGTACCCTCTTTGCTCAAACGAGCGAGGCGAAGGTGCGCGGTTACAAGGCCGGACGCTTCTCGTTCAACGTCAAGGGCGGGCGATGCGAGAACTGCGCCGGTGACGGAACGATCAAGATCGAGATGAACTTCCTTCCGGACGTGTACGTGAAGTGCGAGGTGTGCCATGGCGCACGCTACAACTCAGAAACACTCCAGGTGCGTTTCAAAGGCAAGAACGTGGCCGAGGTGCTCGACATGCCGATCTCGGAGGCCGTCGAGTTTTTCGAGGCGGTTCCCGCCATCCACCGTCAGTTGTCGACGCTTGTCGAGGTTGGTCTCGGGTATTTGCGGCTCGGGCAGTCCGCGACGACGCTCTCGGGCGGCGAAGCACAGCGCGTGAAGCTCGCTGCCGAACTGCACAAGCGCTCGAAGGGCCGGACGATTTACGTGCTGGACGAGCCGACGACCGGCTTGCACTTCGAGGACATTAAAAAACTCCTTTCGGTGCTTCAGGGACTCGTGGACAAGGGCAACTCGGTCGTCGTGATCGAACACAATCTGGACGTGATTAAGAGCGCCGACTACCTCATCGACCTCGGTCCGGAGGGCGGCAGCGGAGGCGGCCGCGTGATCGCGACCGGCACGCCCGAAGACGTCGCGAAGGTCGACGAGTCGTTCACGGGGCAGTTCCTGCGGGAGCTCCTGTAATGGCGGATCCGGCGACGTACCGGCCGGCGCCGGGGTCTATTCCGACGGATCCTGGCGTCTACCGGTTCCTCGACCCCGATTCGAGGGTCATCTACGTGGGCAAGGCGAAGAATCTTCGCCAAAGGCTCGGCAACTATTTTCAGGATCTCGCGAACCTCCACCCGCGCACCCAGAAAATGGTGACCACCGCAAGCCAGGTGCAGTGGACGGTCGTCACGAGCGATGTCGAGGCACTCACGCTCGAATACACCTGGATCAAGGAATTTGATCCGCGCTTCAACGTGAAGTTCCGCGATGACAAGTCGTACCCGTTCCTCGTCGTGACGATGGGTAATCAGGTGCCGCGCGCGATGATCACGCGCAAAGAGCGCCACAAAACGGATCGTTCCTTTGGTCCGTACGCTCACGTGTGGGCCATTCGCGAAACTCTCGACCTGCTATTGCGAGTCTTTCCCGTGCGAACGTGCACCCAGGGCGTGTACAACCGTGCGGAACGCTCGGGCAGGCCGTGCCTACTCGGCTTCATTGGCAAATGCGCCGCGCCGTGCGTAGGCAACGTAAGCATCGAGGAGCACCGAGCACTCGCCGAAAACCTCGTGGCGTTTATGGACGGCAATACCGGGGCTTTTGTTCGCGAACGGCGCACCAAAATGAAGGAAGCTGCCGCCGCGCTGGACTACGAGGCCGCAGCCCGATATCGCGACGACCTTGCCGCGCTCGAAAAGGTCATGGAAAAAAACTCGGTGGTGCTTGCAGATGCGACCGACGCCGATCTCGTCGCCCTCGAACTCGACGAGCTCGAGGCAAGCGTGCAGGTCTTTCACGTGAGAGGCGGGCGTATCCGGGGTCAACGAGGGTGGGTTGCCGAGCTCTTGGATGATTCAAGCCCGGCTGAGCTCATGGAACGGGCGCTCACGCAGCTCTACGAGGGGACCGATACACGCGCCCCGCACGAGATTCTCGTGACACACATGCCGTCCCGTCCTGATGAGATTCGAGCGCTCCTTAACCGTCAAAGCATCGATATACGGGTGCCCCAGCGGGGTGAAAAGAAAGCGCTTCTTGAGACGGTAAGCGCAAATGCGAAAGAAGCCATGCGACTCGGGAAACTGCGCCGGACAGGCGACCTCACCTCCCGTTCCAAAGCGCTCGAGGATCTCGGCGAAGCGCTCGATATGGAAGACGCGCCGCTGCGCATCGAATGCTTCGACATCTCGCATTCGCAGGGCACAAACGTCGTCGGCTCGATGGTCGTGTTCGAAGACGGTCTCCCACGCAAGAGCGAGTACCGCCGTTTCTCGATCTCCGGGGACGCAGCGCGTGATGACACGGCGAGCATGCAGGACGTGCTGCGTCGACGGCTTCGCCACCACCTCGAGCAGAAGGAAGCCCGGGCAAACGGTGACGTGGTTGATCCGTCCGCGACTCGATTCGCGTACCCGCCGAACCTCATCATCGTTGACGGTGGCTTACCTCAGGTCAATGCCGCCAAACGCGTCATGGATGAACTGGGTATCACCGATGTTGCCCTGATCGGCATCGCTAAGCGTCTCGAGGAAGTGTGGCTGCCCGATGAGGACTACCCGCTCATTCTTCCGCGCACATCCGAAGCGCTCTTTCTCATCCAGCGCCTGCGCGACGAAGCACACCGCTTTGCCATCACGTTTCACCGCTCCAAACGAGGCCGCTCGATGCACGAAAGCGTGCTCGATGAGATCCCCGGCCTGGGGCCCAGTCGGCGACGTGCGCTCCTCGACCGTTTCACGACCGTCGACGCGATTCGCAAGGCGCGCGTCGAGGACCTCGAAGGCGTCCCTGGAATTGGCCCTGCACTCGCGGCGAATATCCACGCCGCACTACAATCCGAAGAGCGGGCCCCCGCGGTGAACATGACGACGGGAGAGATTCTTGAGTGAGAACAAGCAAGAGCTGGGCAACGGTGAGACAGAGCAGCCGTCGGACCAGAGCGGTATCGCCCCGGAAATCGTGATCATCACGGGGCTTGCGGGTGCAGGCAGGGAGACTGCCGCCCATGCTCTCGAAGACATGGGCTGGTACGTCGTGTACAACATCGCGCCGCAACTTATCCGCACCCTGTTCGACCTTCAGTCTCAGGCCGTCGGCCGCGCCAATCGCTTCGCCGTCGTTACCGACCCGCGTTCCGGCCCCTTCTTCAATGACCTTCCCGAAGTTATCCAGGACCTCCGGAAACAGGAAGTGCGCACGCGCCTCGTGTTCCTCAGCGCCGATCAGAACACGCTCGTGCGCCGGTTCGACTCGGTTCGACGCCCCCACCCTCTCCAGGGCGAGGAGGGCGTGCTCGAAGGGATCCGCCGCGAACGAGAGCAGCTTGCTCCGCTGCGACGGATGGCCGATATCGTCATCGACACCTCGCCGCTGAACGTCCACCAGCTCTCGATGCGCATGCGCAAGGAGTTCGGCAAAGGGGACGACCACACCGTGACTGTCAACGTCATGAGCTTCGGCTTTAAATACGGCATTCCCATCGAATCGGACTACGTTGCCGACGTGCGATTTCTTCCGAACCCGTACTGGGTGCCGGAGCTTCGCGACAAGCGCGGCATCGATAGCGAGGTTGCCGACTACGTTTTGGAGCAAGCGAACGCGAAGGAATTCATCAGTCGTTACGTCGAGATGTTGATTCCCGTACTGCGCGGCTACCGCGAGGAGAACAAGCAATTCGCTGCCGTCGCCATCGGTTGTACGGGAGGTAAGCACCGCTCCGTTGCGGTCGCGGAGACCATCGGCGATGAGCTTCGAAAGCTTGGCTACCCGGTGCGCGTGCGCCACCGCGATCTCGGCAGAGAGTAAAGCGCCGTGAACGCCAATGTCCCGAGGCGTACGTCCTCGCTCATGCCCACGCCCCTGCGTTCGCGCACGCGGGGGCCCAAAGTGGTGGCCTTTGGCGGCGGTCACGGCCTATCAGCGAGTCTTAACGCGCTGCGCCACCTCACGCGTGATCTCACCGCAGTGGTGACCGTGGCGGACAACGGCGGTTCCTCGGGCCGGCTACGCGCCGAGCTCCCGATCCTCCCGCCCGGTGACCTCCGCATGGCGCTTTCGGCCCTGTGCGAGGACTCGGAATGGGGAGTGACGTGGCGCGATGTCGTGCAGCATCGCTTCACCTCGGACGGTGAGATCAACGGCCACTCGCTCGGAAACCTTCTCATCGTCGCCCTCTGGCAGCTACTCGACAATCCCATCGCCGCACTCGACTACGTCGGTGAACTCCTTGGTACTTCCGGTCGTGTTCTTCCGATGGCGCTCGAGCCTCTCGATATCGAGGCGCTCGTATCTTTCCCGGGCGAAGAACTTCGCACGATCCGCGGCCAGGCGGATGTCGCCGCCACCACCGGCCACGTCGAGGACCTGCGTATCATTCCGCCCGAACCTCAGATCGCACGCGAGGTGCTCGACTCGATCGAAGAGGCCGAATGGCTCGTGATCGGTCCCGGTAGCTGGTACACCTCCGTCCTCCCACACGTGAAGATCGCTGAACTACGTGACGCCATTACGCACACGAACGCACGCAAAGTGCTGACGATGAACCTCGCTGCGGGGCGCTCGGAAACCGTCGGCCTCACGAGCACTGATCTGCTTGCCATCGTGTGCGACGCAGCCCCTGAGCTCCGATTCAATGCGCTCGTAGCCGATCCTTCCGTCGAACGCGACGGTGGAAAGGCCCTCGTTACCGCCGCCCACGACCGTGGAATCGACGTTCTCATGCGCACGGTATCCACGAATGACGGAACCCCCACTCACGATCCGCTTCGACTCGCGACCGCGTATCGCGACGTGTTTAATGGCGTTTTCACCCACCCATGGAAGGACTGAAATGGCCCTGACTGCCGATGTCAAGGAGGAGCTTTCCCACCTCGACGTGACTCGCGTGAGCGCACGTAAAGCCGAGGTGGCGACCCTTTTGCGCTTCGCGGGAGGTCTCCACCTCGTGGGTGGCCGGGTGTCGATTGAGGCCGAACTCGACCAGTCGGCGAGTGCCCGCCGACTCAAGACCTACGTCGCCGATCTCTACGGGCACCCGAGCGAAGTCACCGTCCTCGCTGCGTCGGGGATCCGGCGCTCGACGCGCTACATCGTGCGCGTGCTCTCCGATGGCGCGATCTTTGCGAAACAAACCGGCCTTCTCGATGCGCGTTCGAGGCCCGTACGAGGCCTGCCGCCGCTCGTCGTTGGCGGGAGCACAGAGGATCAGGCTGCTGCATGGCGAGGAGCTTTCCTCGCTCACGGAAGTCTCACCGAACCAGGCCGAAGTGCCGCGCTTGAACTCACGTGCCCCGGCTCCGAGGTCGCACTCGCGATGGTGGGATCGGCCCGGAGGCTCGGCATCCAAGCGAAATCGAAAGAAGTACGCGGGACAGACCGCGTGGTGATTCGCGACGGCGAAGCAATCGGTCACATGCTCGCGCTCATGGGTGCCGAAAAAACTGCGGCGCTTTGGAACGACAAGCGCTCAAAGCGGGAAGTACGGGCGACCGCAAACCGTCTCGCCAATTTTGACGATGCAAATCTGCGCCGGTCGGCGCGTGCCGCCGTTGCCGCAGGCGCCCGCGTCGAAAGGGCGATCGAAATTCTCGGCGACGACATTCCCGATCACTTGCGTGCCGCAGGTCTTCTCCGCCTCGAACACCGTCAGGCAAGTCTCGAGGAACTCGGCCAGCTCGCCGATCCGCCCATGACCAAGGACGCCGTGGCAGGGAGGATCCGTCGGCTTCTCGCCCTCGCTGATAAAACTGCCGAGGAACGCGGCATTCCTGGAACCGAGGCAAACCTTGGTCCCGAAATGTTAGATGCGGAATAAAAAAGCGCGCTGAGCCGCTTGTGGCTCCCCAGGTTCCTATGAGCCTCGCATCACAATGTTGATAGAATCGAGCTAACCCGCACACGCGGGATCCATGCGTACAAGGAGGTGCGCGAAGCCCAGTCCCACACGGCGGAAACGCCGCCGTGCACCAAGGAGGAACTGTGACCGTAAAGGTTGGTATTAACGGATTCGGTCGTATCGGCCGTAACTTCGCGCGCGCTGCATTCGAGCAGGGCGCCGACATCGAGATCGTTGCTGTCAACGACCTCACCGACACCAAGACCCTCTCGCACCTCGTGAAGTACGACTCGATCCTCGGCCGTTTCGACGGCTCTGTCGAGTCCACCGAGGATTCGATCACCATCGACGGCAAGTCGATCAAGGTGTTCTCGGAAAAGGATCCGGCTGCTATCGATTGGGCCTCGGTTGGCGCTGAGGTCGTCGTTGAGTCGACCGGTCTCTTCACCGATGCTGAGAAGGCCAAGGCTCACCTCGGCGATACCGTCAAGAAGGTCATCATCTCGGCCCCCGGCAAGAACGTTGACGCAACCTTCGTCGTTGGCGTGAACGAGGGCGACTACGACGCTGAGAACCATCACGTGGTCTCGAACGCCTCGTGCACGACCAACTGCCTCGCCCCGCTCGCAAAGGTTCTCAACGATGAATTCGGCATCGTCAAGGGCCTCATGACGACGGTGCACGCGTACACGGGTGACCAGCGCATCCTCGATGCGCCCCACAAGGACCTGCGCCGCGCTCGCGCCGCAGCCCTCAACATCATCCCCACGAAGACCGGCGCCGCTGCTGCTGTTGCTCTCGTGCTCCCCGAGCTCAAGGGCAAGTTCGACGGTTACGCGCTCCGCGTTCCCACGCCGACCGGCTCGGTCGTGGACCTCACCTTCGAGGCTGAGCGCGAGGTTTCCGTCGAGGAGATCAACGCTGCCGTGAAGAAGGCCGCAGAGGGCCCGCTCAAGGGCGTTCTCGCCTACACCGAGGATCCGATCGTCTCGAAGGACATCGAGACCGATCCGCACAGCTCGATCTTCGATGCCGGCTGCACCAAGGTCATCGGCAACCAGGTCAAGGTCGTGTCGTGGTACGACAACGAGTGGGGTTACTCGAACCGCCTCGTTGACCTGACCGTCCTTATGGGCGAGAAGCTCTGATTCTCCCCTCCGCTCACTCTTGAGTACCTCAACGAAGGGTCCGCGTCACGGCACCGCTGTGGGCGCGGGCCCTTCGTCCACCTGGGGCTGAAAGGCTCCACCGGGGTGCGCAATCGCCACCCCGCCCTTTTTATGAGGATGTGACCCATGCTTAAGACCATCGATTCACTCGGCGATCTCGCCGGCAAGCGCGTTCTCGTACGCGCCGATCTCAACGTTCCACTCGACGGCACGACCATCACGGATGATGGCCGTATTCGTGCTTCGCTGCCGACCATCAATGCTCTTCGCGAGAAGGGTGCGCGTGTCATTGTGACCGCTCACCTCGGCCGTCCCAAGGGCGCGCCGGATCCCAAGTTCTCCCTCAAGCCCGCCGTGGATCGACTGAGCGAGCTCCTCGAGGCGCCGGTCGCGTTTGCGACGGATACCGTTGGCGAGAGCGCCAAGCAGACGGTCGAAAGCCTCGGTGACGGCGATGTGGCCGTTCTCGAAAACGTCCGCTTCAACGCCGGCGAAACGAGCAAGGATCAGGCAGAGCGCGAAGCCTTCGCGAAGGAACTCGCTTCGCTCGCCGATGCGTTCGTGTCTGACGGTTTCGGTGTTGTCCACCGCAAGCAGGCGTCCGTGTACGACGTGGCTAAGCTCCTGCCGGCTGCGGCGGGTTCGCTCGTCGAAAAGGAGGTCGCGTCGCTTCGCAAGGTGACCGATGAGCCGGCACGCCCGTTCGTCGTGATTCTCGGCGGCTCGAAGGTTTCCGACAAGCTCGGCGTGATTGACAATCTCCTCGGCAAGGCCGACCGCCTCCTCATCGGCGGCGGCATGAGCTACACCTTCCAGAAGGCCCTTGGCCACGAGGTAGGCAAGTCGCTCCTTGAAGAAGACCAGGTGGAGACGGTGAAGGGCTACCTCAAGCGCGCCGAGGAATCGGGCGTCGAGATCGTCCTTCCGGTCGACAACGTCGTGTCCGAAAACTTCGGGCCGGACGGCCCCGCCGACGTCGTTCCCTCGAGCGACATCCCTGCGAACAAGGAAGGTCTCGACATCGGTCCGAAGACCCGCGAGCTGTTCGCCTCGAAGCTCGGCGATGCCGGCACGGTCTTCTGGAACGGCCCGATGGGCGTATTCGAGTTTGAACTCTACGCAGACGGCACCAAAGCTATCGCCGAAGCCCTCGCCGAATGCTCGGGCTACACGGTCGTGGGTGGCGGCGATTCCGCGTCCGCGATCCGCAATCTCGGCTTCGACGAAGCGCGCTACTCGCACATTTCCACCGGTGGCGGTGCGAGCCTCGAACTTATCGAGGGCAAGGAGCTGCCGGGTATCGCCATTCTTGAGGAGAAGTGATCATGACTCGTACCCCGCTTATTGCAGGCAACTGGAAGATGAACCTCACCTACATCGAGGCTCAGGCGCTCCTTGAGGACCTCGTCGAGAACCTCAAGGAAGCCGGCCACAAGACCGATGCCGTCGAGGTTGCTGTTCTTCCTCCGTTTGTTGACATCCGCACTGTTCAGACTGTTCTCGATGGTTCGGGTTCCGGGATTGTGTACGGCGGTCAGGACATTTCCGAGCACGAATCTGGCGCGTACACGGGCGAAGTCTCGGGCGCGATGCTCAAGGCTCTCGGTGCAACCTACGCAGCTGTTGGCCACTCGGAGCGCCGGCAGTACCACGGCGAGACCGAGCAGGTGACCAATGCCAAGGTCAAGGCTGCACTCGCGAACGATCTTTCGCCGATTCTCTGCGTAGGCGAGCCGCTCGAGGAGCGCAAGGCCGGTAAGCACGTCGAATACACCCTCGCGCAGGTCGAAGGTGGCATCGAAGGCCTCTCGGCCGAGGACGTCAAGAAGATCGTCATTGCCTACGAGCCCGTGTGGGCGATCGGCACCGGCGAAGTCGCGACGAGCGAAGACGCGCAGGAAGTGTGCCGCGAGATCCGCGATCTGCTCCGTACGAAGTTCGGCGACGAGGTTGCCGATTCGGTGCGCGTGCTCTACGGCGGCTCCGTGAAGTCCTCCTCGATTGTTGACCTCATGCAGCAGGCTGACGTTGACGGTGCACTCGTTGGTGGTGCATCGCTCAAGGCCGATGAGTTCGCGAAGATCGCCACCTACAACGTCGCTGATTGATTTCCCTCACGAAGTGATAACCTCGCTACGCGGCTCGGCCTTAGGCTGGGCCGTGTAGCGTATTGTTAACCTCGTTTCCCCTATGTCAACCGAAGGAACCTCCCGGACATGGAAATTCTCAAGATCGCTCTCTTCGTGATTCTTGCGATCACGAGCCTCTTGCTCATGATGTTTATCCTCATGCACAAGGGGCGTGGCGGTGGCCTCTCCGACATGTTCGGCGGCGGCATTTCGACCGGTGCGGGCTCTTCGGGCGTTGCGGAACGCAACCTCAACATCATTACGACCGTCGTGGGCGTGGTGTGGCTTGGCTCGGCGATTGGTATCGCCGTGGTTGAGCGATTCATGTAGGGACCTGGCGCGCCTCGCGCCGTTTCTCCCACACTGATTCTTTACGCACCCGGGTGTATGTCGAAGGCACTCGGGTGTTTTTCTTTCCCTCGAGCCAGCTTTCACTCTCCTCTTCGCCCCTTCAATCGGCTGACCGGCGTGGGCCACGGGAAAGAGAAACTACCGATCAAGCACGATCGCGAGGGTGCTGGCGCTGAGCTGCCCCGGGGCGGATTGGGGGCCGACGGTGGCAAAGCTTGCGTCGGATCCGAATACTTCGCCTGCGAGCCGGCTTACCCTGCCTAGATGCCCCATCGCGATCGTGATGAGCGGGCGCTCAAGGCGCTTTTTCGCGTCGAGGCTCGCGCTGAGAAGGGCGAGGACGTCCTCGGGACATTGCGGCATGACCGCGAGTTTCGCGATGGCCCGCTGCGGGGGTGCGAGGGTCGTCATGTATTCGAGCATCGCGAGCATCGCCTCGCGCGGGGGAGTGGCCTCGAAGTAGTGACGCGAGAGGACAACGGGAATGCCAGAGGCCTCGGTAGCTTCGAGAACGGAGCTGATGGCAGCGGGATGCCGCGCGATCTCGACGTCGAGTGCCTCGGCGAGACCGGATTTTGCGATTGCCGAAAGCAGCTCGGCGTAAACGTCGTCCGTAACGCTCCACGTGCCGCCCTCGCTCGCCGTGCGGATCGTCGCGAGCAGCGGATGCGAGGGAGCGGATGCGCGAACAGCGCGGAGCGCGTCCATAATGGCGGCCTCGGCCTGGGCGAAGGGAACGTCGGCCTCGCCCAGGAGGTGATCGAGACGCACCTCGAGGATGTCCACGGGCGCCTCTCGCGCCTGTACCGCTTGATCGCTCAGTTCGCTCACGCTTGAACCGAGCACGGGCGCGATGATCGCTGTCCTGTGGCCTTCACCGAGGCTGACTTCGCCGATCATCACGCCCGTCGTCATGGCTTTCGTTCGCCTTTCTTCACCGCGATCCACAGCTGTGGCTCGCACTCGTGGCTTACAGGAAGTGCGCTGCTTCCTTGTCCAGGAACCACGTCGTCGATTCCGTACCCCGCACCGCCGAGGCCGGGCAGGCCGCAGCATCGACCTTCCCGTGCGCCGTCTTTACCGCCTGCGCCTTATCGAAGCCCGCGACAAGGAAGGACACGTGACGCGCGCTATTGAGCACAGGCCATGAAAGCGAAATGCGCTCCGACGGTGGCTTCGGGGAATTGCGTACGGGAACCGCGTAGGCCGATGTCGCCCGAGCATCCCGGTGTTCCGGGAAAAGCGAGGCGACGTGGCCGTCGGGGCCAACCCCGAGCAAAAGCACATCGAAGTAGGCCTCGCCCTGTGTCGTGAACGCTGAGTCGCTTCCCTGGATCGTGAGTTGCTGCCCGTACCAGGCGGCGGCCTCATCAAGGCTCATACCGGCGTCGGAACCGGGGATCGTGTGCACGTTGTACACGGGGATGCCCGCGCCGGTCGTCAACGCCGAGATCACGGGGCGATCGTTGCGGTCCGAGGACTTGGTTGCGACGAAGCGCTCGTCACCCCACCAGACGTGCAGCTTCGACGTGTCGACCTCAGCGAACTCAAGCGAGATAGCGATGCGCTCCGCCGTCGCCGTTCCTGCACGCCCGCCCGTGAGAACGAGGTGGGCGATACCGCGCTCCTCAATAGCGGCGGCGATCCGAGCCACGGCGTCCTTCGCCACGGCCTTCACGACGGCATCCATGTCGTCCGAAACAACGTCGGTTGACTCGGGCTTGCCCACCGCGAAACTGTTCGGGTCACCGGTCAGCGGGAATGCCGCGGCGAGGACATCGCCGTACACGTCATCGGGGTCGAGACGGCGAAGCTCTTCGCTCAAGAGGTCGTACATGGTGCGCTTCGGCATCGTCACGAACTGGTCGTCATTGTTGCCGGGAAGGCTCATCGTGATGCCCTCCTCACTCGAGCGCATAAGGCGGATGTCGCCGTCGTCGCGGTGAAGGGTCACGGCGCTCAGGCCGTGATCGGCTTTGACGACCTTGAATTCGACCGGAACATCTTCGCCGAGCGAGCGCTGGAGCCAGGCCTGCATGAGCAGCGACGATGGGTTGTCTTCGAGCCCTTCGATAGTGATGGCTTTCGGCTTGTCGGCGGGCGGGTAGTCGTACGCGGTTGCGACGAGACCGCGCCAGTTGGTGATGCGCGACCACGACAGATCGGAATCACCCGACTTGTAGCCGCGGGCGAGACGCAGAAGGGACGACTTCGGGCTTTCGCACTGGTAGACGTCGGTGATGCGGCGCTGCGCGATTGCACCGAGCGGATCCTGCGATGGTGAGGCCGGCGGAGTGTAAGGCCACCACGTGACGATGGGGGCATCGGGAAGTAGAAGCGGCGTGATGAGCGTGTCGAGGCCAGCATTCACGCGTCCGTGCGCGCGCAAAATGATGACCTCGCCGGCGCCGGCGTCCGTACCCACCCTGATTTCCGCATCGAGGGCATCGCGATCCGAGTCGTGCTCGGTCACGATCACAATGATCCGTGCTGGGTGCTCTTGGCTTGCCCGCACCGCGGCCTGGATCGGCTCGTCGAGCGAGCCGGTGTGCGTCACGATGACGAGCGTCGCGACGCGGTTGAGGGAAATGAGTCCGTCCTCTTCGCGCAAATCGCGAAGCTTAGCGCCGATCTGCGAAGCTGTCGTGTTCTCAAGTGTCGAAATCATGGACGCCTCCAAGTGCGGCCGTCGCGGGCCATCATGTCGTGTGCAGTCTGCGGTCCCCACGTGCCTGAACGGTACGGGGCGGGCGGCATATGCTCATCCCAGAACTCGAGGATGGGGTCGAGGATCTTCCAGGAGAGCTCCACCTCCTTTTGCCGGGGGAAGAGAGGAGGAGCGCCACGCAGAACGTCAAGAATGAGGCGTTCATAGGCCTCGGGGGATTCCTCCGTGAATGTCGATCCGTACGCGAAGTCCATGTTGACATCGCGCACCTCCATTTGGGTACCGGGAACCTTCGAGCCGAAACGCATTGTCACACCTTCATCCGGCTGGACGCGGATGACGACCGCGTTTTGGCCGAGGTCTACGGTGTCGGTATCGCGGAAGGGAAGGAACGGCACCTGCTTGTAGACGATCGCGATCTCCGTGACGCGCCGCCCGAGGCGCTTGCCCGCGCGGAGGTAGAACGGCACGCCTGCCCAGCGGCGAGTATTGACCTTGAGCTTGATCGCCGCGAAAGTCTCGGTAGTCGAGTCGGGCGAGATACCGTTCTCTTCGAGGTAGCCGTTGACCTGTTCACCGCCTTGCCAGCCGCCGACGTACTGACCACGGGCGGTGCCTTCGGCGAGATCCTCTGGCAGTTCGACTGCGGCGAGGACCTTTTCTTTTTCATTGCGAAGCTCGGCAGCATCGAACGTGATGGGTTCTTCCATGGCCGTCAGGGCAAGAAGCTGGAGCAAGTGGTTCTGGATGACGTCGCGCGCGGTTCCAATACCGTCGTAGTACCCGGCGCGGGTGCCAATCCCGATGTCTTCAGCCATCGTGATCTGCACGTGGTCGACATAGCGCGAGTTCCACACGGGCTCGAACATCTGGTTCGCGAACCGGAACGCGAGCAGATTCTGCACCGTTTCCTTGCCGAGGTAATGGTCGATTCGGAAGATTTCTTCGGGCTTAAAGACTTTTTCGACGATGTCGTTGAGCTCTCGTGCGCTTTCGAGGTCGTGCCCGAAGGGTTTCTCGATGACGACGCGCCGCCACGAATGTTCGGAGGGAGTGTTGAGGCCCGATTGTGCAAGTTGTTCCGCGACCTGAGGGAAGGCGCTGGGCGGGATGGAGAGGTAGAAGGCATGGTTGCCGCCCGTTCCCCTCGAGTCGTCGAGCTCGCTTACCACTCGCGTGAGTTCTTCGAAGGCTTCAGTGTCATCAAAGGCACCCGTGACGAATCGAAGGCCGCCTCTGAGTTGTTCGAACGCGTGCTCGTTGAAGGGGGTGCGTGCGTACTTCTCTACGCTTTCGCGCATGTAATCGGCGAAGTCGTCGTGGCTCCAGTCGCGTCGACCGAAGCCCACGAGGCCGAAGGCCGGGGGGAGTAGACCGCGATTGTGCAAGTCATAGATTGCGGGAAGGAGCTTTTTGCGGGCGAGGTCGCCCGTGACTCCGAACATGACGACCGAGCACGGTCCAGCGATGAGGGGGAGGCGACGGTCGCGCGAATCGCGCAGAGGGTTGCCTGGTGCAGCTTCGTTCTGCCTCACTATGGTCCTTTGGTAGGTATTGACTTCTGTCGCGGCCGTGCCCGCGCACCCAAAGGACGGGGCGCGGGCACGGCGCGTAAAGGGGTGTTACTGTGCGGCCGAGGCGGCGTCACGAACCGCCGAGAGGAGGTCCTCCCAAGCGGCCTCGAACTTTTCGACGCCTTCGCGTTCGAGCACGGCGAAGACATCGTCGAGGTCGATTCCGGCGGCGCTGATGGTTTCGAGGGTCTCGCGTGCGGCGGAGAGGTCGCTCTCGGTGAGGGGGCCCTCGATACGGGCATGGTCGGCAACGGCTTCGAGGGTTTTACCTGGAACCGTATTGACGACCGGATTGCCGACGAGGCGGTCCACGTACATCGTGTCGGGATAGGCCTCGTTCTTCACGCCGGTTGATGCCCACAGGGCGCGCTGCGGATTCGCGCCCTTTTCCTTGAGGGCGGCGAAACGATCGGAGCCGACATACTCGAGGTATTCGGCAAACGCAGCCTGCGCGTTGGCGAGGCCGGCCTTGCCGAGAAGGTCGAGGGCATCGCCGCCGATGGCTTCGAGGCGCTTATCGATTTCGCTGTCCACGCGGGACACGAAGAAGGAGGCCACCGAGTGGATGCGTGAGAGATCCACGCCGTTTTCTGCTGCCTTCTCGAGTCCGCTGAGGTAGGCATCGATCACCTGGCGGTAGCGCTCGAGCGAGAAGATGAGCGTGACATTCACGCTAATGCCCTCAGCGATCGCACGGGTGATCGCCGGGAGGCCCTCGTCGGTCGCGGGGATCTTAATCATCACGTTCTCGCGGTCCACGAGTGCGCTAAGGGACTTCGCCTGCTCGACGGTCGCGTCCTCCTCGTGCGCGAGGCGCGGATCGACCTCGATCGACACTCGACCGTCGAAGCCGTTCGAAGCTTTGTAGGTCGGCGCGAATACGTCGCATGCATCGCGCACATCGCGCGTCGTCAGCTCCGTGATGATTGCATCGGCATCGAGGCCGCGCGAAGCCGCGTCGGCGATTGCACGGTCGTAATCCGACTTGCCCGCGATGGCCGCCTTGAAGATCGCGGGATTCGTGGTGACACCGACGATGTTGCGTTCGCTCATGAGCTTTTCGAGGTCTCCGGTGTCGATGAGTGCACGGGAGAGATCGTCGAGCCAGAGGGAGACGCCAAGGTCGCTGAGCTTTTGCGTCAGTTCGGTCATGGCAAAACCTTTCGGGAGGTGTTCGGTTGAGCTGAGTATCCGATTGATTGGCGGTTACTTACGAGCTGCAGCGAGGGATTCTTTCGCCTTCGCCGCAACGTTTTCGGCCGTGAAACCGTACTTCTCGAACAGGAGCGAGCCCGATGCCGACTCACCGTAGTGCTCGAGCGAGACTGCGCGTCCTGCGTCACCGAGGAAGCGATACCAGGGCATCGCGATCCCGGCTTCGACGCTCACGCGCGCTTTGACGGTGCTGGGAAGAACCGATTCGCGGTACTCCTCGCTCTGCTCGTCAAACCACTCGACGCAGGGCATCGACACGAGTCGCGTGGGAATGCCTTCGGCTTCAAGTAGCTTCTGCGCGCCTGCAGCGTGCTGGACCTCGGAACCCGTCGCGATCAGGATGACCTCGGGCTCACCGTTGGAAGCGTCCTTCATGACGTAGGCGCCCTTGTCGAGGTTGTCCGCGCTCGCATACTCCTCGCGGTCAAAGGTGGGAACACCCTGGCGCGTGAGGATCAGACCAGCGGGACCCTCGTCGCGCTTGAGGACCGCTTTCCACGCTTGAGCAGTCTCGTTCGCATCAGCCGGTCGCACGATCGAGAGGTTCGGGATTGCGCGGTAGGCGGCGAGGTGCTCGACAGGCTGGTGGGTGGGGCCGTCTTCGCCGAGGCCGATTGAGTCGTGTGTCCACACGTAGATCGCGGGAGTCTTGCACAGCGAGGCGAGGCGCACCGAGCCGCGCATGTAGTCCGCAAACTGGAAGAACGTGCCGCCATACGGGCGTGTAAGGCCGTAGAGCGAGATTCCGCTCAGGATGGCGCCCATCGCGTGCTCGCGAATACCGAAGTGGAGAGTGCGGCCGTACGGGCTGCCCGAAAAGTCCTTGGTTTGGTTGGCCTCAGGAATGAACGACGGTTCACCCGCCATAGTCGTGTTGTTGGAGCCCGCGAGATCAGCCGACCCACCCCACAGTTCGGGGAGAACGGGAGCGAGGGCAGAGAGGACTTTGCCGGAGGCAGCGCGGGTCGCGAGGCCCTTCTCGTCGGCCTCAAAGACCGGCAGCGCCTCGTCGAGATCCGTGGGAAGGTCGCGGGCGATCAAGCGGTCGTACAGCGCCGCGGCATCGGGATTCTCGGCGCGCCACTCTTCCACCTTGGCATCCCATTCGCGATGCTTCTGGGCACCGCGCTCGATGAGGGCGCGGGCGTGTGCGAGAGCTTCTTCGTCGATCTCGAAGGTCTTTTCGGTATCGAAACCGAGGATGTCCTTGAGCCCGGCGATGGGCTGATCGCCAAGTGCGGATCCGTGAGCAGCGTGGTCTCCGGACTTGCCGGGGGTCGGCCATGCGATCACGGTGCGGAGGCGAATGAAGGTCGGCTTGTCAGTGACCTGCTGGCCGGCGACGATTGCGTCCTTCAGCTCCTTGAGGTTTTCGACGTACTCGGTGCCGCCATTGGTCCAGTCCACGGTGCGCACATCCCAGCCGAGGGCCTGGTAGCGGGCGGCGGTGTCCTCGGTAAAGGCGATGTTGGTATCGCCTTCGATGGAGATCTCGTTGTCGTCCCAAATGACGATGAGGTTGCCGAGCTGCTGCGTGCCGGCGAGGGAGGAGGCTTCGTGGCTCACGCCCTCTTCGAGGTCGCCGTCGGATGCAATCACGTAGGTGAAGGTGTCGAACGGGCTCTCGCCGGCGGGGGCGGTGGGATCGAGGAGGCCCCGAACGCGGCGCTGCGCCATGGCAAAGCCTACGGACGATGCAATTCCCTGGCCGAGCGGACCCGTCGTCATTTCGACACCGGCCGTGTGGAAGTTTTCGGGATGGCCCGGGGTCTTCGAGCCCTCGGTGCGCAGCGCCTGAAGGTCTTCAACCTCGAGGCCGAAGCCGCCGAGGAAGAGCTGGAGGTACTGCGTGAGGCTCGTGTGACCGCACGAGAGGATGAAGCGATCTCGGCCGAACCAGTCCGGATCCTTGGGATCGTGGTTCATGATGTCCTGGTACAGGAGGTAGGCAGCAGGGGAGAGGCTCACAGCCGTGCCCGGGTGCCCATTGCCGACCTTCTGTACGGCTTCCGCGGCGAGGATCCGCGCGTTGTCGATGGCACGCTTGTCGAGATCGCTCCAGCCCTCGGGGGCTACGAAATTGCTACTCACGAAAGTTCTTTCCCTTCCATCGGTTGATCCATCTCAAGCGCCGAGGGCGGGACCGGATCGGCGCGAGGGGCCAAAATCGTGTCGATAGTATCGCGCGAAATTGGAGGATAGGTGACTGCTGTCTCAGGAAATGCAGGAAACAAGGGCTCAGCGGCGGCGCCGGCACGCAGCTGTGCCGTGTGGGTCCGACGGCTGCTCGGCAAGCGTCGGACCTGGACGTCTAGTTGCACTGACCGGGGACGTTAGTTGACTTGCGTGGCATCGCCCGGTCTCTGTATCCTCGGCCGCATGTACTCAGGCATCGCCTCGATGAAGCTGCGTTCCGTCCGCTGACGGCGGCGGGACCCCTTATGACCTCTCGTCTGCCGTCCTGGCCATCTGCCGGGCGGCCGCTTCGTGGTGCCCGGCTCCATGACGAGCTGAGAGTACACAATGCCAACCACAGAACCTTTACAGTCATGTGCTTGGATCGGGACATCCCAAGGATCCGCTGCACACATCCGCGCTGAATCACTCCACCTGACACTCGGCGACAGGCCGCTGCTGAGTGGGACTGACGTCACCGTCTCCACCGGGTCGCGACTGGCGATCGTCGGCGACAACGGCCGGGGCAAGACCACCTTGCTCCACATACTGGCGGGGATCTTGAAACCCGACTCGGGAGTGGTGACCCGGGTGGGTTCCCTCGTCCTGGTCAAACAGGACATGGCCACCGAGGGCGATCGCACGGTCGGTGACCTCATTGCCGAGGCTACCGCCCCATCCAGGGCCGCTCTGCAGGCCCTCGACGTGGCTACCGCGGCGCTGGCCGCGGGCGATGACGCGGCCGACGCCTATTCCGCCGCACTCGAGGCGGCCACGCGGCTGGACGCCTGGGATGCAGACCGCCGTGTTGACATCGCCCTGGCGGGCCTGGACGCCTGTAGCGACCGCGATCGGGTCCTGTCGACCTTGTCGGTCGGTCAGCGGTACCGGGTACGGCTGGCGGTCGCCCTCGGATCGACCCCTGACCTGTTGCTGCTGGACGAGCCCACCAACCACCTGGACGCGGCAGGGCTGTCGTTCCTGACTGAGCGCCTGCGGCACCACCCCGGTGGCCTGGCCTTAGTCAGCCACGACCGCGCCCTGCTGCGCGACGTGGCGACCAGCTTCCTGGACCTCGACCCGACCCGCGATGGCCTTCCGCGCACCTACGCGGGCGGTTACGAGGGCTGGATCGAAGGGCGGCAACGAGAACGGGCCGCCTGGGAGCAAGACTATGCCGCCCAGGTCGCCCGGCATCAGGAACTGACCCGCGCCGCCGACGACGCACGCTCCCGCCTGTCGCAAGGCGGTTGGCGACCCGACAAGGGAACGGGCAAGCACCAACGGGCTACGCGCGCTGCCGGGGTGGTCCAGGCTTTCAACCGCCGCATCGTGGACCTAGAGCGTCATCAGATCGACGTGCCAGAGCCACCGCTGCGGTTGGCATGGCCCATATCGTCAGCGCGGACCGGTCAGAACATCGTCAACGCCTCCATGCTCACCGTGACTGACCAGTTGACCACCCCGGTCTCGGTGGACATCAGCGGTGGAGACCGGTTGGTGGTCACCGGGCCGAACGGTGCTGGGAAGTCCACACTGTTGGGGCTTCTCGGTCGGCGACTGGCCCCGAGTACAGGCCAGCTGCGGGTGAACCCGAGGGTGCGCGTCGCCCTGTTGTCTCAAGAGGTCCCTGACTGGGACGACGCCCTCCCCGCACACGTGGTCTACGAGACGTACCTGGCCACGCAGGGCCGCCGATCACAGGCACCCTCCCTCGGCTCACTCGGGCTGCTTGAGCCCGCGGCAACCCGCACACCCGTGGGGCACCTGTCGCAAGGGCAACAACGCCGCCTCCATCTGGCCATGTGCCTGGCGGTGGACCCGGACCTGTTGCTCCTGGACGAGCCCACCAACCATCTGTCATCGAGCCTCGTCGACGACATCACCACCGAGCTCCTGCGGACCTCCTGCGCCACGATCGTCGCCACGCACGACCGGCAGATGCTCGACGACCTCACCGACTGGCCCCACCTCAGCCTTGCCCCAAAGGACCTGCCATGAACCCCCTTCGCCCCTTGTCCGTCCCCGGCTACCGACCGCTGTTTGCAGCGATGGTGCTCACCGTCTTCGCCCAGGGTGCCTGGGCCCTCTACTTAGCCATGCAGACCCTCGACCTGGGCGCCACGGCGGCCACCTTGTCGGGTGTCGTGGCGTGGAGCGGCATCGGCCTGCTCGCAGGTTCCTTGCCCGCCGGGGTACTTGCGGACCGCGTCGCCAAGAAGTCCGTCATCGTCGGCGTCCTCACTGTCAACCTCGCCACCTCGACGACGACCTCCACCGCCGCCATCTTCGACGCGGCCACTTTCTGGATGCTGGCAGTGTCCGCGTTCATCATCGGCGTCTCGACCGCCTTCTTCTTCCCGGCCTACACCGCGCTCGTGCCCGTCCTCGTGGGAAGCGACGACCTGATGGCCGTCAATGGGCTCGAAGGGACCACCCGGCCGCTGGTAGGACAGACCCTCGCCCCCGGTGTCGTCGGTGCCGTCATCGGCGCGAGCGTGCCCGCCGCGGGCGGGTACCTCATCGCCGGCGCGGTCGGACTCGCCCTGATCGCCGCCCTGCGGCTTCCTGCCCCTTGCTCAGCCGAGACCGACGCCGAAGCTCCGGCCACCTCTGCGCTGCGGGACCTGCTCGACGGGTTCGGCTACGTCGCCCGCACGCGCTGGGTTCGCTCCAGCGTGCTGTTGGCGGCCGCCATGGGCCTGGCCGTGACCGGCCCGCTGGAAGTTCTCCTGCCCGCGCTTGTACGTTCGACCCATGACAACGGTCCGGCTGTGTACGGAGTCGTCCTCGGAGCTCTGGGCGTCGGCGGCCTGGTGGGTTCCCTCGTCGCCGGCTCATGGCCCACCCCCTCACACTTCCTGCCCGTAATGGTCGGCGCATGGGCACTCGGCTGCCTTCCACTGGCCATCTCCGCATTCACCAACAATCCGTGGATCATCAGCGCCGGACTGGCGGTCTACGGTGCGTCGATCGGAGTCGGGATGGTCATTTGGGGCACGGTCCTGCAGGAACACGTACCGCTGGAGATGCTCGGCCGAGTCGCCAGCCTCGACTTCTTCATCTCCATCGCCTTCATGCCACTGTCCATCGCACTCACCGGACTCCTCAGCCGACACATCGCCGCTGCCAGCTTGTTCATCGCCGCCGGACTCGTGCCGCTCGCCACGACGATCCTCCTTGCAGTCCTTGGGCAACTCCGAACGCCGCGGACGACGCCCGTCGCAGCAGGTGAGGAGTGATGCACGCCAACGCCACCCTGACACCTCGCCACCGGCTCAAGGTGGCTCAGCTCGTCGTCGACGACGGTAGGCCCATCAGCGAAGTCGCCGCTCGCTTCAAGGTCTCCTGGCCGACCGTGAAGAGGTGGGTCGACCGCTATCGCGCCGGCGAGTCGATGCAGGATCGCTCGTCCCGGCCGAAGACCTCACCGAACAAGACGGACAAGGCGACGACGAAGCGGTGCGTCAGCCTGCGGATACGGCTGCGTGAGGGCCCCGTGCAGCTCGCCGCCCGACTCGGCATCGCGCCCTCAACCGTCCACCGCATCTTGGCCGGTGCCCGACTGAACCGGCTCTCCTACGTGGACCGCGAGAGTGGCGAACCGATCGGCCGGTACGAACACCCCACCCCGGCTCCCTGGTCCACGTGGACGTGAAGAAGCTCGGGAACATCCCCGACGGTGGCGGCTGGCGCTACGTCGGCCGCCGCCAAGGCGACCACAACCGAACGGCGACACCGGGTAAGCCGAAGAGCAAGTGGCACAACCCCAGGCTCGGGTACGCGTTCGTGCACACCGTCATTGACGACCACTCCCGCGTCGCGTACACCGAGGTCCACGACGACGAGACCGCCGTCACCGCGGTCGGGGGCCTGCATCGGGCTGTGGCGTGGTTTGCCGATCGCGGCGTCTCCGTAGAGCGGGTGCTGTCCGACAACGGTGGCGCCTATCGCTCGCACCTGTGGCGGGACACCTGCGAGGCCCTCTCGATCCCCCCGATGCGGACGCGTCCGTACCGGCCGCAGACCAGCGGCAAGGTAGAGCGCTTCCACCGGACCATGGCCGACGGGTGGGCCTACGCCCGCTGCTACACCAGCGAGCAAGAACGACGCGACGCCCTGCCGGATTGGCTGCACCAGTACAACCAGCACCGCCCGCACACGGCCTGCGACAACCAGCCGCCGTTCTCACGATTGATCAACGTCCCCGAGCAGTACATCTAGTGGCGTGACTTACCCGAGAGATCCTGGCTCCCGGCCTCCCGGGCGACTATTGTGGAGGGACGTTAGGCCCTTCGCTGTGGCCAATCCCGATCACAAGGCCCTCCCCAGCCTTTTCGTCCACGCAATCTCCACGCAATCGAGGAACGCGAGTGAATCAAAGCCCCGGCACGACCACCCTTTCCCATGAGGCGACGGCGCAGCATGGAGGCGGAAGTGACCGCTCGCTTCGCCGTACCCTTCTCGCGTACGTTGCTCTCACTAAGCCGCGCATTATTGAGCTCTTGCTCATCACCACTATCCCCACGATGTTTCTCGCGGCCGGTGGTTTCCCGTCGTGGCTGCTGATCCTCAACACGATGGTGGGCGGCTACCTTGCCGCCGGTGGCGCGAACGTCCTCAACATGTATCTGGACCGCGACATCGATGCGAAGATGAAGCGCACGAAGAACCGCCCGCTCGTCACGGGTGAGGTTTCGCCGCAAGCGGCTCTCGCATTCGGGCTCGCCCTGTGCGCGCTCTCGGTGGTGTACCTGTGGGCGTTTGTCAACGCTCCTTCGGCACTCCTCGCGCTCGGCGCGATCCTGCTGTACGTCGTGTTTTACACGATGATTCTCAAGCGCCGCACGAGTCAGAACATCGTGTGGGGCGGGATTGCGGGCTGCATGCCGGTTTTGATCGGCTGGTCCGCCGTCACGGGTGGCGTCTCATGGACCGCGTTCTTTCTTTTCCTCGTGATCTTTTTTTGGACGCCGCCGCACTACTGGCCGCTCGCCGAGCGTTTTACGCAGGACTACGCCCGCGCCGAGGTTCCTATGCTCCCCGTCGTGAGCTCGCGCACGACCGTCGCGAAGCACATGGTGTTCCACACGGTCATGATGCTGCTGTGCTCGTTTGCGATCATTCCCCTCGCGCCCACAGGCATCGTGTACACGGTGAGCTCGATCGTGTTCGGCGGCTGGTTCTTGTTTCTGGTTGTGCGATACGCGGTGCGCGTGCGGCGCGGTATGACCGGTTCGAAGCTCAACCCCATGGGGGTGTTCCACGCGTCGATTACGTACCTTACGCTCGTGTTCGTCGCGCTCGCCATCGACCCCTTCGTGGTGCTGTAGAGAGACCTCATGCCCCAGCGCGTCGATAGCGCTACACGCCTTGCCGAATCCTTCCTCACGCACCTTCGCATCGAACGAGGATTGAGCCCCAATACCGTCGCTGCATACCGCCGCGATCTCACGCGGTACCTTTCGTATCTCGACGAGGGCGCGATCGATGTGCGCGACGTTCAAACGCCCACGATTGCGGGGTATATCGGTGCTCTGCGCGAGGGGAGCGCGGGAACTGCTCCCCTTGCGCCTTCGTCCGCGGCGCGAGCGCTCGCTTCGATCCGTGCCTTCCACCGCTTCCTCGATGAAGAGAACGAAACGCGAACGGGCGATCCTGCGGCGCGGGTACGCGAAGCCTCCCGTCCTTTGCGCCTTCCCGATGCCTTGAGCGTTGAGGAGGTAGCCGCACTTATTGACGCGGCGTCGGGGCCTTTCACCGGGGGACTTGCCTCCGAGCGCGCCCTTCGCAATCGGGCCCTCGTCGAGGTGCTCTATGGCACTGGTTGCCGCATCAGCGAGGCGCTCGCGCTCGACGTTGATGACACTGCACTAGCCGATCAGATCATCCGCGTGCGCGGAAAAGGCAATAAGGAGCGTCTTATCCCGCTCGGGCGCTACGCCCTCGAGGCACTCGAGGCATACCTCACTCGGGCTCGTCCAACGTTTCTCGCGAAAGGGAGCGGAAGCCCTGCGATCTTTCTGGGCAACAGGGGCACGCGTCTGACGAGGCAAGCCGCCTTTGCGATCGTCAAGACCGCAGCCGAGAATGCGAACATCACGGCACACGTGAGTCCTCACACGCTGCGTCACAGCTATGCGACTCATCTTCTGGAAGGCGGGGCCGACGTCCGCACGGTGCAGGAGCTGCTCGGGCACGCCTCAATCACGACGACCCAGCGCTACACACATCTGGGCCAACAGGCACTTCGAGAAATACACGCGAGCTCTCATCCGCGAGCGCTGTAGCGGGGCGCGGGTGGAATTCGTATCCAGGGCTGCCGGTTAGACTTATTTTCATGGGCCGCGTGCAGTGAGTGCACGCGAGAGCCCGCGAACACCAACGACGTAGGGACAGGTACACGTGACAAAGAGCGAGCTTGATTTGAACCTCAATTACGGCCCCACGGGGCGCCCGCTTCCGGACTTTCCCGAGCCGAAGGCACTCGACTCTCACGGGCCCGCGCGAATCATTTCGATGGTGAACCAGAAGGGCGGCGTGGGGAAGACGACCTCGGTCATTAATCTTGGTGCCGCACTCGCTGAGCTTGGCCGCAAGGTTCTTCTCGTAGACCTCGATCCCCAGGGCGCGCTTAGCGCCGGAACGGGCATCAACAGCTACGAACTCGACCTCACCGTTTACAACTTGCTTCTAGAGCGCGATCACGACATCCGCGAGGCAATCCAGCCGACGACGACGGAAAACATGGAGATCCTTCCGGCCAACATCGATCTGTCTGCGGCGGAGGTCCAGCTCGTCAACGAGGTCGCGCGCGAAATGGCTCTTGCCCGCGTGCTTCGCCCCGTTGTCGGTGACTACGACATTATTCTCATCGACTGCCAACCATCGCTCGGTCTTCTGACCGTCAACGCGCTTGCGGCGAGCGACGGCGTCATCATCCCGCTTGGGGCCGAGTACTTTGCGCTTCGTGGCGTTGCCCTTCTTGTTGAAACGATTGAAAAGGTCCAGGACCGCATCAACCCACGTCTTGAAATGGATGGCATTCTCATCACGATGTTCGATCCGCGCACGCTGCATGCGCGCGAGGTTGTGGCCCGAGTCGTTGAGGCCTTCCCCGACAAGGTGTTCCATACGGCAATCAACCGCACCGTGAAGTTCCCGGACGCCTCGGTTGCGGCCGAACCGATTACGACGTTTGCCTCCAACAACAAGGGTGCCGACGCCTACCGCCAGCTTGCGCGCGAACTCCTCGCGCGCGGGGCAGCGGCTTGACGGGCCCGAATCGGCCGGGGCGGAGGCCGAAACGGCGCAAGAGCGACTTCACCGCGCCGAAAAAGGTGCGGCTTCGCGATTCCGCGGGCGCGCCGCGAGCAGGTCGGGATAACTCCTCGCAGGCACCGTCGGAACCTGTTCCCCATGACGGTGTACGTCTTCAGAAAGTGCTCGCGAACGCGGGTTTTGGCTCGCGCCGTGCTTGCGAAGCGCTTATCGCGCAGGGGCGTGTCTCTATTGGGGGTGAGGTCGTGCAGGAGCAGGGAGTCCGCGTCGATCCGCGCACTGCCGTCATTCACGTCGACGGGCGTCGCGTGCAGCTCGACGAGACGAAACTGACGGTTGCCCTCAATAAGCCGCGCAAGGTGATGAGCGCGATGGAGGATCCGCAGGGGCGCCGAACTCTCGAGGAGTTTGCGGCGCGCTACCCGGTTCGCCTGTACCACGTCGGTAGGCTCGACTATGAAACCGAGGGGCTCCTTCTTTTGAGCAACGACGGGGAGCTGACGCACCGCCTCACGCACCCGAGTTTTGAGGTGTCAAAAACCTACGTGTGCCGTTTTGACTGCCCGGGATCCTTCCCTCGGTCGATTCTGGCGAAGCTGCGTGCCGGCATCGATCTCGACGATGGACCGGCGCGGGCCGACCGCGCAAACCTCGTTGCCCACGATGGGCGAGAGGCAATAGTCGAAGTCACCCTTCACGAGGGGCGAAACAGGATCGTTCGCCGCATGTTTGCTGCGCTCGGGTATGAACTTACGAGTCTCGTGCGCACGCGAATCGGGCCCGTCGTTCTCGCCGATCTTGAGCCGGGTGCTACGCGTGAACTGACCCGAAAGGAACTCGGCACCCTGATGGCGGAGGTCGGCCTGTGAGCATTGGCGCCAGTCGCGAAGCCGTAGCGCTCGAGGGCCCCGTTCTCGTCATAGGTGCGGGATTGATTGGCGGATCGATCGGCATGGCTCTCGGCCACGCCGGTCTCGAAGTTCTCGTTCGCGATTCGTCCCCGGGAACGACCAGGCTCGCGTGCGAACTCGGGGTGGGGCGCGAGGCCCGCGAAGGCGACCAGCCGCAAATGGTCATTGTCGCGACACCACCCGATGTGTGCGCATCGGTGGCACTCGGCGCTCTCGAGGAGTTCCCCGAGGCATGCGTGCTCGATGTTGCGAGCGTGAAGCAGCCCATTGCGCAGGGGGTGCTCGACGGGGCGGCGGCGAGAGGGCTTGACGCCTCTCGCTACGTGGGCACGCACCCGATGGCCGGCCGGGAAGTGGCAGGGGTGGTCGCCGCGAGGGGAGACCTGTTCAGGGGTAGGGCCTTCGTGGTGGTTCCGACGCCTGCGACCAGCCCTCGAAGCTTCGCCCTCGCACGGCTGCTTGGCGTTGAACTCGGAGCGGCGGTCGTGGAGATCGAACCCGATGTGCACGATGAGGCCGTCGCCTATGTTTCGCACGTTCCGCAGATCGTCTCGAGCGTGCTCGCAAGTCGACTGACCGCGGCGAGTGAAGCGGCTCTAGGGCTGTCGGGGCAGGGCCTGCGAGATACGACGCGCATCGCCGCGAGCGATCCGAGGCTGTGGGTCGAGATCCTCTCAGCCAACGCGGGGTGCATCGCGCCAATCCTTAAGGCTCTAGGTGAAGATCTCGATGGGCTCACACGGGCCTTCGAGACGCTTGGCGACATGGAACCGCAACCGGGCTCGCGCGCCTGTATCGCCCGGGCGATCGCTGCCGGCAACGACGGCGTAGCCCGGATTCCGGGCAAGCACGGTGGGGGAGCGGAGAGCTTTTGCCGGGTCACGGTGCTCGTACCTGACGAGCCCGGCGAGCTTGCGCGTCTCCTCACACACATGGGGGAGGAGAACATCAACCTCGAAGATCTGCGCCTCGAGCACTCTCTTGGGCAAAGGATGGGGCTCGCGCACGTGAGTGTCACGCGCGCCGACGAACCTCGCCTCACCGCGATGCTTGAAAAGAGAGGTTGGGCACGCGCGGGTACAGAGTGATCGGCCGGCGCGCGCGTGGGCGCGTCCCACGACTAAACTTGGAATTTGACCAGCGACAGGGGAGGAAAGACATGAACGGCGTCACCATCGCGATCGATGGCCCCGCAGGCTCGGGGAAGTCAACGGTGTCGAAAGAGGTAGCGCGAGCTCTTCAGGGCGGCTACCTCGATACGGGGGCCATGTATCGCGCGGCAGCGTGGTCGTGCCTCAACAGCGGTGTCGACCTCAACGACCGCGAAGCTGTGACGGCCCACGTCGCTGAGTTCGACCTCGCGGTGTCGACCAATCCCGATGATCCGGCGATTCTCGTTGGCGGTAAGGAGATTTCGGAACAGATCCGCTCCGAGGAAATCTCGACGTGCGTGAGTCGAGTGGCGACCAACACGGACGTCCGGGCCATCCTCCAGGAACGCCAGCGCGCCGTTCTGTTTACCACCGCAAACGAACTCGGGTTTTGTGTCGCTGAAGGCCGCGACATCACAACGGTCGTCGCCCCCGATGCCGACGTACGCGTGCTGCTGACGGCCAGCCCGGAAGCTCGACTAAGGCGCAGGGCGGGCCAGCTCGGTCTTGAGGAAACCGAAGACGTGCGCGAGCGTATGCGCGACCAGGTTCTTCGCCGCGATGCTGATGATTCGACGGTTTCCGAATTTACGGAAGCAGCCGAAGGCGTGCACCTTATTGACACGACCGACCTCGACATCGACGAGGTCATCAACACCGTGCTCGAGCTCGTTCCCGGAATCGAACTCATCGATGATGAGCCCGAGAACGACGAATCTCTTTCGGGGGAAATCCCCGAGGCTTTCGACGACAGCAATCTCGACGACGAGGCTCGCACGGCATCGCTGCGCGCCGGCCTCGAAGACTACGGCCTCGACGAGGAGGATCGCAGCCTCCTGACGGAGGAGTACGCCCCCGTTGCGAGCGCCGACGATGAACGAATGCTCCCGGTCCTCGCCGTGGTCGGCCGGCCAAACGTCGGAAAATCTACCCTCGTCAATCGCATCCTCGGGCACCGCGAAGCGGTCGTCGAGGATACCCCCGGGGTGACCCGAGACCGCGTGTTCTACGAAGCGAACTGGGCTGGCCGTGACTTTATGCTCGTCGACACGGGTGGTTGGGAAGACAAGGTTGACGGCATTGCCTACCGGGTCGCCGAACAGGCTGAACTCGCCATTGGCCTCGCCGATGCCGTGATGTTCGTCGTTGACGCGAACGTGGGCATCACTCACACCGACGAGCAACTCGTGCGTGTTCTCCGACGCTCCAAGAAGCCCGTGCTCCTCGTCGCTAACAAGGTCGACGACCAGCGAGGTGAACTCGAGGCCGCAGCCCTCTGGAATCTGGGGCTCGGCGAACCGCACCCCGTTTCGGCTCTTCACGGACGCGGCTCAGGAGATGTGCTCGACCGTATCCTCGACATCCTTCCGGAAGAAGGGCAAACGCGTGCCAAGCCAACTGGCCCGCGCCGCGTGGCTCTCATCGGTCGCCCCAACGTCGGCAAGAGTTCCCTACTGAACAAGCTTGCGCGCGAGAACCGCGTCGTCGTCGACCCTACCGCTGGCACCACACGCGACCCGGTCGACGAAGTCATCGAACTCGACGGACGCGAGTGGACCTTCGTCGACACGGCAGGCATCCGTCGCCGCGTTCGCCAAAGTGAAGGGGCTGACTTCTTCGCATCGATCCGGACCCAGGCCGCGCTCGATCGCGCCGAAGTCGCCGTCGTTCTCCTGGAAGCATCAGAACCGATTTCGACCCAGGACCTCAAGATCATCGACATGGTCCTTGAATCCGGCCGCGCACTCGTGCTCGCGTTCAATAAGTGGGACTTGATCGATGAAGAGCGGCGCGCCCAGCTCGAATGGGAAATCGAGAAGGACCTCTCCCACGTTCGATGGGCTCCCCGCGTGAACATCTCCGCTCTCACCGGGCGACACACGGACAAGCTCGTCCCCGCGCTCGATCTCGCACTCGAATCGTGGGACACGCGCATCCCGACCTCGCGCCTGAATGCCTTCCTCGGAACGCTAGTTGCGGCGCACCCGCACCCGTTGCGAGGCGGCAAGCAACCGCGCATCCTCTTTGCGACGCAGGCCCGTACGCGTCCGCCCCGCTTCGTGATTTTCGCTTCAGGCTTCCTCGAACACGGCTACCGCCGCTTTATCGAGCGTCGTCTGCGCGAGGACTTCTCGTTCGACGGTTCCCCCGTGGAGATCAGCGTTCGCGTTCGCGAAAAGAGAAAGAACAGGTAAGGAGGGACGCGATGCCCACGCCCGACTTCGTTCTTAAGCTCCGCGAGAAGATCGGTCACGACCACCTGTGGCTCTCGGGTGTGACGGTCTTCGTCTTCGACGACGACAGAACTCATTGCCTCCTCGTTCAGCGCGCCGACACCCACCAGTGGACGCCTGTTACGGGCATTATCGACCCGGGGGAGGAGCCCGCCCGTGCAGGGGTACGCGAAGTCCTGGAAGAAACGGGATGCGCGTGCACGATCGAGTTTCTCTCGAATGTGGGGGCCGTCGGGCCCGTCACGCATGCCAACGGCGACCTCGCAAGCTACCTCGATCTCGCCTTTGTGGCCACCCACGTCAGGGGAGAACCGCACCCGGCCGATGGTGAGAATCTCCAAGCCGCGTGGTTTCCGATCGACGACATGCCCGAGCTCAACCGTCGCTTTCGGGCAGGCCTGCGCCGCGCGATCGACCAGCTCTTCAGCGGTGACCGCGCGGCGTATTTCAAACGGTAAAAGCCTTCAGCATTCGTGCACGGGGCGCTCGAACACGACGGCCATGGGGGTCTGCTGCGACCCCTGCCCAAGTGGGTTATCCGCGAACTGCGCCTCGTAGTGCTCCCGCTCGCGTGAAGCCGCAAGGCCCAGAACGTTGCGCCCGATATCGTTCGCATCCATCACGACGACGCCGTCGAAAGTCTCGACGAAACGCGCAGGGACGACCTCGCGAATAACATCCACGAGGTGAGCTGCAACGAGATCCGGATCCTTTGGCGGAAGTTTTGCCGAGACGTTCGACGGGTACACCGAGTATTCAGTTGGACCGTCGATCGCCCGGACATCGGCTCCCGCGTGCTCATAAAACACGCCGCGTTTGCCCCGCAGCTTCCCGAGGGCACCGAGGGCCGCGGCATACGTGATGCGGGCAAGCCCAGCCTCATTGATCGCGAGCTGCATCGTGACCGGGTCACCGAGGCCGATCCCCGCGGGGGTGCGTGTCACGAACCGTGACAGTTGCTTGGCGGCGAAAGACGGCTTGATTTCCCACACGAACCACGAACGGCCCTGCATGATCGCAATGATTTTCTCCGACACCGTGAAATTCCAGCGGCGGTTCTCGGTTGCGTGACGATCCTCGTTCGTGCCCCGCTCGTCAAGGTCCTTGAAGAACTGCTTGACGTAGCCCGCAATTTCCTCATCCATGCGCGAATCCTTGGAGAACTTCGCCGTCTGAATCGGGTAGCGGCGTGCTAGCGTCCCGTCGTTCAGCTCGAGATCGAGCTGTTTGCCCGCGTTAGCGGTGAGCGGGGTGTGCGGATCGGGCGGCAGCGACTGACCGTTATCGTCGGCCAGCACGTCGGAATCCTCATGCGCGTCGAGAGCCTCGAGGTCATCCGCGTCGAAGAAAACGCGCGCCCACAGTTCCGCACACGCGAAGCGCCACAACTGGGCGGCGCTGACGCTCGAACGGCCATTGATGTGCGCATCGAAAGCCTTGAGAACCTCGGCTTGGTCAAACCATCCGCGGGTGCCAAAGGTCTGCGACGAGAACAAAGAAAAGTACGTGCCTTTAATGCGCTTAAACCAGGCTGTTTCTCGCTCCTGCATGGAAAGCGACGGGGCTTTTTCGTGTGCCTGGTCGTAGGCCGCCTCGATGAGGGAGCGTGTCCCTGCGCCCCCGAAGGCGGTCTCCTCAAGCGACGCATAGAAACGGAGAACTTCGAGATCGGTGAACGGGGAGCGCACCATGACGTGACCGCCAAGCGCGTGCGCGGCTTTTGCGCGCTGCTCCGCTTCATGAGACCCGGAGGTCGCCAGGGGAGCGAGAGGGCCCTCGTATTCGGGAGAGGGTTCGAAGCCAATCGCCCGTTCCCTTTCGCCGCTTCGCAGCGAGGGGCCGAGGAGGGATTCGCATCGATCACGTGCGCTCCCTCGCGCAGCACCCATAACGCGGGACAGAAGTGTGGATCGAGTGTCGGAAGCCCTGTGGAGCGCCGAGGCGCCATAGGTATCGAGAGCGAGCTGCTGTTCACCCTGAATGCACGCGCGAAGGTGAAGCCACCCAAAGTAGGACTCAAGCGAAGCCGGAGGTTCTTCATACGTGCGAAGCACAAGCGGGAGATCCTTCTTCAAGCTTTGTGGCGTGCCCGTCACGACGCCCTGGTGCTCGCGGGCATCGCTGGATGGGCCACCCGCGCTAGGTACACAGCGCAGGACCTCAAGCGGCGAATCCGTTGAGCGAACGGCATGCTCGAGGGCTTGTGAAGCAACCGGATCGAGCTCATTCACGAGGGCCGCCCCCTCGCCGGTGGCGCGTCGCGTGACCGCATCTGTAAGCCGCGTCCGGAACTCTTCAATGCATGAGTGGTCGGCGCGGCGCGGGTTCGAGGGAGCAGCGAAAACGTCTTGATGCGCATCCAGGAGAGGAGTGCGCACGAGCCCCTCGCGTGCGAATTTCACCGACTCTCCCGGCAATACGCGAGCGATGCCAGAGAAGAATGTTTCACTACCGCGCTGAGTATCGCCGAGAAGGTAGCGGCGCAGCACGTCGGTGTTGGGCTCGCGCGGGATATCCGTGTGACGAAGGAGGTCGGCGATCGTGGAGGCAAACGCGATTCCCGTTGACGTGCGCGCGTAATAAAGAGGCCGCGATCCGAAAACGTCTCGCGCGAGGACGAGCGAGGAGTCAGCGTCCATGAAAGCCAGAGCAAACTCGCCGTTGAGCGTGGCGAGGCTGCCTACACCCTCCGCCTCGATGAGACGCGACGTAGCGTCGGACCCTTCGGAGCCCGTGAGAGCGCAGCGTGCCCCTGACGGCAATACGTACCCCTCGAGTGCACACCTCCCGCTTTCGATGACCTCTGGCCACGCCTTGATGTCCCCTTCGTGAGTCACATGACCGAAAAATGTGGGCATTGCACCAACCTCCATAAGCCTCATTTTGCTCTCGACTATAAGTCAGAGACATCGGGCGAAATACAAAGAAATGGGCGAGGCACCCGAAGTGCCTCGCCCATTGATCCGCGTCGGGCTGACAGGATTTGAACCTGCGACCCCACGACCCCCAGTCGTGTGCGCTACCAAACTGCGCCACAGCCCGCGGTTTTCGACTTGTCCACTATAGCCGAGGTGTTTGCCGAATCGCGAATTCACAAGGGTGAGGCGTGCCACGCTTGCCGCTTGGTCAAGAACAGCTAAAAGGTTCGCAGTGTTGGGCCAAAAAACGAACATATGCGCAAAACGCGGTGGCAAAATGGGATCGGAAGTTTTGGACTCTCATGCCGGTTCGCGGGATGGGGCGTGTGAAGAAAGAAGGTCTGCGCCATGAATGAACACGTGTTTGACTCCACCCCAGAGCAGACCACCAAACTTTCCCCCATCGACGGCAAGATTGAGTTCACCGAAGACGCCGAGCACGGTCTCTCTGCCCAGGATCGCCAGGCTGTTGAGGCGCTGCCCGCAGGCACGGCACTCCTGATCGTGCGCAAGGGTCCGAATATGGGGGCGCGCTTCCTGCTCGACTCGGAAAGCACCGTGGCCGGCCGTAACCCGGAATCGGAAATATTCCTCGACGACGTCACCGTGTCCCGCAAGCACGCGACGTTCGTGCGCACCGAAGGGGGCTTCCTGATTCTCGACATGGGGTCTCTCAACGGCACCTATGTGAACCGTGAGCTGACCGATGAAGCTCACCTGAGTAACGGCGACGAGATCCAGATCGGCAAGTACCGTTTCACGTTCTTCACGCTCTCGTGAAACCGTGGCGAGAAAAAATTCTCGCCACACTTCGGCGCGTTTAATCCCGCAAGCGTGCAGGGATGGGTATTCTGTCCTCGAGACTTTCTCCCTTCCCCGACACGAAAGTCCAACTGGAGGCACACGTGAGCAAGCGCGATAGCAGCACCTTTGGTGCGCAGAGCACAGTCCCGGCAACCGAAGCCCAGGGAGTCCTTTTCGACGATCTCGTCGACACCCCCGGCGAACTCGGCTACCGGGGCCCGGCGGCGTGCAAAGCTGCGGGCATTACGTACCGGCAGCTTGATTACTGGGCGCGCACCGGACTCGTTGAACCGAGCGTCCGTTCAGCCACGGGCTCGGGCTCGCAGCGCCTCTACGGCTTCCGCGACATCCTAGTGCTCAAGGTCGTCAAGCGACTACTCGACACGGGTGTCTCGCTCCAGCAGATTCGTGTCGCCGTCGATGCCATGCGTGCGCGCGGCGCCGACGACCTCGCACAGATCACTCTCATGAGCGACGGCGCCTCTGTCTACGAATGTACGAGTGCCGAAGATGTCTTCGACCTGGTCCAGGGTGGCCAGGGTGTGTTCGGTATCGCTGTTGGCCGAGTGGCGCGTGAGGTTGAAACCGATCTTGCGATTCTTCCGAGCGTCGACCCGCAGCACGATGCCGCTGAGGCTCTTCGCGACGAACTCGCCGCACGCCGCGCACGTAAAGCCAGCTAAGAGGGAAGCGCCGCTTCCGGTACTGAGCTGAACGTTAAGGCTTACTGACGCCCCTTTATACATGTCACGTCGGGATTTATCGACATGCGTAGAGGGGCGTTTGACATTGAGGCAACGAGGGGAACGGGCCCCGCGAAAGGCTGCGGCCCCTCGCGCCGGAAGCCCTAGGAGTTCTGACGCGAGTCCATGATCGTCGCGAGGAGGCGATCGAAATCCTCGGTGAGCTGCTTCGCGCTTGAACCTTCGTACGCGTGGAGGGGGATGGCCCCGCCCTGTGCCTGCTGAAGCCCCACGCGTTCTTCGAGAACGGGGTCGAGCACGCGATCCCCGAAGAGTTCGCGCAGCTCGTTGAGGCGAAACTGGTGTTCCACGCTGCGGGGGCGATAGCGGTTCACGAGGATCCCGAGCGGTTGCAAACGGGGAGCGATGCCGTTGTCATGGAGTTCATCGGCGAGCTTGAGTGCTCGGTCGGCAGCGGAAACGGCGAAGAACCCGGGTTCGGAGACGACGATGGAGCGATCCGAGGCTGCGAGAGCCATTTGCGTCAGGCCGTTGAGCGAGGGCGGGCAATCCACCAGGACGATGTCGTAGTGGTAGGAACGCTTGTTCAGCGCCTCCCGAAGGCGCCTTACGCTCCGTTGCGCGAGGGCGGGGGAGTCGAGCCTCGACGAGCGATGACTGCCCGGGATGATGTCGAGGTGGCTCGAGGCAGAAGCCTCGCCGTTTTCGCCAGCTACCCACGGAGATTGCACGATGGCACGGTCGACAGTCTCGGTTCGCCCTGACGCAATCACCTCGGCGATGTCGGGCTCACCTCCCGGGTGCCCGAGTAGGCCGAGAGTGGTATCGCCCTGAGGGTCGAGATCGAGGACAAGTGCGTTCACGCCCTGGTTGAGGGCCGCGGACGCGAGACCGAGAGTGACGGAGGTCTTTCCGACGCCGCCTTTGAGTGAATATACGCTGACGACAAACACGCTATTTAGCCTATCGAATCCGGGCCGGGGTCTTCGCCCTCCTCGCCCGTGTTTTCCGGCTCATCGAGGATTTCTTTGAGGAAGTCCTCGACTTCGGTCGTGAGGTTTTCGGCGCCGGGGAGGGGAGTGTCGGCACCGGGAGTGAGGTGCTGCACCATACCGTCCATGCGCGAATAGTTGTCCTCGAATCCCTTGATGAGTGAGGCAAGCTGCTCGTTCTCAGCCGCACTCTGGTCGAGGGCTTCGCGCACCTCGGCGATCTTCTCCTCAAGCTTCTTGTTTGGAGTGAAAGCCGGCCCGCCTTCAATGTCGAGCGCCGTAAATAGCGCTGGCAGGGCGGGGTAATACTCGATCTCGTGCGCATAGGACGGCACGTGCGCCGCGAGGCCGATGATGGGGTGGCCGGCCTCGGCCATGCGCACGATGAGCAAAGCCGGGAACGACGCTCGCATTTCGATGGTGCCCGGGAACGGGCTCGCGAGAACCAGGTCCTTGGGATCGCCCGCGTACCTGCTCACCGCGACGGGGCGCGTGTGCGGCGTAGCGCCGGGAAAACTCGTGGCGACGAGCGTGCGTGTCACGCCGAGCTGTTCAACGATGATCCTGACCGCGTGCGCCACGCGCTCCCACTGGAAATTAGGCTCGGGGCCGCTGAGAAGCAGGAACGGCGCTTCGCCTTCGGGCGAGACCTCGCGGAGGGTGAGTGCGGGGGAGGAGTACCCCGTGAGGTGATCCTGCTCGAGCGAAATGGGCGGCCGCACCGCCGTGTAGTCGATGACTTGATCGGAGTCGAACGTCCCCACGATGCGATTGGGAAAGTTGTCCGTGATGAACTCGTCGAGTTTCTCCTGGACACGCCCGGAGTCGACAAAAGAGCCGAGAGTCACGACGAGCGTGCTCGCGTGAAGGGAACGTGAGTCGACATCGCGTTCATAGCTGAAGAGCGTGGTGGGATCGAGCACGGAAAACCTCCTAGTGTGCACGGTTATACACCCTAGAACGCCCGGCTGGCGAAGAGTTATTCCGCTGCCGATTAGACTTGTGACGTGGCTGTTCACAAAATCGTTCTCTTTTATGTTTTTACTCCGCTCGCCGACCCGGAGGCAGTGAAGCTGTGGCAGTTTGCACTCGCCGATTCACTGGGTCTCAAGGGCCGCGTGATCGTCTCGAAAGACGGCATCAACGCGACGGTGGGCGGTGAGATCGGCGCGGTGAAGCAGTACGTCAAGCGTACGCGAGGTTACGCGCCGTTCCGAGACGCCGACATCAAATGGTCCGAGGGGACAGGCCACGACTTTCCAAAGCTCTCCGTGAAGGTCAGGGAAGAACTCGTGACGTTCACCGTTCCCGAGGAAGTCAAGGTGGGAGCTGAGGGCGTCATTGGCGGGGGAGAGCACCTGAGCCCCGAGGCTCTGCACGCCCTCGTCGACGCCCGAGGGTCGGACGTCGTCTTTTTCGATGGTCGTAACCGCATGGAGGCGGAAATCGGTCGTTTCCGCGGCGCCGTCGTTCCCCAGACGGAAACGACGCGCGATTTCGTCGGCGAGCTCGAATCCGGCATGTACGACGACCTCAAGGATCGCCCCGTGGTCACGTACTGCACGGGCGGTATTCGCTGCGAGGTGCTCACGGTACTTATGAAGAATCGCGGCTTTAGCGAGGTGTACCAACTCGACGGCGGGATCGTCCGCTACGGGGAAAAATACGGCAACGATGGCCTGTGGGATGGCTCCCTTTACGTCTTCGATGGGCGCATGCACATGGAGTTTGGCGACGGTGCCGAGTCGCTTGGGTCATGCGTCGCGTGCGGAGAAAAGACGCCGGTGTATGTCAATTGCGTGAATCCTGCGTGCCGCCAGCAGTTCTTGCGCTGTGAGGCGTGCACGAGCAAAGGTCTTGCGCCTGCGTGCGGTCAGTGCGAGCACTAGGTTGTGCGTCACTGGCGCGGTGAGGGTTGGTGTTGTTGTGCGGGGTGGGGGTCCGACGATTGCTGAGCATCCGTCGGACCTAGACCCGTGAGGCGCTTTCCACACTGACTTTACATAACGTACATTATCGGCGTAATGCATGTGGTGGGGCGGAACTGCGCCGATGCCAAACCCCCACAACTTCTATGCAATTCGCGTGAGGGCTTCTTGGTAGCTAGGTTCCGCTTTCTTGAGTCGTGCGATCACGTAAGCCGTGACGGGAATTGCCGCGTACTGCACGATGACCTTGTACAGGAAGCCGAAGGCCGTGTAGTTCAGCCACTGGCCGAATGTCGTAATCCCGAGCACCGGCGCGGCAATCGTGCAGAAAATGATCGTGTCGACGAGCTCGCCCGTGCCGCTTGACATGAGTAGTCGAGCGACGATGCCGGGCTCGCCCGTGCGGCGCTTCATTCGGCTCACAATGAACGAGTTCAGGCTCTGCCCGGCAAGAAAGCCGCACAGAGAAGCAAGAACGATCTGCCATACAGGCCCAATCGCGAGCTCGAGCGCTCCCTGTTTCGCAACTCCATAGTCGTCATAGAAGCCCGGGAGCCAAATGATGACGGCGTAACACACGACCGCAAAAACGTTGAGGGCGAACGACGTTAGGATGGCGCGGCGCGCTGCACTCGGTCCATACAGCTCGGTAATGATGTCGCCGAGGATATAGGCAAGAGGAAAAAGGAAGAACGCCGCGTCGGTAATCACGAATCCGATCGTGACGCCCTTGGCGGCGCCAATGCCGGAAATGACGACGACGACTGCCATGAGCGCGCTCAGGACGTCATAGTGGGAGTTCCCTCGTGTCGCATACACGGCCTTGCCGCGCGCAGAGCGATCTCCCGCTTGTGGAAGGTGTTCGTTCATTGCCTCACTCCAGAGATTTTTTCACGGAAAACGGGTTCCACGGCGTGCGGTGGCCGTGGCCATCATGCCCGTGCACAAACGTTTCGAGGATGGCCTCAATAATGGTGGAGGTTTCTTTCTCGAGCCTCTCCCCCGTGGCTAACTCTGCAACCATGCGATTGAGATATACGCCAAGGAGTGTTTCAGCAATTGCCTCAGGCTGTGCCGAAAGCGCGATGGGTTCCGTTTTTTCGAGCTCACGAAAAGTATCGGCGATTCCCGTGATAAGCCGGCCACGCTCGCGCGCGAGCCGGGGCCTCGCACTTTCGTCATGGAGCGCAAGGGCGACCGCCTCGGTGTGCATGAGGTACCAGGCGAGGCCGAGCGGGCGAAGCGCTTCAAGAGTTTCAAAGAGCCCCTGTACTTGCCTGTCGGTGTTTCATGGCACGGAGGAAGTTGCCTGCAGTGAACGACTCGTGACGACGGCGAAGGCCTCCCAAAAGACTTCCTCTTTGGACGTGAAGTTCGAGTAGAACGCTCCGCGCGTGAAGCCTGCCGCTCGCGTGAGGTCGTCAACGGTCGCGCCCTGGGCGCCTTTTTGGGTGAAAACCTCAATCGAGGCTTCAATCAGCTTGCGGCGGGTATGGGTTTTTGACCGCAGCTGTGGGGTGTCATTGGGTGTTGTGAGGTTCACAATAGGGGCTCCGCAGGGTCTTTGGATGGCCAGCTGAGACATTCTAATATCAAACTCGATACGAAATCGTATTGACGGACCTTGACCATGTGGAGGAGCCCGCGTGTCATCGACTCTCTATCGCCTCGGCCTGTGGGCCTCGCGTTCGCCGTGGAAGGTCATCGGTGCCTGGTTGGCCATCATTGTTCTTGCAGCGGCGGGCGCAATCACGGCCGGAAAGGGGCTCGACGACGCCTTCAGTGTTCCGGGCACCGAAGCGCAAGAGGGGCTCGACTCTCTCGCGACGCGCTTCCCGCAGCTCGGTGGTACGGGTGGCCAAATCATCTTTGTGAGTGAAGACGGCTCCCCCATCGACGCGCATGAAAAAGAGGTCGCGAATGCGATGGGTGAGGCCCGTCATGTCCAGGGGGTAGAAACAGCGACGAACCCCTTCGATAAAGATACGCCGGGCGAAAAAAGCGACGACGGCACAGCGATCATCGCGAACATTCAACTCGATCCTGACCTTGATGCCGTCCCCAAAAAGACCCTGGACTCTCTCACCGACATCGTCGATTCCACGACCGAGGCGGACAACGGCCTCCATGCCTACATCGGAGGCCAGGTCACGATGACCCCCGAAATGGGGATGAGCATCATGGAGGTTCTCGGCGTTATTGCGGCCCTCATCGTGCTCAGCATCGTGTTCCGTGCAGTTCGCTCCGCATTCATCCCGATCGTCACCGCCATCACGGGCATCATCGTTTCGATGATCGTGATGTTCATGGGTACGAGCATCTTCACCATTTCCTCGGCGACCCCGACGCTTGCACTCATGCTCGGTCTCGCCGTGGGCATCGACTACTCGCTGTTCATCGTGTCGCGTCACCTCGATCAACTGCGAAGCGGCCTCGACCCGTATGAATCCATCGCACGCGCGACCGCTACAAGCGGAAGCGCCGTGATCTTCGCAGGCCTCACCGTCGTCATCGCCCTCGTGGGCCTTTTCATCACAGGCATCCCGTTCATCACCGTCATGGGCGTTGTCTCCGCCGTCGCGGTTGCCTGCAACGTGCTCGCCGCGCTCACACTGCTGCCCGCCATCCTTGGGCTCTTCGGTGAGCGGATTCGCCCCAAACGTCAGCGTCAACGCACAGCCACGCAAGCGTCGGACCCCTCCGCACGCCCTCGCCGCACGCCCCTACTCGAGCGTTGGGTTCGTGCCGCCATTCGCTTCCCTCTCGTGACGATTCTCGTGGTGATCGTGGGACTCGGCGCGGTGGCCCTTCCCTTCAAAGATCTCGAGCTCGCGCTTCCCGACCAGGGCACGGAAGACCCGGGCTCCTACGGCCGCGAAGCTTACGACATTGTGACCGAGAAGTTCGGCGCGGGTCATAACGCGACGATCATGCTCACGGCAGACATCATCAACACCGAGGACCCACTCGGCGTCATGGATGAGCTCAAACGTGATGTTCTCGCGATCGACGGCGTTGATAGCGTGCAGATCGCCACGCCCAACATGGGTGCCGACATGGGGGTCGTGGTACTTCGACCGACGGAAGGCCCCACTTCGGAGCGCACGAAGAGCGTCGTTGATGAGCTCCGTGCCGATGCACCTCAGTGGGAAAAGGACCTCGGCATCTCCGACATCAAAGTCACGGGCTCCACCGCCGTTGCGATCGACATTGCCGACCGCCTCGACAAGGCGCTCTTGCCCTTCACGATCTTCGTTGTGGGGCTCTCCCTCGTGCTTCTCGCGATGGTGTTCCGAAGTATCTGGGTGCCCCTCAAGGCTGCGGCCGGATTCCTTCTTTCCGCAGGTGCTGCCTTCGGCGTGACCTCCATGGTGTTCACCTACGGATGGGGTGCGGACCTCCTTCAGGCGAAAGCCACGGGCCCCGTGATTGCGTTTTTGCCGATCATGACGCTCGGCGTGCTCTTCGGCCTCGCGATGGACTACGAAGTTTTCCTCGTGACCCGCATGCGTGAGGAGTACATGCACACCCGTGATGCCCGTCAGGCCATCATGAGAGGGTTCACGGCATCGGCGCCCGTGGTGATCGCGGCCGCGGCAATCATGATCTTCATCTTCGCGGGTTTCATTCCCGGGTCGATGTACATGATTCAACCGATCGCCCTCTCCCTTGCTGTCGGTGTCTTCGTGGACGCTTTCGTTGTGCGCATGACACTCGTACCGGCCGTTCTCGCGCTTCTCGGCGATCGCGCTTGGCACTTCCCCGCTGTGCTCGACCGCCTTCTCCCCCACCTTGACGTCGAAGGTGAGGGACTCGGGGTTGCCCTCGAGCACCGTGAATGGACGGCAGCGAAGGGCACCAGTGCGCTTCGGCTTCGCGACGTTGAAATTCCGCGCATGAGCGGCCGCGGGCAGCTCGGCCCTCTCTCGGGTGCAATCTCCCCGGGATCGATCACTCTCATCGCAAGCGAAGATGTGGACGCGCGCGCAAGTGTGCTTGCGCTATTCTCGGCGCGCCTCGAGCCCTCAGCAGGCACACTCTTCGTCTATGACCGTCAGGTTCCCGGCGAAACGGGAGCGGCCCAATCACACGTTGAGCTCTACCCCGAAGGCCGCGGAGGCGCAAGTGCCCACGCACTCGTGCGAGAACGAGACTCGCGGATTATTGTCATCGAATCCCTTTCCGACCTTCTTGAGGCCGATGACGCGACGCCGCAGCGGCTCGAATTGCTCGCTGCGCACGGGGCGACAATCGTGATTGGCCAAGACGCTCTTACCGCGAGCTTCACCGAACGCCTGCGGGATCCCGCGCGTGTACAGGTCCTGCCCCTGACAGCCCTCGTCACCGACCACACCGACCCCCTGCCATTGAATACAGATGCGGAGGCATACGCATGAAAACTCTCGCTCGCTTCCCAAAGCCCCTCCTCATCGTTGTGCTTTTGCCGCTCCTTGTCGCGAGCGTGGGTATTTGGGCGCTCAAAGACCGCGCGGAAGGCTTCGACAACGTCCCCGCTGCCGTGGTGAACCTCGATGAAGGAACGGAAATGGAGGTGGACGGCAAAACGCAGACCGTCCCCTTCGGAAGGCTTCTCGCGGGCGCACTCACGCAGCCGGGTACCATGAAGAACGAGAATTCCGACGGCAGCTTGGCGAACCTCGACTCCGCGGGCTTTGATTGGCAGCTCACCACCCAGAAAGACGCTGAATCCGGGCTTGAGAACGGCACCTATTCCGCGGTCGTGGTGATCCCCAAGGACTTCAGCGACGCTGTGGGAACCATGGGTAAGGCCGATGCTCGCCAGGCTACCGTGATCGTCAACACGAATGACTCCTCGGGCATGCTCGACTCGATGGTGGGTCAGGCCATTACTCAGGTCATCGCGAGCGAGTTTAACGGCACGATGGCGAAGCAATACCTCGATGGCGTGTACGTGGGCTTTAACAGTCTCAAGGACGGCTTCACCAAGTCCGCCGACGGCGCGGGGGAACTGTCCGATGGCGCCCACGAACTCGCGGACGGTGCGAAAGGGCTCGACGACGGCGCAGGTAAGCTCGCCACAGGAGTCGATGAGCTGAACCGCGGCGTGGTCGCGCTCGACGACGGAGCCGGGGAGCTTGCCAATGGCGTGCGCGGGCTTGATCAGGGAACGAAGAAACTCTCTGATGGAGCGCACAAGCTTACGGGCGGTACAGGCGCACTCGCTTCTGGAACAGATGATCTTTCCGGTGGTGCGGATGACCTTTCGAACGGTCTAGGTGCGCTGTCCGAAGGCGCGCACAAAGTTTCTGGAGGCGTTGCCCAGCTTGCCGACGGACTCAACGGCACCGACGCGCAGCCCGGGCTTCGCCAAGGCGCCGAAAAGCTCGCGTCGGGGGTCAACGGCGACGGGAGCGCGGAAAACCCCGGACTCGCCGAGGGCGCGCAGCAGCTGGCGGAAGGCCTCGATCAGTACGCTTCAGGACTCCCCCAAGCCCAAGAGGGACTCACGCAGGGTCTTCAGCACGGTATCGATCAAGCATTCGACACGGGGCGCGACGGTCAACCGGGCTTCGCGGAATCGATGAACACACTCGCCGCGAGCTGTACGGAACTCGAACAGGCCTTTAGCGTCGACCCACGCTTGAGCGGGGACCCGCGTGTCGCGGGACTGGAGGACATGTGTAGCGGGCTCACTCAGATGAGTGAGGAAGGCGTGAACGGAGTGCGGTCGGCACTGTCCGATCACGTTGTTCCAAAGGCCGTCGACACCGTTTTCGAGGGCGACGGATCACGCGAAAACCCGGGCCTTACACCAAGCGCGCAAATGCTCGCCGACGGTGCGATGGCCTCCGCCGACGCTGCACCTCAGCTCGTAGACGGCATCAATCAGCTGAACGGTGGGATCGCGAAGCTCGGAGATGGCGCGGCGCAGCTCGCCCCTGGAGCGGCGCAGGTCGCCGATGGCGTAGATGCCTCTCGCGGCGGGGCAGCGCAACTTGCTGACGGTGCCGCAAAGCTTTCGACTGGCGCCGCCCAGGTCGATGAGGGAGCCAAGGGGCTCGCAGAGGGCACGAGTGAGCTTTCCTCGGGCACGGGCCAGCTTGCCGACGGCGCCGACGAGCTCGCGAACGGTACCTCGAAGCTCGCCAGGGGCACTGCCCCCCTTTCAGAAGGTGCGCATGGTCTTGCCGAGGGAACAACTCAGCTTTCCGACGGCACTCGCCGCCTCGCGGACGGCAGCGGCGAACTCTCGACTGGACTTCGGGACGGTGCCGATCAGGTGCCGAGCTACTCCGAAAGTGAACGTACGCATCTCGCAGAGGTGAGCACGAAGGCTGTGACGCTTTCGACCTCGCGTGAAAACGAAGCCGATGGCGGCGCGGTGGCCACGTTCCCGTTTGTCGCGGCCCTCGGCCTGTGGCTCGGAGCATTCGGGATCTTCCTTGTATGGCCGGCGCTTCGCGAGCGGTTCCTCAATTCGGCTCGTCCCATGTGGCGGGTGGCGCTGCTCTCGCTTCTGTGGCCCCTCGTCCTTGCCGCTCTCCAAGCGCTTTTGGTGATCGGCCTGCTCGTGGTCTTTGGCGTCCCCGTTGCCTCGCTCGCTTCAGTTGCTGCCATCACGATTGCCGCGGCTCTGTGCTTCGCGATCGTGCATCAGATGCTCCTGACCGTGTTTGGCGCGCGAGCAGGCCGAGTTGTGTCAATCATCGTCCTCGTGCTCCAGGTCGTTTCCCTCGTGGGGATCCTCCCCCTCGAGAGCGCCCCCTCGCTCTTGCAATCTCTCACCGCGTTCATGCCGCTCACCGTTGCCTCCCAGGGCCTCGTGAGTGCTGCCCTCGGTGGTGCGATCGTCTCGACCGGAACGACACTCGCGGAACTCGCCCTCTTTGCCGCCGTAAGCTTCGCAGTGACGCTCGTGTTTTCGCGCGGGGCTCGCCGAGTGAAGCCTTCTTCGGCCCCCCATCAGTCGCCGAGCATAGGGGTTGCACGCACCGCGGGCTAGCAAAAGTTCCTCGAGGTCGTGGTCGCGTCGAGCGACTGTGATTCGACGGCATCGGCGAGGAAGCTTACGACGCCATCCTCATTGCGCTCCACGAGGCCGCGCAAACGGACCGCGGGCGCCGTGCGAAGGAGTGCCTTGTTGGCCCTCCAGAAGCCGTGTGAGCACACGACGTTGAGAATCCCGGTTTCATCTTCGAGGCCAAGGAACGTGATGCCCGTGGCGGTCGCGGGACGCTGGCGATGCGTGATGAGTCCTGCCGTCCATACCCGCGTGCCGTGCTCGACTTTCTTGGCGTCCTCGATGCGAAGCACGCTGCTTTCGAGGAGTTCCTCGCGAGCAAGCGTGAACGGGTGGCGCGTGGGAGAGACTCCCGTGGCCCACGTGTCTGCTGCCATGAGTTCGGCATCGCTCATTCCGGGAAGCGTGGGAGCGTTGTGCGCGAGGGCGAGGCCGGGAATCGTCCCGGGTTTCACGCCTCCCGCCGCACCCGCACTCCACAAAGCTGCGCGCCTTGAGGGGGCGAGTGAGTCAAGCGCCCCCGCCGTCGCAAGCGCCTCGAGCTGATGTGTGTTCACGCCCGTGCGATGCGCAAGATCGGCAATTGACCGAAAGGGAGCGCGCGCACGCTCCTCGCATATCTCCTTGGCGAATGCGCGCGAGATTCCGCGCACCGACTCGAGTCCAAGGCGAATCACCGGCCCGCGCGCGGCCTCGCTGCCACAGACCTGCGGTGGATGCCCGCCCTCGCACGCCTCTGCGCGCTCGGCGAAAGTTGCGGCTGAGTGCTCGGCATCGACCTCGAGATTTGCCCAGGCGTCGCTGTAGGCGATGTCCACTCCCCTCACCTCAACCCCGTGTCGGCGGGCGTCCGAGACGAGTGACTGAGGTGAATAAAACCCCATCGGCTGACTCCGCAGGAGCGCGGCGGTGAAGGCTGCAGGAAAGTGGCACTTGAGGAAAGCGCTCGCATACACGAGGTAGGCGAAAGAGTACGCATGCGACTCGGGAAAGCCATAGCTCGCGAATGCGAGAATTTTGCGGTAAACAAGCTCGCATTGCTCGGCGGTAAGGCCGTTTTTCGCCATTCCGTCAAACATTGCCTCGCGCATCGCCGCCATCTTTTGAGTTGAACGCTTCGACCCCATCGCGCGGCGTAGCTGGTCGGCTTGCGAAGGCGTAAAGTCCGCGAGGTCGACCATCATCTGCATGAGCTGCTCCTGGAAGAGCGGCACCCCGAGAGTGCGGCCGAGGGATTTCTCGAGAAGAGGGTGAAGATAGGTGACGTCCTCGGCGCCGGAACGCCTGCGCAAGTACGGGTGCACGCTTCCACCCTGGATGGGCCCAGGGCGAATGAGGGCGACCTCGACGACGAGGTCATAAAACTCACGCGGCTTGAGGCGAGGCAGAGTCGCGATTTGTGCGCGCGACTCCACTTGGAACACCCCCACGGCATCGCCCCTGCACAGCATGTCGTACAGCGCCGGGTCCTCTTGCGGGATGCTCGCGAGGGTCAACGACTCTTGGTGGGCTTGTTCGATGATCGAGAAAGCGTGGTCAATGGCCGTGAGCATACCGAGGCCAAGGAGATCGAATTTCACGAGTCCCGCATCCGCGCAATCGTCTTTGTCCCACTGCACGACCGTTCGGCCTTGCATGCGCGCGTGTTCGATCGGCACGACATCAATGACGGGCCGATCGCACAGCACCATCCCGCCCGAGTGGATCCCGAGGTGTCGCGGAGCATCCCGAAGCTGGGCGGCAAGGGTCTTCACGTCCTCGGGGATATTCGCCTCGCGTAAAGACGAAAAGGATCGTTCGATCATTTTTGCGTAGGCATCCTGCTGCCCCACGCTATAGCCGAGTGCTCGTGCCGCATCGCGGACCGCGAGCCTCGCCTTATACGAGATGACGTTCGCGACCTGCGCGGCGTTCTCGCGCCCGTAGCGTGTGAAGACGTATTGGATGACCTCCTCGCGCCGGTCCGCGGCGATATCGACGTCGATATCCGGTGGGCCATCGCGCTCGGGAGCGAGAAAACGCTCGAACAGTAGTCCGTGAAAGACCGGATCAACCGACGTGATACCGAGGCAGTAGCACACGGCGGAATTCGCGGCCGAGCCTCTCCCCTGGCACAGAATCTCGTGTGCGCGGCAAAACTCGACGATGTCGTAGACGATAAGAAAATAGCCGGGAAAGCCGAGCTCAGTGATGATGCGAAGCTCATGATCGATCTGTTCCCACGCTCCCTCGAGGCGCGGGTTCGCCCTCGGCCCGTAGCGCGCCTCGCCGAGACGTTCGGTGAGGGCCCGAAGCCAGCTTTCCTCGCTGTGGCCCTCGGGGGTGGGCGCAGGAGGAAGGTGTGGAGCGACGAGGGAGAGATCGAACGCGAGGCTCGAGGAGAGATGCGCGGCGGTCGTGATCGCGCGCGGGTAGCGCGGCACGAGTTGTGCAAGCTCCGCTCCGCTTCTGAGATGGGCCAGACGCGATGGGAGGAAAGGGTCCGCGTCAGCGAGGCTGCGCCGTGCGCGAAGTGCGGCGTGGACATCCGCGAGGTGCTTGTGTTCCGGGCGTGCGTAGTGCGCGTTGGAGGTGAGAGCGACGGGCAACTCGGCTTCGCTTAAACCGTGTTCTTCTCGCACGATGCGTGCACCTTGCACGAGCGCGTCGTGAAGTTCGGATTCGAGGGAATCGCCTGTGAGGGGAAGTTCCACGATCACACGCGGGGCTCCGCCATCGCGGGCGGGAGTACCCGCGGCTTCAAGCGTGCCGGTTGCGCGAAGTGCGGCCTCGATTCCGCGCGCGGCTGCATACGCCGATTGCTCTAGGTCGCCTTGCGGGAGGAGAGCAAGGAGCTCTTGCGTGAATGGGGATTTTCGGCACCCCGTGAGAACGACGATGTCGCCGCTTGTGAGCGCCTCGACCACGCCTGCAGCACTGTAGAGCGGCGTGCCCTTGCCGGGGCCGGCAAGGTGCGCACGCGCTATGAGGGACGAAAGCCTTCGGTACCCCGCCACCCCACGCGCGAGAAGCACGAGGTGTTCGCCCTCGGGATCAGCGCTGCCCGTGCGTGGCGCGCTTGCCGCAGCCGCACGAAGCGGAGAGGGGCATGCGGACGGCCCCGGGAGTCCGGCTGTAAACCCTGTGGGAAGCGTCAGTTCAGCGCCGTAGATCGTGGGCAGGCCGGCTTCCGACGCCGCCTTCATGAAGCGGATGGCTCCGTAAAATCCATCGTGGTCGATGAGTGCGAGGCCGCGCAGACCGAGCCGTGAAGCTTCGGCAACCATGTCCTCCGGGCTCGAGGCTCCGTCGAGAAAGCTGAAGTGCGAATGCGCGTGAAGCTCGGCAAAGGGGATGTCGAGCTCGGCATTGAGGGCTGGGGCATGCAGGCGTGAGCTTTGCCCTCGCGGGTGTTCCCTTTCGTGTGGAGTGCCCGCGTTCACAACCGTCACCGTGGGACGCACGGGAACCGGCCGATCGCTCAACACCGCCTCGAGGTCGCGCCACGATGGCGGGCCAAGAAACCACTTACTCATGCCTGTCCCTGCACTCATGTTCACCCGGCAAGACGCACAATCCACCACGTTCACGTGCGTCACATAGGACCCACGCAAAACAGTCGCCCGTCACGACACCCGCAGTCATCAAAACAGCCCTAGTCATAGAGTGCCTCCACCTCCCACGCGCGCTCGCGTGAGAGTAGGGCAAGTGCCTCCCCTCCCTCGAGCACGATCTGAAGCCGCGCGCTCCTACGGCTTCCCGCGCCTTCGGACCACCACCGCTGATCAAGGAGGATGGGAGGGCCGTAGTGCGCGATGGGGAGCAGCCTCTCGTAGCCGAGGTGGCGAAGCGCGGCGGGAAGCGGCGCAGGCTCCTCCCCTTTCCGGCTACGTCCAACGTCGCCTTTCGCGGCTACGGCTGCGCTCCTGGATCCTGCTGCATCGTGCGCGCAGGCGTTCGCGTGTGTCGCGCCCTCGGCGCTCACGCCATTTTCCGCATGCGTGAGAACGAGGTGTGCAGGGGTGCCGGTGAGCAGTCCCCGCGCACTCACGTAGACCGCTTGCCCCTCGCATAGGAGACGCGCGGTGATCCGCTCAGTAAAAACCGTGGCAGGCAAGGGGCGCGGAAAAGAGCCCACCCACGGCCCCTCGCGGTGCTCGCGTACGCGTACCGCGCGAAAGGGCAGCACCGTGATCGCCTCGCTCAAAAAACGGCCTGCCTTTTCGGCAGGGACAAGAACGGACTCCTCCCCCGCTAGTGATTGCACACGCGTGAGGGCCCGCGCGGCGCGCTTTTCGGCCGTGCTTGCGTGCCCCCACAGCCGCTGCGCGTACTCCCCCGCACTTTCGGTGTGCACGGGAATGAGTTGCACGTGAACGATGGGCGCAGCTGTTGTGCGGCCCTCGCGAGGATCGCCCGGGCGTGAGGCGCCCCGTTCGGCAGCGAGTATCCACCCGTCACACTGCCAACGCACGCGATCCACGACGTCATCGATGCTCAAGGCGCCCTCATGGCGCCACGTGCGCTCAACTTCGCTCCCGTTCTCACCGCGCGCGATAATGCGAAGCCGCGTGCACATAAGGCCGTGTTTTCGCAGCTTTTCGGCGAGCTCCTCGGCAAGGGGGCGCGCGATAAACGCAGCCTGATCGACGCGCTCGAGCGGCGGATCGAGGTGACGCTCGACGAGGATTGGCTGAGCTGGCCGCACGCGCTCCCCTTCGCCCGGTTCACCTCCGCACGCGAGGATGTGCAGGAGCGCGCCGAGCGGCCCAAAACGCTCACTCACCGAGGAGCGCGGAAGCTTGCTCAGCGCGCCGAGAGAGGTGATGCCGAGGCGGCGAAGCACGCTGATGAACTCAGCTACGTGCGCGGGCCCCTCGAAAACCCCGGGTGTGCAAAAGCGTTTCCCCGCCCCCACGGGGGCGTGCTCGAGCGCTTCTATGGGGAAGGGGGCGAGAAAACGCGCCGATTCTCCCGGAAGTATGATGCGCCCGGAGCGAGAGGCAAGAATGGCGGCGAGTGGGCCGTCGGCGATTCCCACGGAGCTCTCCCAGCCCGTATGATCGGCGACGGCATCGAGGAGAGCACGGACGAGAGCGTGTTCTCCCCCGGCGTGTCGAGATGGACCTCGCGCATGAAGCAAAAGCGTTCCCGGCCCAAGAGGTTCGATCCCCGAGGCAACCGTATCCACGGCGGCGCACACGCTTTCAAAAACGCGCCACTCGGCATCGAGATCGCGCTCTGCAACCGCGATGTGCGGGCACAAGGCCTCGGCAGAACGCTTCTTCATGCCAAGTGCGACACCGGCGTGCATGGCCGAGGGACTGGCAGCGACAACACGATGATGCTCCATAATCGCGATCTCGTTCGGCACTTTCTCGCCGGCGCGCTCGTACCTCTCAATCGCGGCAAGGACGGGCCAATTATCGATGTACACGCATGCGGTGCGCGTGGACTGCGCCATCATCGATTCCCCGATTGCACGAGTGTGAGCGTCGCGCGCGCCCGAGAGGGTGCTTTGCCCCTGCGTGAGGTGGGCACCGCCGTGCGCGGTGCGCTCGCGAGCACCCCGGCAGGCGTCGGAATACGAATCTCCATTGCTGAACCGGAACCCGCAGCACCCCTGCCACACGCCGCGACACGAGCGCTGCGAAACCTGAGCCTGCCCGAGCCGCGCGCAAGCCCCACCCAGCGTGGCGAGGAGGACTGCACGGCGAGGTCGCAGCGTGCTTCCCCCAGGCGAATGAGTAGGGACCCCTGTGTGCGCGCGCGATTTTTTGCCGTGCGCCACTGCGCGGGTGTGAGAGCGAGATCAGCACCGAGAACAATCACCTCGATGCCATCGATGAGCGCGGAGAGCACGGAAGAAAGTTGCGCCCCTGGATCGGGGATAAGAGCGGTGCGCCGCGGATCTACGCCGATATCGGCGCACGCGGCGATCCCCACGTGGGGCATACCCACGAGGGCACACCAGGACTCCTCCCCCATGGCGGCCGCCGCGAGTGCAAGGGCGAGCGACGTTCCGCACGGCCCCGTCACCTCGATGCTGCTACCCGCCCGCACCTCACCTCGCGAAATGAGTTCCTCGAGAGCCCGGGGAACGGGGAACGAGTGCCCGCTGCGCTCGAGTTCCTCCCCACGCACTGGGCCGCGCTCGCGCTGAGTTTTCGCCTCTGCCTGACCGAGGACTGACTGTGCGAGCGCGAGGCGCTGCGGATCCGCCGCGATGCGCGGCGCTACAGAAACCTGTACGGACATTGCCCTCTCCACTCACACAAAATAGAACGCGTGTTCGAATACTAGGGCGAAAAGGGTGCGGGATCAAGAGTGATCCGGGGGTCCTTGCGTCAGTATCGAACACATGTTCCCATTGTGGGGAGGGGTGAGACATTTAAACTTGCACGCACCTCACGCGCGCATAGATACCTCGCGCTGCCAGAACACGACTGCGCTCGCTGCGGCGACATTGAGTGAATCGACGCCACCGCTCATGGGGATAATCACGCTCTCATCTACGGCGCGAAGAGTCTGCTCGGTGAGCCCATGCCCCTCGGTGCCAAGAACGAAGGCCACCTTTCGTGAAGCCGAAAGATCAACCTCGTGCAGCGGGCGAGAATTCTCCGTGAGTGCAAGTGCGAGCGTATCGAAACCGCGCGCACGCAGGAGGTCCACTCCCCCGCGAGGCCATGACTCAAAGCGCGCCCACGGCACCTGAAAGACCGTGCCCATCGAGACTCGAATCGCGCGCCTGTACAGCGGGTCCGCTGCAGAAGGCGTGACGAGAACCGCATCCACGCCGAGGGCGGCCGCACTGCGGAACATCGCGCCGACGTTCGTGTGGTCCACGATGTTTTCGAGCACGGCGACGGTGCGCGCCCCCTCAATGACGGATTCGACGGAGCGCTCCTTCGGTCGCTGCATCGACGCGAGAGCGCCGCGATGCACGTGAAAGCCCGTCGTCTCCTCGAGCTCAGCTTCGCTGCCCACAAAAACGGGAGCATCAGGGAAGCGCGAAAAAAGAGGCGAGAATTTTTCGAGCCACTTCTCGCTCATCATGAACGATCGTGGCGTGGCGCCTGCCTCGAGGGCCCGTTCGATCACGTTGTAGCTTTCAGCCATGAACAAGCCGCGCTCAACCTCGAGGCACGAGCGCAGCTTGACGTCGGTCATCGACACGTAATCGGCGAGCAGCGGATGATCCGCGTGCGCGCTCATCGAGACGAGGCTCATTGCGTAAGCGGAACTGCCGTCGCGAAATAACGACCACCGCGCTCTTCAAGAGCGAGCGGGAGGCCGAAAGTGCGCGTGAGATTCTGCGAAGTAAGGGTCTCGGCGATTGGCCCCGAGGCGACAACCCGTCCCTCGCGCAGCAAAAGTGCATGGGTGAACCCCGTGGGGATCTCTTCAAGGTGGTGCGTCACCATGATCGTGACGGGGGTCGCGGGATCCTTTGCGAGAGCCCCGAGTGAGCGCACGAGTTCCTCTCGGCCTCCCACATCGAGGCCTGAAGCGGGCTCGTCGAGGAGAAGCAGCTCGGGATCGGTCATGAGCGCACGGGCGGAAAGCACGCGCTTCTTCTCCCCGGTGGAGAGAGAGCCAAACGTGCGCTCAGCGAGCGGGGCCACCCCAAACGCGCCAAGGAGCATGCGGGCACGCTGTTCATCCTCGCTCTCGTACGTTTCGCGCCAGCGGCCCACGACCGCGTAGCCGGCCGTCATAACAACATTGAGGCACGTCTCCTGTGCGGGAACCGTCTCGGCGAGCTCCTGGCTGGAGAGGCCAATCAGGGGTCGAAGCTCGAACACGTCAACGCGCCCGAGCTTTTCCTCGAGAATCTGCACGCTCCCGCTTGTGGGGTGCAATCGCGACGCGAGCAGGCGAATGAGGGTGGACTTGCCCGCACCATTCGGGCCAAGCACGACCCACCGCTCCCCCTCACGGGCACGGAAGTCGACGTGATCCAGAAGAGTCTTTGCGCCACGGCGCACTACAACATCGCTCAACGAGCACACAGCAACCATGCCTCCAGCCTACGGCAGGCGATGCTCACTACACTAAAACGGACCGTTATTCCAAGGAGTGAACTGTGCCCGTTCAACGCCTCTCAATGCCCGGCGACCGCAAGAAAGCGCCGCTCACCACAGTCGCGGCACGAATCGATGAGGCACTCGAAAAGTCTGGCATCGATACCACGTACCCCGAGGCCGCCCTCGCCGAGGCCGAGAGTGCAGCTCGCACCTGGAGAGAGCATGCGGCACAGCACGAGGACCTCACCGCAATCGAGTTCGTGACCCTTGATCCCGAAAGCTCAACGGATCTCGATCAGGCCCTCCACATTGAGCGTGACGGCACGGGCTACCGAGTGCGCTACGCGATTGCCGATCTCCCCCTCTTCGTCGAGCCTCACGGGCCTCTCGATGCCGAGACTCGTGAGCGTGGCCTCACGCTCTACCTACCCGATCGGCGCATCCCGCTGCACCCCGTCGTCCTCTGCGAAGACGAAGCCTCACTCCTACCGGGCAAAGACACTCCGGCCTTCGTCTGGGACTTCTCCCTCGACGAGCGCGCAAGCGTCACGCACGTGAACCTTACGCGCGCCATCGTGCGCAATCGTGAAAAGCTCGCCTACACCGAGGTTCAGCGCGCACTCGAACGCGGTGAAGCAGGCAGTGTGATGCAGCTGCTCGTCGAGGTGGGAGAGAAACGGGCGGCGCTCGAAATTGAACGCGGAGGAGCTTCGCTCAACTCGCCCGAACAGGAAGTCGTGACCGATGACGATTCCGTGCACCTTCAGTGGCGCCTGCCCGAGCCAATCGAAGAGCACAACGCGCAAATCTCCCTCATGACGGGGATGGCCGCCGCACAGATCATGATCGAGGGCAAGCTCGGCATTCTTCGCACGATGCCTCCGGCAGCTCCCGAGGCGATCGAGCGCTTTCGCGCGCAAGCTGCAGCCCTGAAAGAGCCGTGGCCACAGGACCTCCCCTATGGTGAATTCCTTCGCACGCTCGACTGGCGCAAGGGGCGCCACCTTGCCCTCCTTGACCAGGCGACATCACTCTTTCGAGGGGCGGGATACGAGGCGTTCGACGGCACGCTTCCGGAGGTTCTCGAACAATCGGCGATTGCGGCCCCGTATGCGCACACCACCGCGCCCCTGCGCCGCCTCGTCGACCGTTTCGTTCTCCATGTCTGCCACAGCCTCAAGACGGGAGCACCGCTCGATGAGCGTGTTCGTGCGGCGTTGCCGGAGCTCCCCTCGCTCATGCACAGCGCCCAGCAACGCCACTCGGCAGTGGAGAAGAAGGCGCGCGAAATCGCCGAAATCGGTGTTCTGTCGACGCTTGTGGGAAGTGAATTCGAGGGGACGGTGCTTGACTTCAGGCCCGCGACCGATGGCGGATCGAACCCCTCGAATGCTCGCCCCGATCGAATCGAGGTTCAATTCAGCAATCCCCCGGTGGCGCGGTGGATTGACGGGGAGAACCTTCCGATAGGCACGCGCGTGAAAGCGCGCCTTGAACGGGTGGAGGAGTCTCGGAACTGGGCGGAGTTCACGGTCGTGAGCGCAGGGCGCGCGCGTGGCACGGCCGGTGCGCAGGGTCCGACGCCCGCATGAGAATCATCGCCTCGACGTCCAAAGCGCCTACGTCTCTGCGCGACCTTATTCCGGCGCCCTACCTCGGTGCGCTGTCATTGTTTGCGGGAGCCGCACTGCGCCGGGACATGCCGATCGAGGAGGCCGCTGATCTCCTTGATGCGGGCGTTGGTCCTTTCGGTGGCGCGCACTTCGACACGCTCGCGTGGATTCTCGACGTGCGTGCCCTCGCCATCCCCACGCTCACGGTCGTCTTGCCCGAGCCCGGAAGGATCGCCGGAATCGCCGGCGGCCCGCGAGGTGTGATGGCAGCGCTCGCGGGCGGGCAGGCCCTCACGGTTGGAGACGGCGCTATCGCACAGCACCTGCTGACCGTCGCCCCTGCCCGGCATGCTGAGGCGCGCACTCTCGACATCGCAAGGCTCGACGTGTCGCCGACACCGATTCCCGTTGCGGCATCGGATGCGGCAAGTGCACGTGAGCGCCTCTATCGAGCCCTTTCACACACCCACGAACGGCTTGTCGAATACGACCTCATTCCCGAGGAACCCGTAAGGCCTGAGGCGCTCCCTCAGGGGTTTGTTTTAGTCGAGCCTCCACGGGGCATGCCCGATACACATGCGCACGCTGCGAGGCTCGCCGGGCGCATGGTGTCTCTTGCCGAGGTCGCGATCGCGCAGGCAACGACCTCGTCAGATGCAGGAGCGCAGAAGGCTTTAGAGGAGTTGCGAATTCTTGCACGGGAGGGGCGCGAGGTGCTTGCCCTCACGCTCAGCTACGCATCTACGCCAAGAACGGCGTTGTAAACCTCAACGGTGCGATCGGCGATGGATTCCCACGAGAAGTGATCGCGTGCGCGCTTTTGTGCGGCAGCGCCCCACGTGCGGGCGCGCTGCGGGTTCGAGAGGATCTCGTTGAGGGCGTCGGAAAGGTCCCCAACGAACTTATCCGGATTCACGGGCGCGCCGGTGCCGTCATTCACCTGGTCGATCGGCACGAGAATGCCGGTTTCGCCATCGACAATCACTTCGGGGATACCGCCGGTGGCGGTGCCCACGACGGGGATACCGCAGGCCATTGCTTCGAGATTAACGATGCCGAGCGGCTCGTACACAGACGGGCACACGAATGTGGTGGCGTGCGAGAGTACCTGCGTGAGTTCGTGACGCGGGAGCATCTCCGAAATAAGGAAAACGCCCTCTCGTTTAGATTTGAGCGTGGCGACGAGCTGCTCGACTTCGGCGGCGATTTCCGGAGTATCTGGAGCGCCGGCACACAGAATGACCTGGACGCTGTGATCGAGGGTGGCGAGGGCGCGCAGCAGGAACGGCAGCCCCTTTTGGCGCGTGATTCGTCCAACGAAGATGACGGTGGGGGCATGAGGGTCGATGCCGTATCGCTCGTGAACATCGGTCGAGGGATTCGGCTTCCACGCGGTGACATCGATGCCGTTATGCACGACGTGGACGCGCGCCGGATCTACTTTCGGGTACGAGCGGAGGATGTCCTCGCGCATTCCTCCGGAGACGGCGATGATGCCGTCGGCGTTCTCGTAAGCGGTTTTTTCCGCAAAAGAGCTAAGCCTGTACCCGCCTTGCAGCTGCTCGGCTTTCCAGGGGCGCAGTGGTTCGAGGGAGTGAGCAGATAGCACGTGCGGAATCGCGTGGAGTTGCTGCGCGGTGAACCCGGCAAAGTTTGCGTACCAGGTATGGGAGTGGACGAGGTCCGCACCAGCGCAGTCTTGCGCCATGGCGAGGTCGACACCGAAGGTCTGGAGGGCGGAGTTAGCGCTGGCGAGGGTTTCGGGGACGGAATAGGCCTGGACGCCGGCTTCGCTACGTTCCTCGCCGAAACAGCGTACGCGTACGTCGATGCGGCTTCGAAGAACCTTGCTGAGCTCATCGACGTGAACGCCGGCGCCTCCATAGATCGCGGGTGGGTATTCCTTCGTCAGGATGTCAACGCGCATTACGGAACTGCCTACCTAGGTGAGACGTCAAGGGCGAAACGGGCTGGGCGCTGCACCTGCTGGCTGTTCGCCCTCCGCATTGTCATGATAGTCACACGTACGAAAGCTCGCATGGCCGGTACGTTCCCGCGAAACAAAAGCTAAGCGGCTCCGAAATGAGCACGCGGTAAACGAGGACGTGATGCACCTAACTGTGCAGTACGATTGAAGCATGGTCGCAACGAAGGTCCTCGCAATTGTTCTCGCCGGCGGTGAAGGCAAGCGCCTCATGCCGCTCACACTCGATCGCGCAAAGCCCGCCGTGCCGTTTGGAGGCTCCTACAGGCTAATCGATTTTGCGCTTTCCAACATCGTGAACTCCGGTTATCTCCAGGTTGTCGTCCTTACTCAATACAAGTCGCATTCGCTTGACACACACATCGCAAAGACATGGCGCATGAGCTCACTGCTCGGCAATTACGTCGCCCCCGTGCCTGCTCAGCAGCGCATGGGTAAGCACTGGTACCTCGGGAGCGCCGATGCGATCTATCAGAACCTCAACATCATTGGTGATTCCAAGCCCGACTACATCGTGGTGGTGGGTGCAGACCACGTCTACCGGATGGATTTTTCGCAGATGGTAGAGGCCCACATCGAATCGGGTCGTTCGTGCACGGTGGCAGCGATCAGGCAGCCCATCGAGCAGTCCGATCAGTTCGGCGTGATCGAAGTCGATCCCGAAGATCCCACTCGCATTGCGCAGTTCGTCGAAAAGCCCAAGGAGACCCAGGGCCTGCCGGATGATCCGAACTCGGTGCTTGCCTCGATGGGGAACTACGTGTTTACCGCCGACGCCCTCGTTGAGGCCGTCACGAGGGACGCAGACAACGGCGAGTCAAACCACGACATGGGGGGCGACATCGTGCCCCACTTCGTGAACCTCAACGACGCGGGAGTCTACGACTTCATTCGCAACGACGTGCCTGGTTCTACGGACCGCGACCGCGACTACTGGCGAGACGTCGGAACGCTCGATGCTTTCTACGAAGCACACATGGATCTCATCTCGATCCACCCGATCTTCAATCTGTACAACACCGCGTGGCCGGTGTTTACGGAATCGCGATCGGCCCTCGCACCCGCGAAATTCGTTCACGCCGGCCCGGGTCGTGTGGGAACCGCGGTCGATTCGATCGTCTCAGCGGGCGTCGTGGTGTCGGGCGCGCAAATCTCCAACTCCGTCATCGGGCCGGGGGCCCAACTCCACTCGTGGTCCTCTATTTCCGATTCGGTGATTATGGACAATGTGACAGTTGGCCGTCACTCGCAAATCCACCGCGCGATCATCGACAAAGACATCGTGATTCCTCCGCGGACCCAAATCGGCCTCAACCGCGAGGAAGACCTCGCTCGCGGATGGACCGTGACGGATTCAGGAATCACGGTGATTGGCAAGGGCACAATCATCGCGCCGCAGCACTGACCTGAAAGAAAAAGGGAGGGTGCCCGTCGGGGCCCCTCCCTTTTTGCGTGAGCCGCGCTAGCCCCGCACGAGGGTGAGCAGATTGAGCTCCTCTTCTGCGACGTCTTTCCACGAATCGACACTCGAGGTAAGGACGCTCATGGAGCCGGTCGGCACACCGATGCGCACCTGGGCTAGGGAGGCGGGATCAGAGTCATCGTCATTGCCGAGGTAAGCAGCGAGTTGGCTCATGGTGGGCTCGTGCCCAACGACGAGGAGAACCCGGCAAGAATCATCGACGTCCCGGATGAGTGAGAGCACATCCCGAACACCTCCGTGGTACAGCTCGTCGAGCACACTCACGCTGCATTCAGGGCTCCCGAGTGACGCGTGGACATCGCTCCACGTTTCTTGCGTACGCGCCGCAGAGGAGACGAGCACACAGCTCGGCCGTACCCCCTGCGCGCAAAGGTAGTCACCGATGAGCCTGGCCTGCGAATGCCCTCGATCAGTGAGCACGCGTTCCATATCGCTTGCGGCATCCGATTCTGCTTTTCCATGCCGCATCAAAAGAAGGATGCGACTAGGAGGTTCATCACTCACGCGATTTCACCCGTTCTGCGCCCAAGGCGCGCTCGACATTAATTCTCGTTGTGGAAGTGCGCAGTTTTAGTGTCCCATGCCGAGGCCGCCGTCGACAGGAATGACGGCGCCCGAAATGTATGACGCATCGTCGCTCGCGAGGAACGCCGCAACTTTTGCGACCTCAGAGGGTGCTGCGAAGCGACCGACGGGAATCTGCGAGAGGTACTGCTCCTTGCGAGCCTCGTCGAGCCCGCGCGTCATTTCCGTCTCGATGTAGCCGGGGGCAATGACGTTGGTCGTGATGCCGCGCGAGCCAAGTTCGCGCGTGAGCGAGCGTGCCATACCGATGAGGCCAGCCTTCGACGAGGCATAGTTCACCTGGCCGGGCGAGCCGAGGAGGCTCACCACTGACGACAGGAGAATGATGCGGCCCTTCTTCTTACGCATCATGGCCCTGATGGCCCGCTTTACGGTGCGGAACGTACCGTTCAGGTTTGTATTGACGACATTGTCGAAGGAGTCGTCGCTCATGCGCAGCATGAGCTGGTCGTCAGTGATACCCGCGTTGGCAATGAGGACCTCGACGCTCCCGTGTGCTTCCTCGACTTCGGCAAAGGCCGCATCGAGCGATGACGGGTCGGTGACGTCCGCTTTAACGGTGAGCGCACCTTCGGGGCCGCCCTCCCCCGATCGCGAGGTGACGGCCACCTTGTCGCCGAGAGAAAGGAAGTGTTCGGCGAGCGCGTAGCCAATGCCACGGTTGCCGCCGGTAATCAACACGCTTCGAGAGGTCACAGTTGCCCTTTCACGCTGTGGAAGAATGAGGTTCGGCCCAAGCCTATCGCTAAAGATTGCGCGGCGGCGCATAGCCTACGATGGTAGGACGGCACGTCATAAGACACGATTGGCACGCGGGAGGAGAGCACCGGTGACGTCACGCTTTAATCCGCCTCCGTCATGGCCCGAGCCTCCCGAGGGTACCGGGACGCTTCCGCAGTCGTGGCAACCGAACCCTCAGTGGCCGGAAGTCCCCGCGGGATGGCGTCTTGACTATGACACTTCCACCGTCGGACCTTCCCCCACTGTTCCCGCTCCCGTTGTGCGCAGCGAAAACGTCCACGCAAGTGCGATCGTGGCTGAGCGTATCCGGCAGTACCCCGCGACCGTTGAACTTCCTGGGCACGTGAGTGCAAGCGAAGCCGGCTCTTCGCTCATCAATGGCTTTCCCCCGGAGAAGCCGCGAGCGTTTGGCCCCTACGATCCGCACGCTCGCCGCAGGCGGATCATCGTGAACGTGTGCCTGTGCGTGGTGGGCGCGCTCCTCGTGGCTGCCGCGGTCTATGGATTCTCGGAACTGTTCTCCTTTGCGATGAACGAGCTGCCGAAGGGTGAAAGCGCCGCGGCATCGTTGCTGCACTCGTCTTCGCTGTCAGGCGTTCATGCCCTCTGATCCCCTCGAGAACTCCGTCCCTCCCGCGAGCGTTCACACGTCTTTTTCGGCGCCACCCGCGGCGATTCCCATTGCGCGCTCTGCCGATGTGTCGCGCCGTTCACGGACGTACATCCTCGCCATGGCGATACGCATGGTGTGCCTCGCCCTGCTGATCGTTGTGCCTGGCGTATGGAAGCTTGTCGCGTTGATCGGAGCGGTTGTCCTGCCCCTTTTCGCGGTCCTCGTTGCCAACGACCAGGCGGTTCCCACACCACCGAACCGGGAGCAGCGCCTCGATGATCAGCCCGTTCCCTTTGTTCTTACGGCAGAGCCTTCTCAGCCGTTCATCACGGTTGACGAGGACGGCACGGTCCGCGAGACATGGGGCGGTGAGCACCTGTGAGGCGCGTCGATCTTCGCCCAATTGTGACGTGGCGGTGGGCGCTCGCATTCCTTTTTGTCGCGCTCGCGACGCTTACGTGCGTGCGGCTTGGCATCTGGCAATTGAATCGTTTTGAGGAAAAGCGGGCCCGGGCGGCGGTGATCGAGCAACACTACGATGCCGAGCCGATTGCGCTCGCTGACGCGCCCTCCTCGGCTCGGTCGAAATTAGCCGCAGCCGATGACTACACCGTCGTGCGCGCCCGCGGCCACTATTGCTCGCGCCCCGAATGTGTGCTGTACGTGAGAAACCGTGTTGAGGGTTCGAGCGTGGGGTTTTGGCAGCTCGTCCCGTTCGAGACGAACGACGGCAGTACTTTTCTGGCCGTACGCGGCTGGGTCACGACGGGGCAGACGGACTCGGTTCCTGCGTCCCGACCGAAAGTTCCCTCCGGCGAGGTCGAGCTCGTCGCGCGCTTGAGGCCGCGCGAACCCCGGCTCTCCGACAGACCAGAAGTCCCGGGGCAGCTCCACTCGGTGAATGCGACTGACGTCCTCTCTCAAGTACCGCAGCTCGAGAATGTCCTCGAGGGCGCCTACGGCGAAGTCGTAAGCGAGAACGGGGTAGCTCCGGAAGGGCTTTCCGCCCTGGAAAAACCCTCGACCTCGCTTGGCCCGCATTTGTCCTACGCGTTTCAGTGGTGGATTTTTTCGGCGTTTTTCGTGCTCGGTTTTGTGGTGGCGGCACGTCGTACGCTTCGCGACTACGAGGGCGAGGAGGAGTCCGACGCCGCCTTAGCCACCACCGTTGCCAACGATGTCGCCGCGGCGCCTGCTCGCGGTTCTGTGCGGCGGTACGGCGCCACTCGTCACACCCGACACCGCTCGCGCGGCACAGATGAGGACGAGGAAGATTCGCTGCTCGACGAAGGGTACGGGTCGTGAGCTCGCCAGTGCGTCGATACTTTTCGGGACCTCTTCCCCGCGCGATAGCCCACCGCGGTTTCGCGCCTGAAGGTGGAGAAAATACACTTGAGGCCTTTGCAGCCGCCTGCGCGCACGGGGCGGACGTCATGGAAACCGACGTACGCGCGAGCAGTGACAACGTGGCGCTGACCTTCCACGACCCTACGCTTGCGCGAGTCGCGGGCGGCGACCCACGCGCGATAGCCGAAACCCCGTGGTCGCGTCTGAGCACGGTCCGTGTGCACGATCGTGGCACGATCGCACGCCTCGATGATGCACTCGCGTCGTTCCCCGACCTCCCCTTCAACATCGATGTGAAGGCGGCCTCTGCCATAGAGCCCACCGTCGCAGCCATCGCGCGAACGGGCGCTGGTCGGCGGGTGTGCCTGACAAGCTTTGATCCCGCGGTCGCACATGAAGTCGTGTCACGAGCGAGCAGCGCCTGCGGGCATCAGGTCATGGCTAGCGCTTCTCGCACGACGGTCGCGGCGTTCCTTGCAGCCTCGTGGTTGGGGGCCGAGCGGCTGAGCACAAGGGTGCTCGCACGTTATGCGGCCCTCCAGGTCCCCATTCGCTATAGGGGGCTCCCGATCCTTACGCCCCGTTTCGTGGCCGCCGCACACCGGGCTGGGTGTGAGGTACACGCGTGGACAATCGATGACGAGCCGGCCATGCACGCCCTCCTCGACATGGGCGTGGATGGTATCGTAAGTAACCGTGTTGATCGGCTCGTGAAGGTTCGCGAGGCTCGTGCCAATCACCGCACGGGGCCCGGAAGGGAATAACACCACCGGCCGAGGCGTTCATAGGTCGTGAATGCTGGCGAAGATTCGCCAAAGGCGCCCACAACGGACAATGTAGGGAAGAAGGTCGCTCGATGAACTCTCGCTCACTGCGAGGCACCCGACTCGGTTCGCTTTCGATGGAAACGGATGACGGCGTTCTCGCCGCTCCGCGCCAGGAAGCAAAGTATGACTGCCCCAACAAGCACATCATCATCCTCCCGTTTTCGGTAGAGGCCGATGTGCCGCTCGTGTGGGAGTGCCGCTGCGGTGAGACCGCCGTTCTTCGCGATCACGAAAAGCCCGAAGGCAAGCCCGGTAAGCCTCAGCGCACCCACTGGGACATGCTCCTCGAGCGCCGCTCAGAAGAAGAGTTGCAGGAACTTCTCGACAAACGCCTGGAGCTTCTTCGCGCCGGTAAGCTCCACTCGAACCGCCACTTCCTGTAGTGGCCGTGGCGGCGGCCCTGTCCCCCGCCACCGTAGATCTTAGAGAACGTCGCCCTCGTAAGGGGGCGGCGTTTTTCCGTTTCCGCCCTCACTGCTTGAGCGATCATTCTCGGGGGCAGGCGGGAGCTGGCCGCTCGGGTGTGCGGTAGTGCCAGGGTGGGAGCCTTGGGGGTCCGACGCTTGCCCGGTCGTATCGATCACAATCTCGCTTTCAATGACCGATCCCCGATGCGAGGTGAAAAGAACTCGGCGCGAAGACTTTCCGGAGCCAAGCCCTACGGTATCGAGCGTCTTTTGCTGCACGGGCGTGAACAAGAGGATGAGTCCCGCGATGTCGGTGAGGACGCCGGGGAAAAAGAACAGCATGGCGGAGATCAGCGTGAAGGCTGGGCGAGACAGGTGCTTCTTACGTTCGCCGCGGCCGGTGGCGGCGCGCCACAGAGAGATGATTCGCGTGATCGACTGCTGTCCAGCGGACAGTATGAGAGCGAAGCCGACGACCCACCCGAGGGCAATAAGGAGCAGAGGTACCCACCAGTGAGTCGCAGAACCGATCCAGATGAGGATCGCGATCTCGACGATGCCGAGCAGGATTGCGCCGACGGGCAGCAGCCATGCCGGAAGGGAACGAGAGAGGCGAGCGTCGTTCATCATGCACCCTTTTTCACGAGCGAACGGGCTTGTGAGAGACGGTGGTGAATACCCCACTGCGTCACTCGAAGCATGGCCTCTTTGATGATTGCGGAACTCATTTTGGATTCACCGTATTCGCGTTCGTCGAAGTCAATCGGAACTTCCCGGATCACGAAGCCCGCGGCACGAACCCTGCGCGTCATATCGACCTGGAAGCAGTAGCCTTGGCTTGCGATGTGCTCGCCCGCGAGAACGCGTGTGAGGACGTGAGCGCGAAAGGCTCGAAAGCCTGCCGTTGCATCTTTCACGCCTAGCCCAAGAGCGAGATTTACGTAGGTGTTTGCGCCACGCGAGAGAAGCTCGCGATTGAGGGGCCAATTGTGGACCAATCCCCCAGGGACCCAACGCGAGCCGATCGCGAGGTCGGCGCCACGTTCGAGCGCCGTGAGGAGCGTTCCGAGTTGCTCGGGCCTATGGGAGGAATCGGCATCCATCTCGCACAGCACGTCATAGCCGTGCTCGAGACCCCATGCGAAACCCGCGAGGTATGCGGGCCCGAGACCGCCCTTTTGCGTACGGTGCAGGACGTGGACCTGCTCATCGCATTCGGCGAGGCGATCGGCCCACTGGCCAGTCCCATCCGGCGATCCATCGTCAACAACGAGTACGTGCGCCTCGGGGACTGCAGACCTGAGGCGCTCGAGCGTGGGCGGGAGCGCGTCGATCTCGTTGTAGGTGGGAATGATGACGAGCGTTGTCACGGACGGGAACGCCTTTCCTTGATGGTACGCGGCGGAGCAATAATGCTCCCTAGTAAGACAACGCCTGCACACGCCGCGATGATTCCGCGAATCGCGACACCGTGCTGCATGGCGGGGGTGAGCCCCGTGCGAACGGGAACGTCCGCCGTCATGGTGCCTGCGGTCCAGTGGCCAAGGCCCGCAAGCTTGCGACCTTCGGGAGTAAAGATCGCGGAATCTCCCACGGTGGAAATATGCACGACACTCCGTCCCGAAATGACGGCGAAGACCTTCGCTTGTGCGAGCTGCTGAACGGACTCGTGAGAATCGAGGAAGAGCGCATTGTTGGATTGGACGACGAGCAGTTCAGCCCCCGCGTTCACGGTATCGGCGACACTTTGCTCGTAGGCAATCTCAAAGCAAATGAGCACGCCAATTTTCGCTCCCGAGAGGTCGATTATTCCGGGCTTATCCCCCGGTGTCATATCGCGCTCGACGAGCGAAACCTTGTCGGTAATCTTTGCGAAGAACTCTCGTTGAGGGATGTATTCGCCAAAAGGCACCGGGTGGCGTTTCGTGTATTCCTGGCCCGTGAGACCGTTGTCGTCAACCAAAACTGACGTGTTGAAGCGCGCTTTCTCACCGTTGGGCCGCTGAGTGCCCACGAGAATTGGCGCTCCCGATTCGCGCGCGAGGTCCTTGAGCGTCGCCATGCGTTCCGGATGAGCGGTCACGTCCCATCCGGTTGAATCCTCTGGCCAGACGATGAGGCGTGCACTCTCATTCGTGGCGAGGAACTCGCGGGTGCGTTCGACGTGATTGTCGAACATGGTGTCGGGAATGTAGTACGAGCCGGCCTTGGGGCGCTCGATATTGCCTTGAATACCGGCGATATGAATCGAGTGATGGCCCGAGTCAACGGAATTGGCTGGCCGAGGCGTGACAAGGGCGCACAGAACAATAATGATCGCCACGGATGCGGGCCACACGGCGTGCATGCCGTTTCGCCCCCTCGCCCGCCGAAAAGTCAGCGCACACAGGGCGCTAAACACGAGTGCGCCCAGCAACCCCGAAACAGCGCCAAGCCCGGTAATACCGAGCCACGGGCCGAAGTTCAAGAGAGGGGAGTTCGAGAAGGCAAACGCGCTCATTCCCCACGAGAGGCCGCCCCACGGAACACTTGCACGCACGAATTCCATGATCGCCCACAGGCACGCGATCCCCACGCTGCTCGAGAAGCGAATGCCGCGGCGGACGAGTATGAGCCGAGTGAGAAAACTAAATACGGCGATGTAGAGAGCCTCGAAGGCGGCGAGGGCGAGCCACGGCCCGAGTCCCGCATAAATATTGGCCCAGGAAAAAAGCGGGATGAATGCGCTCACGCCGAAGGCGAGGCCCGCAACCACAGCCGTGATCCAGCGGCGCGTGAACGATGCAAAAATAAGCCCGCCAAGAGCAACGGGAAGCAGCCCCCAGAGCCCGTAAGGATCAAAAGACAAGTGGAACAGAAACCCGCCGGCGATGGCACTGAGGAGCGCGATAATCGGCGGTGTAAATTTCTCTCCCTCGAAATGAGGGACGAGGACCTCACGAATGTCGTCGGCCGCCGAGGGGTTATCCTTCACAACGGTCTCCTTGCACCGGCAAAGCGCAGAGTCGGCGGCGTGGAGTGGACGCGGAAATCACCGCCACATGCGTTTGCTGTACCGACATTCCTCGCCTTCACCGATCACTCGACCCACACTGTTTCTCCAAACAGCACTTTTACATATCCTGGGCCACGATCCCGCGCAAAAGCTGAAGGCGAGCCTTCCGCGCTGTCGCCGCAACGCCCGCGTGGGACTGCCCGGGGACATGAGCAAGATGATCGAGAAGATCGATGACCTGACGCACGTGACGAACGAAATCGCCAGGGGCGACGGCCGCGTTTCCGATCGACTGCGCGAACCCCTCCCCCTTTGCCCAGCGGTACACCGCCGAGCACAGACCGGGATGGGGGGCGGGAGTTTGATCGAGTCCCGCCCGCCTTTCCTGCACATTAATGTCGTCGGCCAGAACGGACAGCGCGTACAGGGCGCGGGAGACGGAACGGTCGTCGTGGTCTTCGCTTCCCCCCTCTTCGCGGCGCGGCTCGTAACTGAGCGCGCTCGCGACAGCCGCAAGTGCTGCCGGCGAGAGCCCGTCGAGCACTCCCTGGTCGAGGGCCTCGCACACGATGAGGTCACGCTCCGAATAGATGCGCTTGAGCAACTCGCCTTTTGCGGTGACGGTGACGTGCCGGCTGGCGTCGGATTCTCCCACGTACCCGAGTGCCTCAAGAACCGCGCGCACCCGATCGAACTGCCGCACGAGCTGCGACGTGCGCTGCGCAATTGTTCGCTCCGCCCGCGCCGCCTCGCGAGCGGCTTTCCGGTACCTCGAGATCCACCGCATGTGCTGTTCGCGATCGTCGCAGTGGTGGCACGGATGCTCTCGCAGCGCCTCGCGGAGCTGCACGAGGAGAGAGTCATGGTTTGGGTTCGCGCTCTTCTCACTCGAGCGGGCCCTCACCGCCGCGCGAGGAGAGTCCTCACCTCGGAGCTTTTCCCGCAGAGCGGATGCCGTGTCCTTTCGCACCCTCGCACTACGTACCCGGTCGAGCGAGGGCACCCGCATGGTCGTGAGCACCATGGGACTCGCGGTGAAATCTTCGGTGTAGAGATCTCGAAGCTGGCCCTCACGCGTGATGACCCACACGCGTGGCCCGCGAACCGTCTTGTCATGGTCAATGACAACCGCGAAACCTGAGCGGCGTCCCCCTGGGATGGCAATGACCTCACCCCGACGGAGCTTCCCGACGATAGAGCGAGTACGCTCGCGCTGTTTATCGGCACGCGTTCGGCTCAGCTCTTTTTCGCGAGCCGAGATCTTTTCGAGGATGTCCGCGTACTGCGCGATATCGCCCTTCGAGCAGTGCATCGCCTCGCGGTATTGCTCGGCCACCTCTTGCTTCTCGCGCGCCTTGCGCGCCTGCGCCACGACGCTTCGGTCCGTATGAAACTGCGCGAAGCTGCTTTCAAGGGTCTCGTACGCTTCGTCAAGACTGAATCGACCAAGGAGGTTCACGGCCATGTTGTACGTGGGCCTAAAGGCAGAGTGCAGTTTGTACGTTCGAGTCGAGGCGAGGCCGGCGACGTCCTGTGCCGCGATCGAGGAGCCAACAACGACGACAGCGTGCCCTTCGACGTCAATGCCGCGGCGTCCCGCCCGCCCCGTGAGCTGCGTGTACTCCCCCGGCGTGATCTTCGCGTGCTCAGTCCCGTTAAACTTCGTCAGCTTGTCCAGGACGACGGTGCGCGCCGGCATGTTGATGCCGAGGGCGAGGGTCTCCGTTGCGCACACGACCTTGATGAGTCCACGAGCAAAAAGATCCTCGATCACAGCCTTAACAGCGGGAAGCTGACCTGCGTGGTGGGCCGCGAGGCCGTTCATCGCCGCCCGCTCAATCCTGCCAATCCCGAGCGCGTCGTAATCGTCAGCACGCAAATCCCCGAGCGCGGCGCGAAAGGCTTCTTTGATCTGCGAGCGCTCCGCGTCATCCGTGAGCCGCACGTTCGCTCGCATGAGTTGTGCCACTGCCTGATCGCAGCCGCTCCGAGAAAAAATAAAGAAGATCGCGGGGAGCATGCCGCGCTCCTCGAGGAGATAGACGACGTCGGCTCGGCTCATCGCCCGTGGCCGCATCCTCTGCTCGTGGCGATGCGAACGATGCGGACCACGCTGATCGTTGCGCCGATCCCGATAGCCCCGGCGGCCCGACCTGCCACTCTTCCGCCCCCGCCCGTGACGTTTGCCGCCGTAGCGGTGATCGTCTGGCACGTCGTCCCATGTCCCCTTACCGATTTCGGCGAGCATGGGATTGACCTCGCGATAGCGTCGATGGGCAAACGGCCCGTGCGAGGGGGTTGCCCGCCCGTCTTCGTCGAGAAACACGTCGATGAGCTCGTGGTCGTTGAGCACGTGCTGCCACAGCGGGATCGGGCGGCGCTCGGAAACGATCACTTCCGTACTCCCGCGCACTTCCTCTATCCACGCCCCAAATTCTTCAACGTTCGAAACGGTCGCGCTCAGGGCAACGAGCTGCACGCTTCGCGGCAAGTGAATAATGATCTCTTCCCACACTGGCCCTCGCATTCGATCCGCAAGATAGTGGACCTCATCCATCACGACATAGCCGAGCGAATGAAGAGTCGGCGAATCGGCGTACATCATGTTGCGAAGGATCTCGGTCGTCATCACGACGACCTGGGCTTCCGAATTGACGTTCACGTCGCCCGTCACAAGCCCGACCGATTCGTGCCCAAGCCACTCCACAAGCTCTTGGTACTTCTGATTGCTCAGGGCCTTGATCGGAGTCGTATAGAAGACCTTGACGCCGTGCGCCATGGCCCGGTGAACGGCATACTCGCCAACGATGGTTTTGCCAGCGCCCGTGGGAGCGGCAACGAGAACGGAGCTTCCTCGGTCCAGCGCGTCCATGGCGCTCAACTGGAACGGATCGAGATCAAACGCAAAGCGCTCGGTAAAGTGCCCGCGAAGGCCGGTATCTGGAGCGTCGTTCATGCTGCCTCCTGAATCTGGTCGTCGTGAAGCTGCGGGGCGAGGATGCTCACCACCCCGGGCAAAACTCGAGCGCGAAGTGGGAGAAAGGCGCGTGTTTCCCCATCGCTGCACACCTCAATAGGATCGTCCGAGCCGATCGTGAGCGAAGTGCAAGCAGTGACCGTGTAGTGAGGCAGGGACACGTGCGTGCCCGAGAACACGCGAGGGAAAAAGCGCACGAGCCCGGCTCTACTCAGGCCCGAAACGGTGACGAATTCGAGCACCCCGTCGTCGACCTTTGAGACGGGGCAGTACTTCATCCCACCGCCGAAGTAGCCAGCATTGCTGAGCGTCACGAGTGAAGCGTCGATGTACTGACGTTCGCCGCCGTCGAGTTCGATCCAGTATCGGCGCGGCCTGTACGAAAGGAGCTCTCGCGCGACGGCACCTGAATAGCCGTAGCAGGAACGATTCGCGCGAGCATTCACAATCGCGTCGAAGCCCATGTTGAGATTGCCGAGGGCGATGACGCTGCTACCCTCCGGCCCGCCTTCAAAGTGTGCTTCGATCGCGTCAATTCGTTGCTCGCCCCGTGCGAGCGCGGAGACGATCACGCGCACGGCGGCGTCGGCATCATCAAGGGGAAGCCCGATCGCGCGTGCAAAGTCATTCCCAGAGCCTGCCGGCACGATGCCGAGGCGAATATTCGTGTCGCACACGAGAGAGGCCCCGAGAGCCACGGTGCCGTCACCCCCGACGACCACGAGAGCGTCGAGGGTGTCGATGACGGCTTCGGCACGCCGCTTCGCCGTGAGGGCATCGGGGGCAGAAAGGTCGATCACCGACAGACCCGCGGCGCCGAGCAGAGCGCAGACGTCGTGGCCGATATTCCCTGAGCGGCGCTTGGCTGCGTAGGGGTTCGCAATAACACCTACTCGGAGGCGACTCATGATTCTGAGGAACCGCCGGTGTCCTTGTGGGAATCGGCGTAGGCGTCATCGAGCGACTTGGGAAGCGCAATTTGGGACGGCACGTATTCGCCGGATTCCGTGAAGGCTGCCTGCTTCTTGAGGCGCTTCTCCCGCCGCGTCTCAAGGATGTAGGAGACGAGCACGGCACCAAAGAAGAGAATGAGGAAGGGCGAGGTCACAAGGAGAAGTGTGATCGGCTCCGGCGTCGGAACCATCGCGGCGGTGAAAATGAAGCTGAGGAGGATAGCCCAGCGCCAGGCCTTGAGGATTGTGCGCCACGGAAGAATCCCCACGATGTTGAGCGCGACGAGGAATACCGGGTAGATGAAGGCGACGCCGAAAACCATGCAGGTCTTGACGACAAGCTCGATGTAGTCGCGAAACTCGACGAGCTGAAGAACTTCCTTGTTAGGACCGAAAGTCATGAGGATCGGGATTGCTCTTGTGATCGCGAAGTACCCGAAAATGGCGCCTGCGAGAAAGAGCGGCCCCGAAGAGAACAAGAACGACAGTGCCCAGCGCTTTTCATTTTTCTTGAGGCCGAGTGAGATGAACGCCCACGCCTCGTACACGATCACCGGGATGCTCAGCGCCACTCCGATGTAGGCGGCGAGCCTCAAGTGCGTTTCGAACGTGCCGGCGACACCACCGATATTGATCGCAACGTTGTATCCGAGCCCCTTGAGCTCTCGGAACGGGACGGCGAGTGCTTCGTAAAGCGGGTAGTAAAGAAACCAGCCGGCGATGGAAAAGAGGACCACGAATACCGCGACGATGAAGATGCGGTCACGAAGTTCGGCGAGATGCTCGCCAAGACTCATGCGCCCTTCTGGGTCGCGGGGGCGTTTCTTCTTCTTTGCCACGTGTGTCGTCCTAGCCCTAATCTCAGCCCGGCCCTCGTGGGCAGAGGGCCGGGCGTGCTACTTGTGTGTCGCGTCAGTCGCGGCGGTAGAGATCGTCGGAACGATCCTCGCTCAGGAAATCTTCTCGGTCGCGGGAGTCGTGCACGCGTTCTTCGCGGCGGAAGTCGTCGCGGTCGTCGCGGCGGTACTCGCGATCGTCACGTCGGTAGTCGCGGTCGCGATCATCGCGGGCGTCGTAGGAACGGTCGTCGCGACGCGCACCTTCGCGATCGCGCTTGACGTTGATGGACGCCTCGGCATGGTCGTCGTCCTCTTTGCGCATTTCAGAAACTTCGTTCTTGAAAATGCGCATGGATTCACCCATGTTGCGTGCAAGGCCCGGAAGCTTGTTCGCGCCAAAAAGCAGCACGACAAGAACGAGGAGAATCAAGATCGGCCAAGGGCTCCGAAAGAAACCTGTACCCATGTGTAATCACCATCCAAAGCGTGTGATGTGTGTGTCGAGGAAATCGACACTATACAAAATTTTCGCATAGACACCACCGGTCAATCCGGATCGTCTCGGCCGCTCCAGCCTACTCCCCTAGACGCGCGACCTTGGTCTCAGCCACGCCCCTGATTGCGGATCGAATGTGATCCGGGTCAAGAACTTCTGCTTCGCCGTCGGTTTCGAAGATCGCGGCGAGGAGTGCATGGCTCGACGAAGGCGTGATGCGCGCGATCACTCTCGCGGAGTTGGGCTCGACGCGAAGCTCGCTCGCGTTGAAGACATCGAGAATCCATCTCGCTTTGGGGCCGATGGCGAGAGTGACAGTCGGCCAGTTTTCGAGCGCGACATCAAGCGGTGTCGTGAAATCACCGGTTGCGGGAGCGGCGGGATCGGTGCATTCCCACGAGTCGACGATGCGGTCGGAGCGAAACTCCCTTTCGGCCCCCGCGAGCCGGCAATACGCGCGTACATACAGAGCGCCGTACTTTGATGTGACCTCGCGTGGCTCGATGTCGCGAACGCTGATGCCGTGCCGAGCGGCAGGCGAATACATGATGCGCACGGGGTGTTTCGTGGCGTGCGCATCGAGGATGCGCGTGAGGGTGGGATTCTCGTGGTCACGAGGGGCCTCCGAGGGTTGCCCGCCTTGAGCGGCTCCCTCGGGCACCATCGCGGCAAGCTTGGCCCTAAGGGCTTCGATCGCGGATACCGAAAGTCCGCCGCGCGAGTCGGCGACGGCCTCGAGGCCGATGAGGAGTGCGCTGATTTCACTAGCGGTGAAGGTCATGGGACGCGCGAGCGGGTCGGCTCCAGCGATGGAGACGTATCCGTCAGCGCGCGTGACTTCGACGAGTTCGTCGTACCCTCGCGAGTAGTCCCCCGCGTTGTAGATGATGTCGAGGTCGGCATTGAGCTCGTCTACCGTGAGCCCAAAATCGCGGGCCATGTCGGCTACGGCAACGTCTCCGAACGAATGGAGGTAGGCGATCTCTGCACTCAGTCGTGTCAGTTCGCCATCGCCCGTGCCTACGTCGCGTGCGCGTTTTTGTTTGACGGTGTCGAACGTGGAGGCGTGCTCCCAGGTCAGTGAGGCGGGCCCGGTATGGAGGGCGGCGATTCTTGCTCTCGTCAGCGCCCACGTCGTAGCGAGAGAGTGGTCTCCTTCCAGTGCCACCCATAGAGGCTCGGCCCATGCTGCGCTGAGGATTCCGTCGGCCTTGCTCGGTGGGACCTCGGCAAGCGGACTCCCAGCGTCCATGCCGAGTCGAGAGCGCAAGTCGAGCGCTTTGTAGGGCGCGATGCGCACGCGCAATTGTTCGGCGCTCTCGTTCGACTGGCCGGCGCGCGTCCGATCGTTCGAAAGGAGCGATCGGATCGGCGGATGCGGCTCACGCGCGTGCTTCGCGGACGGCCCTTCAACAGGGATCGATTCGATGCGGCTGACGCGAAAGAGTCGAGGAGCCTCCCGGTCGAGATCATAGCCGTAGAGATATTCGCGCCCGCGAGCCACGTCGAAAGCCCACGGCTCCACGCGTCGTTTATGGGCGGCCGCCGCCGCCGAGGAACGATAGGCGAAGGTGACGGTTTTGCCGGACTCAAGGGCCTCGAGGAGCGGGGTGCTTGCGGGCGAGGAGCCGAGCGCTCCGCGCGCAATGCCCGAGACTGGCGGAACTCCCAGCGAGGCGAGCTTTGCGCGAATGCGGGCTCCGAGGCTTCCCGCGGACTGAGTGCTCCACATCGCTGCCGCAGCGCCGAGCATGAGGCGCTCGTGTGCGTCAAACGTGCCGGTCGACGACGCAGCATCGCGCACGGAGGCCGTATACCTGAGCGTGGAGGGATTGACGAGGTCGGGGGTGGAATCGACGTCGATTCCGAGCTTGGCTAGTCGAGCGAGATCGCGGGTGAATTGACGGCGGACACTCGTGGGATTCATGCGCTCGTACCCCGGCACAAGCTCGGTCACTTCCTCCCGCGTGAGGCCGCGTGTGCTCGACGTGAGGGTCAGTGCGAGGCTCAGGAGTCGCTCGACATTCTGCGTAGGTGGCACATCTCAACCCTAGCGTCCCGGCTCGGTAAGCTTGGGACCATGATCGCGCAGGAAACGGGCACGGTGCTGGAGTACCGAGATGCATGGCCGGGTGTCTGCCGCGTGTGGGCCGCGCTCGATTCCGACGGTACCCGCGTGAGCGCCCTCGCCTATCTCGACATGGTCGCGGCGCCGGCGGTGGGCGATCGCCTCCTGCTCAACACCAATGCCCTTCGAAAGAGCCTCGGAACGGGAGGCGACGCTTTCATCATCGTCAATCTTGATGCGTGCGAGTGCGGAGAGCTTCCCGCGGGCCACATGATGAAGGCCCGCTATACCCCGCAGCAGATGATGGTCGATGCCATCGACGACCCTGCTTCCCCGGCCCACGAGGCGATTGACGCCGTGGAGAGCCTCGACGGGATGAGCGTCATCGTCGCAGGTTTGCATTCAGCCGTCGGCCCCATCGCCGCGGGCTTTCACGCGGTGCGGCCGGGGGCGCGGCTCGTGTATGTCCACACGGATTGGGCTGCGCTACCCGTGGCCTACTCGCGTGCTAATGCTCGCCTTCGCGAGGAAGGAATTCTTTCAGCCACCATCAGCGCCGGGCAATCATTCGGGGGCGACGCCGAAGCGGTGTCCGTGCCCTCGGCTCTTGCCGCGGCACGCGCACACTTCGAGGCCGACGCCGTCATCGTTGCGCAGGGGCCCGGAAACCTCGGGACCGGTACACGCTGGGGCTTTGGTTCAATCGCCGTCGCGGATGCCCTCCACGCCGCTGCTGCAATGGGGGCGCGAGCCATTTGTGCGCCACGCGTATCCGAGGCTGACCCGCGCTCGCGCCACGTGGGCCTCTCCCACCACTCGAGGACCGTGCTCGAGCGCATGCTTTTTGCGGGAGTCGAGCTACCGAGCCTATCCCCATCCGAGCGCAGCGATATCGATCGCGGGATAGCCGAAAGCTACGCACACATGAACTCGGTGCGGGCCGCCCGCCGGTTGCCCGCCCATCGAATCACGGCCATGTCTGGCGAGGGCCTCGAAAACGCGGTACGCGCGCTGCCGATTCGCGTGTCGACCATGGGCCGCGGGCTCGAGGAGGATCGGGCGAGTTTCCTTTACAGCGCTCTGGCGGGCCGGCTTGCCGCCGAGGTGCCTACGGTCTAAGCGAGTGCGTGTCGATGAGCGCGTTGAACTCGCGCGCCATGGCGACGCCTCTTTCGCCATCGGCCCGTTGAAAGGCCATTACGGCACACGTGTCGCCATCGGCCACATCCAGGTGTGCCCACGGGTCTCCTTCGGGGAAGCTCACCCCGATGAGTTCGGCCCATTCGAAGCGGCGCGTCGAAAAAGCATTGCGCACCGTCACGCAGGCGGCGTCGGCTCGCACGTGGACGCTCGCGTGCCGGTGGCAAAACCACCCCACTGCGAGCGCTAGCAGCACGAAACCGAGCGAATCGAGAACCGTGTGGGTGAGAAGCGGAAGCGACACGGCCATCACGAGGCACGCAAGGGCGAACACCGCGGCGACGATGTACCCCCACCTGCGTACGGCACGGGGGCGATATGTGAGCGGCAGTTCTGGGATGTGCGAAGCGGCAGGCATGGGGGATTAATTGTGACGATGCGTGCGCGCGAGTTCACGCAAGGCGTCGATCTCAGCCGCCGCATCGGCTGCTTTATAGACCGCGCTTCCCGCCACGAACACGTTCGCCCCGGCCTCAGCGGCTCCCTCGATCGTCGCGCGTGAGATGCCGCCGTCAACCTGAATCGACACTTCGAGGTTCTGCTCGCTGATGGCGCGACGCGCTCGTCGAACCTTGGGGAGCATCGAGTCGATAAACGATTGCCCACCGAAGCCGGGCTCGACCGTCATCACGAGGAGCATGTCGAACTCCCCAAGGATGTCCACGAGAGGCTCGACCGGTGTCGCTGGGCGCAGCGCAACGCCGGCCTTCACACCCTTCGCTCGAAGCTCCCTCGCGAGTCGCACGGGAGCACTCGAGGCCTCAAGGTGGAATGTCACCGACTGCGCTCCAGCCTCGGCGTACGCCACGGCATCGCGGTCAGGCGAATCGATCATGAGGTGGGCATCGAGCGGGATCGGTGAGCGCTTCGCGATCTGCTCAACCATGCTGACGCCGAACGTCATGTTGGGCACGAAATGGTTGTCCATGACGTCGATGTGGGCGGCCTCGGCATTGGAAATCTTGTCGAGTTCGGAACCGATGTGCATGAAGTCGCTGTTGAGAATGGACGGGTGGATGCTCGTTGACGACGTCGAGTACACGGGAGGCTCTCCTATCGTGGTGGAAGGTCAGGATTCTGGATCGATTTTGCGAAACAGCGCGAGGAACATGGCGTCTGTGCCGTGCACGTGCGGCCACAACTGCACAAAGGGGCCGTCGCCGAGGTCGATGTCACCCGCATCACTACGAAGCCCGGCACGCAGCGCTTCACGAGCGTCGAGAACTTCGAGATCCCCGTGCCGGCGCTGCGCCGCCTTTGCCACGAGGAGCGTCTCATTAGCGTGCGGCGAGCACGTGACGTAGGCAATCACGCCACCTACCTGGGTGGCCGCTATCGCGCTGTCGAGAAGCTCGCGTTGCAAACGCCCAAGAGAACCGAGGTCACCGGGCTGCTTACGCCACCGCGATTCTGGCCTGCGCCGCAGCGCGCCGAGGCCCGAACACGGGACATCGGCGAGGACGCGCGAAAACTGTTCGGGGAAACGTTCGCCGATTGAGCGGCCGTCGGCGGTGAGCGTCTCGACCTCGGCACCCGCTTCCACGAGCGTGTGGACCGAACGCTCGACGAGGCGCGTGCGGTGTTCCTGTAGCTCGACCGCCAGCACCTCGGCGTCGTGGGTGATGCTCGCACCGGCGAGAAGCGTGGTTTTGCCCCCGGGCCCCGAGCAGAGATCAAGCCAGTGATGGTCGGGCTCCACGACGAGGCTATCCGCACCGAGGGCAAGCGCGAGGGCGACAAGCTGCGAGCCCTCGTCCTGAACAGCGGCGCGTCCCTCGTTGACCGCCGAAATCGTACCCGGATCGCCGCCCGGCCACGCCATCGAAAACAACGACCATCGGCCGGGCTGTGCACCGGCTTGGGCAAGCTCGTTTTCGTCGGTCAGACCGGGCCGCATGACGAGGCTGACCGAAGGCGCGTCATTGTGGGCGGCCAGCAGGGCGTCGATCTCGCGTGGATCCCGCCCGTGAGCTTTGAGGGCCTCCCGTAGCGCGCGCACGATCCATTCTGGATGCGAATAGGTGATCGCAAGGAAACGGTCCTCGTCGTCCTCGCGGGCCGGAACGAGAATGGCAAGCCATTCCTCGAGCGTTTTTTCGCCCACGCGGCGAAGCACGGCATTGACTAGGCTTGCCGAGCCTGCCCCGGTCACCTCACGTGCAAGGCCCACCGTCTCAGAGGCAGCAGCGTGCGCCGCGACCCCCATATCAAGCATCTGGTACGCGCCGAGGCGAAGAACGTCAAGAACGGCAGGCTCGATTTTCGAAAGCGGGCGATCCACGCATTCCGCAAGAACTGCGTCGAGCCGACCCTGTGCCCTAAGCGACCCGTAGAAGAGCTCCGTGGCAAAAGCGGCATCGCGTCCCTCCACGCGATGGCGACGAAGAACGGTGGGGAACACGATGTTCGCGTAGGCATCCTCCTCGCTCACGCGTCGGGCTGCCTCGTATGCGGCCAACCTTGAGGGGGTCGTTTCGCGGCGGCGTTCGCTCGGGCGCTTGCGCGAGTAACCGCGTCGAGGGCCGCCCCTGCCGCGCGAACCGCTCCGCTCGTGACCCGCGTCGTTCCGGTGACGCTGGGTATGTCCCCCGCGACGCTTCTGTCGCTCCTCGCTCATGACGCGCTCTCCTCTTCCATGCGCTCGCCCGTTTCCAGTCGTACGCCGCGCGCCCAATCAGCCGCGGCCATGTGCTTCTTTCCCGCCGGCCCCACGAGCGTCAGCTCAAGAGGCTCGGTGGCGGTGCCGAGGAACACGTGCTTCTTCGTGACACCGAACTCGCCGGGAGCGAGGCTCATGCCTTCGGGGGCCTCTGTGTTTCCTACGCCGAGAACCTTGAGCCTCGAACCTCTCACGCTCGTGAATGCGCCAGGATTGGGAGCAAAAGCGCGAATGTGAGCGGCAACTTCCCGTGCGGGGCGCGCCGGGTAAATCCGTGCTTCGTCGGCACGAAGTTTGCGCGCGTAGCTCGCTCCCTCCTCTTCTTGCGGGGTGAGAGTCAAAGTACCGCGGCCGAGTTCATCCATGACCTCGACAAGAACCCGGGCGCCATGCTCGGCCATGTCCTCGAGGAGCTCTCCCGCAGTCGCAAGCGGGGCAATCGAGTGCGGCTCCTGGCGCGCCAACGCGCCCGTGTCGAGGCCTTCGTCAAGTTTGAACACGCTAAGGCCGGTCTCCTGAAGGCCCTGCTCAATCGCGCGCTGTACCGGTGCCGCGCCGCGAAGCGCGGGAAGCAGCGAAAAGTGAAGGTTAAAAAATCCGCCGGGAAGGGACTCGAGCACGGGGCGCTCGAGAATCTGACCGTAAGCGACGACGGCCGCTACCTCGGCACCGCTCTCGCGGATCCACTCGCGTGTTTCGGCACTTCGCGCGTCAGCGGGTTTGAACGATGGGATTCCCAGCTCTTGCGCGAGGACCGCAACGGGAGAGGGCACCAGGCTCTTCCCCCGCTTGCCGCGGGCATCGGGCTGCGTGAGTACGCCGACGACTTCGTGGGAGGAATCGGCGAGGGCGGAGAGGCAGGTAGCGGCAACGTCGGGCGTTCCGGCAAAAAGAATTCGCATGATGCCCAAGTCTAACGGCCACGCCTAGAAGACATGCGGGGGGTCAACCTGAAGGCGAAGGGAGCCCGGATGCTTCTTTGCGCTACGCACGAGCATGACGGCTCGCGCCGCCTCCACCAATGCAGGCGCGTGCTTGACGGGGCACCGGAGCACGACGCGCGCTTCGGCATCAATGGTGGAAGACTCGACCTCCGTGGGGCCAAAAATGTCGACGCCTCGCGGCGCATCGAGCCGTTCGAGGAAATCGGTGCACGCTGTTCGGTCTCCTCGCACCTCGAGGACCTTAAACGCAGGGGGAAGCCCGAGTTCGGCGCGTTCTTCAAGCACTCGGTCAATAAATGCGTTCGAGCGCACGAGAACGAGCGAACGAAGTGCGGGGTGCTGATCGGGTCCAACGATCAGCACCTGCCCGCCCTTGTCGAACGTGCGGGTCTGGCCGATCACATGGGAATAGCGGCGGATTGTTTCGCAGTCGGCGTTGTAGGCGGCTCTGCCGAGGGAGGCGGCCGCGTCGATGATCACCGCCGCCGCGTATCCGCCCTCGGGCTGCGGCTCTGCGCCCGGCGTTGCAATCACGAGGTCGCCGTCGCGAACGTCAGAATCCTCCACAATTCCGGAGGCCCCGCCCGATACGTGAAGCGTTGCGTTCGGGAAGGAGCGCTTCAAATCGGCAGCGGTGCGTTCTTGGCCGAGGACTATGGGGCGCAGATCCGCTCCCCCGCATTCCTGGCACCGATAGTGGCCGTACCGACGAGAACACACGCTGCACGATAGTTCCCCTCTTCCGGGCGCAGCGAGCGTCGCGTGGCAATGCACGCACGTCGCCTTGGTCCCACAAAATCGACACGCGAGTGCCGGGGCGTATCCCGCCCGCGGCACGTGGACCAGAACGGGCCCTTCCGCGAGCCCTCGGCGTATAACCGCGTGGGCGTGCGACGGCAAACGTGAAAACCCGCTTGCCCCCTCTCTCTCACGCAAGTACGCGTCCATGAGCTCGATACGTGGGTGAGTATGGGCATGGGCGGCGGGCACGGGTTCAAGAGCCGCGAGAGTGCCGGCCAGGGTGAGGTAGCGGGCGAATTCCGACGGTGCCCGCGAAACGAAGAGCAGGGAACAGCTTTCGTGGAAGCTTCGCGTGAGGGCGACCGTGCGCGCGTGGGGGTATGGCGCTCGTGGTTCTTCGTAGAGGTCGTCATCCGGATCCCATACAAGGATCATGCGGAGGTTTGCCACGGGAGCAAAAACAGCGCTGCGCGTCCCGATGACGAGGCGTGAGCGCCCCTGGAGTGTGGACAGAAACGCCGTGTACCGCGCATGGGGGCCCTGTGCGCTACCGAATTGGACGTGGTCGATCGCATGCGCCGTGAGAGCCTTTGCCAGTCGATCGACGTCGCGCTGATCACTCGCGAGGATGATCGCTCCCGCATCATCCTCAAGTCCCGACAGGCATTCGAGCACGAGTTCAATCCACGAATCCACCGGATCGAGAACGATCGACGCTCGCGGAGTGCGGTCTCCACCGCATGAGTGCTCGAGGAAAGCCCCGAGCCCCGCGAATTTGGAACGGTACTTCTCACACTGAGGGTTAGCGTCACCGGTCGAAGCAGTTTTCTTATCAGGTGCGCCAGATTTTTCGCATGCATGGCGTTCCATGCGCGCCCGGTGTGCCTTTTCCGCGCCTGCGCTGCGCGCGGGAACGGCGAGTCGCAGCACGTCGCTGAGCGATCCCGCGTACCGCTGCGCAACGTCCTCGCACACCCGAAACATGTGTTCCGAAAGGAGAACGTCCTCGCTTACGACGGACACGAGCGGTGCGAGCGGCCGGATAGTGTCGGGTCTTTCGTAGCGTGCCCGTACGAGCGCCTCGTGCTCGCGGCCGGAGAATCGCACACGCACCCTCATCCCGGGCTCAACAGCATCGAGAGCCGCGGGGACCGCGTATTCGAAGAGGCGATCGAGGTGCGCGAGAGTACCGAGCACGTGAACAGAGACGACCGGCCGATCCGTCGCGAGCGAGAAGCCCGCGGTGGTTTCGAACGGTCGTCCGTTGCGACTGCTGTCCTCGCTCTTGGGTGTCGCGGAGTCAAAGAGCGCCGGTGGCTCTTGGGTCAGCGCCCGGTCACCCCAACGAGATCGCAGACGAAGATCAAGGTTTCCCCGCCTTTAATAACGCCCGGGATACCGCGGGGACCGTACGCAAGCGACGAGGGGATTTCGAGACGTCGGCGCCCGCCCACGCGCATTCCCTGCACTCCGCGGTCCCAGCCGGGAATGACCTGGCCTACGCCGAGCGTAAAGCGCAGCGGCTCACCTCGATCCCACGACGCATCGAACTGTTTGCCATCGCTGAGGCCTACCCCCACGTAGTGGACGTCGACAACGTCGCCGGCCTTGGCTTCGTCACCGTCACCGACCTTCTCATCGATGATGACGAGTTCCTCGGGCGCCTCGCACCCTTCAACGCTCACAACTGGTTTTGACATGATTCTCCTGAGATTTAGTGCTTAGGCCTCGGGCGAGGCCACGTACAGAACATCGGCGACAAAGAGCAGGGTCTTGCCGGCGAGATGGTTCTGATTGCCTTCGCCGGCTTCCCCGTAGGCCGACGCCGGCGGAAGAATCAGAGCAATCTGGCTACCTTGCGTTGCACCCTCGAGCCCCTCATCCCAGCCCTTAATGACCTGGCCGTCGCCTAGCTTGAACGAGAACGGGGTGCCACGCCCCCACGACGAGTCGAACTCTTCTCCGGTTGCCCAGTCCCAACCGCGGTAGTGCATGATGAGCGTGTCGCCCTTCTTCGCGGCCGGTCCGTGGCCTTTGATCGCGGGGGCGACAACCTGCTTAGTGGGAGCGGTACCGTTCGGTTTGGCGGTGAGATTTGGAGCGCCGTCCTCACCGAGGGCGAAACCGGGAACCTCCGCGGGAAGCTTCTGTGCGTCGCCCTCAGCTCGCTTCAATGCAACGCCGACGACGTCCCCGACCTGGAGCACCTTTTGTTTTTGGGTCCCGGCCACGCCGGCCATGAGAAAGCGCGAATGGGAGGTCAACCCCGTAAAGAATTCGGTCGCCGTTTGGCCCACGGATTGCTTATCCACCTTGAAAGGAGAGAACGTCCCCTCCTTCCACTGCGAAGCAAGCACTTCCGCGCTTTCCGGATCAAAGTAGGCGGAACGGGTCACGATGAAATCGCCCTCGGCGATTGCAGGGCCGTCGCCCTTGCTCACCACGGTTGAGTGGAAGTTAGAAAACTTCAGCGGGGCGTCGAAATCGACAGTCGGATCCTCACCAAACGCACTTGTGACCTTCACGCGGTCAAGAACATTGGCTTCGTCGGCCGCACTACCGCCGCCATCCGAGGCCGTGGATGCGCCCGAGTCCGATGCTTGAGCAGCGCCCTTCGCCGTAGGTGACGATTTTTTCGCGCACGCCCCAAGGGTGACAAGGGCGGAAGTGGAAGCAGCTGCAGCGAGCAGCGAGCGACGGTTGATCACTGGAGTCCTTTCAGCTCGGCGGGTGCCGATGAATACTCGTCAAGACTATCGAGCAAGCGGTCGATTTCCGGGTTTTCGACCTCAAACGGATCGAGCAGTGTGATGGGAAGAGCGCCGGGTGTGTTCGGTCGCACGGTTGTCCAATCCACCGCAACGTCGATCCCCTTTTCCCGTGCGAGCGTCAAGACTCTTGAACGCAAGTGCGCGCGAGTCGTAGCCGGACCCACTCGACGGGCGGCCTCAATTCGCTCGTCGCTCAGGACGCTCGTCGCAAGTCCGCGGCGCTCGAGTGCATAGAACACGCCTCGATCAGGATCAATATCGTGATAGGCCAGTTCGAGGCGCTGAATCTCGGGCGCGTTGAGCGCGAGCCCACGCCGATCCGCCACCGTCGTAAACAGCTCGTGCTTAATCGCCCAGTCAAGTTCGCGATTGACGAGCGAGAAATTGCCCGTTTCGAGCGCTCGCAACCCTCGGTCCCACGTGTCCATCATTCGAGGGTCGAGGTCATCGTATGTGCGTTCGAGAGCGGAGAAATAGGCGCGCTGAATCGAAAGCGCCGTGCTTACGCCGCCGTTCTTCAGCTGGAGTGGTTCGCTCGCCGTGAGGTCTCGCGCAATTCGGCGAATATCGCTGATCGGGTCTGCGAGCTCGAAGTCTGCAAAAGCGTGCCCGTCTTCAATAAATCGCAACACGGCGAACGTCATCGCGAACCTCAGCCAGGTGGAGACTTCACTCATGGTCGAGTCTCCAGAAATGACGTGCAGTCTCCTGTAGCGCGATGGATCGCCGTGGGGTTCATCGCGCGTGTTAATGATCGGGCGTGCACGGGTCGTCGCGGACGAAACCGTCTCCCACATGTGGTCGGCCCGCAGCGAGAAGCCGAAAACCGGCCCGCCCTCGCCTTCGAGAACTCCCCCGGCCCCCGTGACGATTTGCCGCGTAATGAGGAATGGCAGCAGCAATGCTGGCAGGCGTGTGAATTCGCCTTTGCGCTCCACGAGGTAGTTCTCGTGGCTTCCGAAGGAATTGCCCTGAGAATCAGCATTGTTTTTAAACAGATGAATGCGTGCGTCGCGGCCATCGGATTTCAATCGCGCGTTGGCCTCGTGGACGAGGGCGTGAAGCTCCCGCTCGCCCGCGCGCTCCTGGGCGACAATGTCCCACGGGTCATCGCATTCCGCGGTCGCATACTCGGGATGGGAGCCGACGTCGAGATAGAGCCTGCCCGCGTTCGTCAGAAACACGTTCGAGGAACGCCCCCACGCGACAACCGGCCGGAACAGTTCCCTCGCGGCGGCTTCAGGTTCGAGGGCTTGCCGCCCATCGGCGGTTACCGCGAGAAGCCCAAATTCTGTCTCTAATCCGCCTACGCGCCGTTTCATAGATGCGACCTTTCCACCCTGGCCATACTGACAGGAGTGTGCCTCTCAAACGAACGCAACTCAACTCCACGTCGAAGCAGGGCAATCTCGGCATGAATGCTGTCATCGGCGTGGGTTCGCGCAAGCTCGCGTACGCAAAAATCGATCACGGCCTCGGCTTCGCGCTCATAAAGAGCGCTGTCGAAGGCGCGTTGTGCGAGCCCATCGGGAACACCGCCGATCGCGGCGAATGTGCCGTGATCGCTCAAAGATCCATCGAAACTCAAAGAGAAAATACGATCCAACTCTGGCGCCTGCCCGACTTCCGGCAGCAAGAGCGCAATCTCCAGCGGTTTTGGTGCGGAGACGAACGCCTCGCCAATGGCGTGGGCGAGAGCGTTGGCGAGGGAGGAAGCCGAAACATCACGGCGGGAATACTGGTAGGCGCGAGTATCGGCCCACCGCACGGCCGCGAGCCTGAGCGCCTCGTACTCGTGGAACTTTCCTGCGCCGGCAAAGGCGATGTGGTCGTGTACCTCGCCAATTTTCATGAGAGACGTCGATGAATTGAGGGCGATGATGACAATGCCATCGGCGCTGCTCGCGGCGATAACCGGCAGACCACGCGACACTCCGCGACGAGAGAAGTCGGCCCGATCCTTCGTCAGCTGTTCGGGATCGACGTAAAACGGCATGCTCATGAAAGCTCCTTAGCGAGCTCAAGGATCCGATCCGCATCCACGAAGCGCGCGCCTTCAGCATCGACGTCGACAAGAACGGGAAGTGACTCGCCGCGAAGGCCCGATGTTGCCGAGTCTCGACGGGAGGCGGAGGCGAGTGCCTGAAGGGTAAGGCAATGGGCTTCTTCGCGGTCGCAGTCGAGAATGTTTCGCCGTGCATCGAGAACCGCCCGCGCGATGTCGCTGCCCGAGCCGATGGCCGCCGTCTCCTCCTCCTCGTAGGATCCTCCGGTTGCATCGAAGGTGTGCACACGCACCAAGCCCAGGCGCTCATCGAAGCCAGCGAGCAGCGGGACGGCGGCGAGGCCCTGCAGAGCAAGCTGGAGGTGCGCGCGCACGAGAATACTCAGCCTTCGAACCTTGCCTTCGTGACTAAGCGCGTGCCCTTCGATTTTCTCGACGTGCTCGAGTTCGAGGGCGAACAAGCGCGCGAACTCAATGCCGAGTCCGGCGGTGCCCGCGATACCGATGGCCGAGTGAGAATCGGCAAGGAACAATTTCATCATGTCGTCCTTGACGATCCGGTGGCCGGCGCTCGCACGTCGATCAGCGGCGAGCGTGACGGCCTTCCCACCCGTATGGCGGACGGCAATGATCGTCGTCGCCTCGGCAACAGTCACATGAGCGTTGCTTACGCCTGAAAGCTCGGGGGCCAGAAGGCCCTCCGCCTTCAAATGCGCCGAAAGCGAGGTGAGGGGGTCGCCAAGGTTGGTCACTGACCGCCCTTTTGCACGAAGGACTTCACGAAACTCTCCGCGTTGGATTCGAGCACAAGGTCGATCTCGTCGAGGAGATCGTCGCTTGAGGCGATCGACGCTTGAATCTGGCCGGAGTTCTGGTCGATAAGCGGCTCGTCATTCTCATCGCCGCCACCGGAACCGTGAATCTGCGACTGTGTCATGCTGCGACGTCCTTTCTCTTCATTCGTGTCCACGCTACATGCGCCCCGCGGCGGGGCGCGCCATCACCGCATCTCATCAGCGGCCTTCCGAAAACTTTCAAGGAGAGTCTCAATCGCCCCGCTTGGATCGACCCCGTGGGCCTCGCACCACTGTTTCGACGCGACCGTTGGATCAGCGAGACGCACGCGCATGGCCGCACCCTCATGTCGCACCGTAACGACGTCCCACCCTGCCGAGTCAAGATCGTCGCGGTGGTGCGTGACAAGGCCGCCCCGTATGTACGCTCTGGTCGATTCGGGAGCGTGTGTCACCGCGTGCGAGATCTCGTCATCGCGCACGAGCCGGCGCACGCGCCCCGCCTTCGCAAGCTTCTCGTAGATGGATTTATCCTCGCGGACATCCGTGAACTGGAGATCGAGCGCCGCGAGCCGAGGGTCGGACCACTCCAGTCCGTGCCGCTCCCGAAACGCCTTAACGAGGGCGTACTTGCCCACCCATTCGATGCGATCCGCGGCGTCCAGTGGATTACGCTCGAGCACCTCCAGAAGCTCGGTCCACAGCGCGATCGCCTCGAGGGTCTCTGCATCGGCCTCGTCTCCCTCGAGCGAATTCTTCACGGCGCTCAAGTAGGCGCGTTGAATATCCAAGGCCGACGCTTGCCTACCATCCGTGGTGGCATAGGTTTTCGCGAAGCCCAGATCATGCGAAATCTCGTGGACGGCGCTGACAGGATCGACGAGCTGAATGTCCGGAAGGAGCGACTTTCCTGTCGCGTGTTCCCGTTCCGCAAGGCTCAAAACGAGGGAAGTCATCGCGAGCTTGAGGAACGTTGAGGTCTCGAAGAGGTTCGCATCGCCAATAATGACGTGCAGCCGGCGAAATCGCGAGGAATCCGCATGGGACTCGTCGCGAGAGTTAACGATAGGCCGATTGAGTGTCGTCTCGAGCCCCACCTCGTTTTCGAAAAAGTCGGCGCGTGAGCTGATCTGAAAGCCGTCGATCTCACCGCGGGTGCCGATCCCGACGCGTCCCGCCCCCACGAGAATCTGGCGCGTCGCGAAAAAGGGGATCAGAATTTCGCAAAGGCGCTCAAAAGGGACACCCCGGTCCACGAGATAGTTCTCGTGCGTCCCGTAGCTTTGGCCCTTGCCATCGGTGTTGTTCTTGAACAGCGCGAGGGCCGGGATACCGTCGGCCTCCTCGATGCGAGCCATGGCGAGCCGAGCGATACGCTCCCCCGCCTTATCCCACACGACCGCTTCGCGGGCGGTCATGACCTCTGGCGAAGAGTATTCGGGATGGGCGTGATCGACGTAGAGTCGAGCACCGTTGGTCAGTACCGCGTTTCCGATCGCACGGCGTTCCGCAAAATGCAGGGTCGCGGCATCGTCGAGGTCGAGCGGAATATCGTCACCGACCGTGATCTCGAAATCCGCGTCGACACTTGGGACGTGCGCATCGTGCGCTTCATGGGTGAGCTGAGTAGGGTGTGCGGCAGCGCGCTGAACTTCAAACCCACGCGCGTCACGCAAAGGGGTTTCGTCGCCGTAGTCCCAGCGAACACGGCGCTTCGGTGAGTCCTCGAGCAGGGCATAAGCTGCGACGGCATAGTGCGAGAGGCGAATTGACGCGTTCGCCCCGGAACGTTCACGCTCGGAATCAGACGTGTGAACGATGCCGAATTCCGTTTCAATGCCCATTGGGCGCCGAGTTGTCAGGGACGGAATGACCGAGCTCATGGTGCCGCGACCTCCTCGCTGCTCGCCGCGCGGCGCGGCGTCATGCGGGTAATACGCTGGCCGCGACGACCCGAAACTCGAGCCCAATCATCAGGGTTTGCTGTCGAGGGGAGATCCTCATTTTCCTTGAACTCAGTGTGGATTGCTTCGAGAAGGTGAGCGCGAGAAATCCCCCGCTCACCGTCGGAAAGCTCCGCCTTAATCGCGAGCTTCTTCGCGCGATCCACAATGTTGCGAAGCATCGCACCGGACATGAACTCCGAAAAATACAGCACCTCGGTTGTCCCATCCGCATACTCGAGGTCGACATAGGCCATATCGTCGTCACGCGCGTAAATACGCTCGATAGCGAAATCCACGAGAACGCCGAGTTCTTCGGCAAGCGGGACGTCATGCGTGAGGTAGAGCCGCAGGATTTCCGCGCCCGCCTTGGGGCCAGGGCGTTCGATGCGGATCTTGACGTCGAGTCGCCCGGGCCGAACGATCGCCGGATCGATCATGTCCTCGCGGTTTGAGGCCCCGATGACGATGACGTTCTCGAGACTTTCCACACCGTCGATCTCGGCAAGAAGCTGAGGCACAACCGTTGACTCGACATCCGAGCTCACCCCCGACCCGCGCGTGCGGAAAAGCGAGTCCATCTCGTCGAAGAACACGACGACCGGATTGCCCGAGCTCGCCTTCTCACGGGCGCGCTCGAACACGAGCCGAATGGAGCGTTCCGTCTCGCCCACATACTTGTTGAGAATTTCCGGTCCCTTGACATTCAGGAACCACGAGCGGTTAACAACCTCACTCGGATCCTGGCCGCGTTGACGTGCCGCTTTGAGAGCGAGTTCGTGCGCAACAGCCTTGGCGATCATCGTCTTTCCGCATCCGGGCGGGCCATACAGGAGCACGCCCTTTGGCGGGCGAAGACCATACTCATGAAAGAGCTCCTGGTGCAGAAACGGCATCTCGATGGCGTCGCGGATCGCGTCAATCTGGTCGCCAAGGCCACCGATATCGCTGTAGGACACATCCGGAATGTGCTCGAGGATGAGATCCGCAACTTCCTTGCGTTCAAGAACCTCGAGAACGAGGGCGGATTTCGGGTCGACCATGAGGTGATCGCCCCTATTGATACGACTGTCCAGAAGTTTCGGAACGACGTTCATGACACGCTGTTCATCGGCGTGAACCTGAACGAGCACACGAGAATCCTCAAGCTGCTCTACGGCGGTCGCGACAAAACCCGTCGTCTCGTGCGTCAATGCTTCCACCGCTATGAGGTTCTCATTGAGGCGCACCTCTTGGCCCTGTGTAAGCGCTTCGACGTCAATGTCGGGGGCAACGAGTACGCGCAGCTTTCGACCATTGTGGAGGATATCGATCTGGTTGTCCTCGACTTTCGCAACGAACGTGCCGAAAGACGACGGCGGATCCGCGAGTGACTCGAGATCACTTCGCAACTGCACGATCTGTTCGCGCGCTTTCGACAGCGACTTCACGAGCTGCTCGTTACTGCGAGCAAGCTTCGACAGTTCCTCGTTCAGCTCCTGATAGGTCTTCACCGCGTCCTCCCCTGCCTAATGTCTCGAAGTGCCCGCTTCGTCTTGCGTGGCGCAACGTTGCGTTCGTGGAAGTCCTCGCTCGTCCATTCATGACTCGAGCCACCGAAGCCCTCGTTTGCGGGGCCGTTGAGCTCCGCCTCATCCCGCGAACCAGGGGCCGGGCGCTGCTTGCGAAGCAGTGCCTTGCAGCCGCGAGCCGTGCGGCGGGACGTCAACAAGAACCCTGTGTGGGCGTTCATGCGGTGCTCAGGGCGCACCGCAAGGCCATCGAGATGCCACGGGCGCATCATCGTTTCCCACGCATAGGGCTCGGTGAACTCGCCGTGATCCCTAAGCGCCTCGACCGTACGAGACAGCTGCGTCACCGTCGCGACGTACGCGAGAAACACGCCGCCGTCTTCAAGCACCTCTGCCGCACTGTCCACGCACTCCCACGGCGCGAGCATATCGAGCACGACACGGTCGACGCGCTCGCCCTGCTGCGCGAGCTCATGCGCGCCGTCCTGGAAATCGCCGATGCTCAAGTCCCACCACGAGGGCACGGAACCGAAGAAACTTTCGACATTAGCCTTCGCGACCTCGGCGAAATCTTCGCGGCGTTCGATGGAGCGCAAAGAGCCGTCGGGCCCAAGCGCCCGCAAAAGCGCAATCGTGAGCCCGCCCGAGCCCACCCCTGCCTCAAGAACGCGTGCCCCCGGGAAAATATCCCCGTACATGAGGATCTGCGCGGAATCCTTCGGGTAGATAATCGCCGCGCCGCGAGGCATCGCCATCATGTAGTCGTTGTAGAGCGGGCGCAGCGCCTGAAAGGCGACGCCAGCGCTGTTCTCGACAACCGTGCCATCGCTCTTGCCGATCAGGTCGTCATGGCGAAGGAACCCGCGGTGGGAATGATGCACCCCGCCCTCTTTAAGCGTGATCGTGTTGAGGCGATTCTTGTGGTCGGCGAGCTGGACCTTGTCCCCCACAACGAAGGGCCCCGTACGGTCGAGGCGTGCGGTGACGGTGGGGTCGGTTTCGTGCGGCGAAGTCATGACAGTGAGTCTACGTGGCTTTTGCGCACCTCACCCGCGAGCGTTGAGCGCGCGGGCTACATCCTGCGCAAAAATCACGCTCACAAATTGACCTGCGTCGTTGCGCACGAGATAGGCGGGCGCCTCATCAGCCTGCATGGCAGCGAGAAGGTCGCTCCCCTCGGGACGCCCATCGAGCACCGTTGCCCTCACCACGGGTGAGAGCACCGCGTGAACCGGATAGTCCGCAGGCGCCTCAGCGATCGCGGCAGCTGGGGCGAGGACGACGCCGTCGGGATCGACGTAGAGCCCACCGCGTTCGAGGTAGGATCGTTCCCGCTCAACCGTTGCCGCGTTCGAAAGCACGCGGACCTCTTGCGACACGTGCGCGATGTGGAGCATATCGGCGCTCTCGAGAAAGCGCGCGTGGGCGATCGCCTGCGAGGCTCCCTGAAACAGCGATAGCGCGATCAGAATGCTCCACACCGTCCATAGCGGGGACGGCAGGTCTCCGCGCACGGCGGAGAGCGCGAGAGGGACGACCACGACGCCGACGGCGATCACACGGCCTACCCACCCCGTGATGATCGTTGCCCGTGCGGAGTTCATTCCGCATGCACGAAGGATCGCTTCCAGAGCCCTCCCGCCATCCATGGGCAGCCCCGGGAGGACATTGAAGATCGCGAGCGCCCAGTTGAGGGTCGAGGCAAAATGGCACGCAAGCACGCACATCGCGAGTGCTCCCAAATCGGCGTTCAGGAGCACGGGCGTCAGGGCCCGAGCGACGGCGCTCAGGATGAGGGCAAGGATGGCATTCGTGGCCGGTCCCGAAAGTGAGATGAGCATCGAGCGCGAAGGGCTCAGACGCGGTCCCTCATACGTCGTGTGCCCGCCAAACAAGGTCAGGGCGATTTCACGCACCCGAGCCCCGAAGGCACGCGCGACACACGCGTGTGCGAGCTCGTGCAAAGCAACCGAGAGCAAAAAGAGCACTGCTGCGATGGCTGCCGCGCCAATAGCAAAGGCCCCCGGCAAGTACTGGGCGAACTGCGGCTGAATCATCACCGCAAGCAACACCGCAAAAAGAATACTTCCGGCCCCGACGGAGACCTTTGGCATCGTCCGTTCCAGCTCAGCTCCCATACCCGCCTCGTTTCGACCTTGCAGCGTCGAGAACTATACTTGCACGACACGCCTAACGGCGTAGCTGAAGGAGGAATGCGTGCCCGAAAACCCCGCTCACGACGAGGTCAACCGCACAATAGCCATCGCAGCCTTCGGCGGCTGGAACGATGCAGGCACCGGCAGTAGTGAAGCCCTCACCCACCTGATGAACACGATCGGCGTCGATGAGGAACGCCCACCTCACACCATCGACGCTAATCACTACGTCGACCTCCAGATCAACCGCCCACTCCTGGCCAGGGATAGCGAAGGCCAACGCCGCGTGACCTGGCCGCACACGCACATCATTCCCCTCAAGCCCCACCGCGGCACGCGGATCCTCATCATCACCGGCCCCGAGCCCTCCTTCAACTGGACGGGCTACTGCGAAGACATCCTCACGCACGTGACATCCGCTCAGTGCACGCTTCTCGTGACACTGGGGGCCCTGCTCGCCGACACCCCGCACACGCGGCCGCTGCCAACATCGACAACGTGGGGCTCGCAAACCCCGAGGGTTGCCGACGCCGACGATTACGAGGGCCCCATCGGTATCCCCGCCATTTTGAACGACGCCGCCCACACTGCTGGCGTCGGAACCCTTTCCCTGTGGGTCCAGGTCCCGAACTACGTCGGCCAAAACCCCGCCCCCAAGGCCACCCTCGCACTCCTTACCGCACTCGATCGCGAACTTGACCTGCACATTCCCCTCGGCGAGCTTCCGGAGGATGCACGCGCGTGGGAGCGAGGTATGGACGCCATGGCCAACGAAGAAGAGGACATCAAGCAGTACGTTGAGCAACTCGAACAGATGAGGGATGCGACGGAACTGCCGGAGGCATCGGGCGATGTAATCGCTTCCGAGTTCGAGCAATTCCTTCGCAGACGCGAAGACGGCGACACGCACTAGGCGCGCCGCCGTCTTACGTCGGTTCTGGAAGCTTTACGCGCCCCCGAGCGGGGACACCACCCCGAACACGAGCAGGAGAAGAAGAACCGTACCTGCGATGAGGCGGTACCACACAAACACCGAGTACGAGTGATTCTCGATGAGGCGCATGAACCACACGATCACCGCATAGCCGAGCACGAACGCCACGAGCGTGGCGACGATGATCGCCGAAAGGCTTGGCTCCCCCGCTGCCATAGCGGCGGCACGCCCCTCGGGGCTCAAGAGGGCCGGCACCTCCTTGTACGCCTTGTACAGGCCAGACGCGAACACCGCCGGAATCGCGAGCAGGAATGCGTAACGCGCCGCGGCTTTGCGGCTGTAACCCAGGATGAGGCCCATCGTGATCGTGCCACCGGAGCGGCTCACGCCAGGGATGAGGGCGAGAGCCTGCGCGAGGCCGTAGAGGATCGCGTCTTTGAGGCTCAAGTCCTCCAGATTCTTCTCCTGCGCACCGCGTGCATCTGCATACGCGAGAAACACCGCGAAGAGGATCAGCATCGCTGCCGTGATGTACAGATTACGAAGCGCGTGGTCGATCTGCTTCTCGAACAAGAGCCCGAGAACTCCGATTGGAATCGATCCGAGGATGACAAACCACCCCATGCGGGCATCCGGATCCGAATGCGGAACCTTACCTACGAGCGACTTCGCCCACTGCGCGATGATGTGGACGATGTCCTTGAAAAAGTAGATGAGGACGGCGAGCTCAGTTCCAAGCTGCATGATTGCCGTAAATGCCGCCCCGGGATCCTGCCCTGGGTTCAGAAGTTCACCAACGACGCGCACGTGAGCGCTCGATGACACGGGAAGAAATTCGGTGAGCGCCTGGACAATGCCCAGGATCACCGCATCGAGGAAACTCAACTCAACGACTCCTTATCAGGTTGCGTGGGCATCAGATCCATGCGCGGCACGCCGGGCGATTTTGCCACAATGCGACACTACGCGGCACCTCCCCGCCTGGAAGGCACCGCGTAGTGTGTGATCGATTACGGGATCGCCGCCGGACGCTCAGTCCTCATCGTCATAGTCGTCGTCATCGTCGAGATCGAGATCGTCGAAGTCGTCGAAATCGTCGTCCTCGTCGTAGTCGTCCTCATCGTCGTCAAAGATAATGAATGGGGTCGCGACGTTGTACGCATCGAAAAGTGCGTCGTCGTAATTCTCAAAGGCGAGCGAGAGACGTTCGGTGGCAACGTCGAGCTGGTCTTCATCCTCGCCATTCGTGGCGGCGATGACATCGAAGTGGCGCTCAAGGGCGGCGATCAGTGCGGTCAGTGCGGCGCGAGGATCTTTCGTGTTCATGCAACGAAAATACCGCGAAACCCCCGCAAAAGGTAGCGGAATGCCCGGAATTTGGCGGCAATTTTTTGTGCGGCACGCAAGGTGGCAGACTCGCTCGAGGAAAGGAGCGCTCATGACAAACATTCCGGACCGATCACGCACATCGATCCTTCCTCCTCAGTGGAAGGTCTCCACCCCCTCCAGCCTGCTTCAGGCTCCGGTGGCGAAGGGACGCTCGGCGCGCGACTACGAGTTTCAGGTGCTCACGATCCCTAAGGGGACGTCGATTGGTCAGGCCCGCGAGGCCCTCACGGACGAGGCCGAGTACGGGCGCTGGGAACTTGCCCGGACGCAGAAGTTCATCGGCGGCGGGAAAAAGGTGTGGCTGCGCCGACGCATCATGCGTGTCACCGCACCGTAATGGTTGTCCACAGAATTGGTGTCCAGGCGGCGATGCCAGCTGTCATGTGGTGAACTGAGAAGCGTGATCAGTATTTTCGACTCGGCCGACACAACGGCACTCTTTGCAATCGTGGCTTTAACGCACCTCACGTTTGCGATTCCCCTGTCGTACATCGACATCCGCGAGCATCGCTTACCCAACAAACTCACACTCGCGATCACCGGTGCGGTGGCCTGTACGGCAGCGGTGACTGCCCTCATGATTCCCACGGTCGAAAAGCGCGTGCTTGGTGCATGTGCCATCGCCGTCGTTGTTGGTGCGTTGGTTTTTGTCTTTGCGCTCCTGTCCCCCGGGAGTATCGGAATGGGCGATGCGAAAGTCACCCCGGCCACCGTTGTACTCGCGGGACTCGGCGGCATACCGGTCCTTCTGGGAGCTTTAGCGTGGATATGCGGCGCGGGGGCACTTGCAGCGTTCTGGGTGCTTGTCAGAACGAGAAGCACCAAGGCCCGTTTCGCATTCGGCCCGATCATTCTGAGCGCTCCCTACGGAGGCCTTGGGCTCGCGCTCCTCGGTCTTTTTTAACGCCGCTTGATCTAAGGAAGCCAAGGCTGGCCGCTGCCCTCACCTTCGGATACTCCGGCACGAACCGGACCCCGGTCACAATACTCAACTCGCGTGCGAGTGAACGAAAAGGGACGCCCCGAGAGGGGCGCCCCTTTCAAGAGAAGCGAATGAAACTCCGCGATAGAGATCAGGCGCGCTTGCGGAGGTAGCTCACGCCACCGCCAACTGCGGTCGCAGCGGCACCGAGTGCAGCGAGGATGCCCACCGAAGCACCGGTGCGGGCAAGACCAGAACCACTGTTCGAAGCAGCGGCCTTCTCTTCCTGCTTGTCCGTGGCGCCATCGGCTTCTTCCGAGGCGCCGTCGTTGTCACCTTCCGAGGCTTCGGAGGTGCCCGCTTCCCCGTCGGTCACCTTCTCTTCCCCGTTGTTACCAGAGGGCATTTCGGCGTTGTTCTGCTCGTTGAGGCGGTTGTATTCCTTCTCGGCAGCATCGAGGTAGTCGTTTTCTGCCTGAGCAGCCTCGTCGCGAGTCGGAGTGTCCCACTCCGGCATCTCGTTCTTCTTGTTGTATTCCTTCTCAGCGGCGTCGAGGTAGTCGTTTTCTGCCTGGGCAGCCTCGTCGCGAGTCGGAGTGTCCCACTCAGGCTGAGTGTTCTTGTTGTATTCCTTCTCTGCGGCGTCGAGGTAGTCGTTCTCAGCGGCAGCGCCCTCGTCACCGGTCGGGGTATCCCACTCAGGCTGAGTGTTCTTGTTGTATTCCTTCTCAGCGGCATCGCTGTAGTCGTTCTCAGCAGCAGCGGCCTCTTCGCCGGTCGGGGTATCCCACTGACCAACGCACTTCTGGAGGTCTGCGGGCACGCTGATGATGCCCATTGCAGCGTATTCGAGGTCAGCCTTCTGCTCAGCCGTGAGGTCGTTGCAATCGACGGTTTCCGCGTTTGCAGCGGCACCGAAGCCGAAGGTGAGGGCGGCGGTCGCAGCGACTGCGCTCATGCGGACAATAGCTTTCATTGTTTTCTCCTAGCTAGGGAAAGGACCGGACCCGGTTGGGGCCGGATAACCAGGCTCGTGTGCGCGCCGCACGATTTGCAGACCACTAGTGCACGACCTGCGGCTCGTTACGGGGCGTAAGGCCGTAGCCGGGTGAAACGACGTTACCATAACGCTGTCGCGCCAGTTGTGGGACTAAGGTCCATCTTCCACAACAGTGTGATTAAAACGGAACTTGCGCGCTCTAATCGATGCGCGGCGCGCTTTGGAAGCATGAACTGAGCGGTGGTGCGGGCGGGGCGGGCGAAGCTCCATTCATATCGCTATGCACGGCTTCGCCCGCGGTTCCAACCGGTCGTCATTCATGCCGCAGCGTAAGTGGAGAAGGAAGGCCCCCGCCTTGCCTTCGCACCGCAGGTGCGTTAGCGCATGCCCGCTCCGCATGGTTGGAACTCGTCTCTCCGCCCCCGCGAGACGCCCATCACAATCAAAGCAGAGCGGACAAACGGCAACAAGACTTCCGCTTGAACAAGAAATAACTTTCGGTAAACGTTCGCGGATGCAAAGCTCCCGAACGCGCGCGCTGCAGGGGGTGATTACACGCAACAGAAAACCCTCCGTGCTGCGATTGCGCACGGAGGGTTTCTCCACGGTGTCCGAGGGGGGACTTGAACCCCCACGCCCTTAAGCGGGCACTAGCACCTCAAGCTAGCGCGTCTACCTATTCCGCCACCCGGACCGGGTTTTTGTCGCTTCTTCGTTTGCGACTCAATGAGATTACCACCGTGCGCACGTCGGAGGAAATTCAGAGCTCGTTTTTTGCGGATTCGTGAACGGAATCACGCGCCGACGGAGGTTCGGGTAAGAATGAGCGACGTGAGAGACTCGAACCTATGCCCCACATCATGTTTTTTGAACCTCTCATCCCCGGTAACACCGGCAACGCCATCAGGCTCTCCGCCGTGACGGGGGCGCCGCTTCACCTTATTAAGCCGCTCGGCTTCAACTTTGACGACGCGCATTTGCGCCGCGCGGGCCTCGACTACCACGATCTCGCGGTCATGACAGTTCACGAGAGCTTCGACGATGCCCTCGCCGCCCTCCCGGATTCACGGGTATTCGCATTCACGGGACATACAGATGCGCATTTCCACGACATCACCTACCGCGAAAGCGATGTTCTCCTCTTTGGGAGGGAGGACACAGGTCTTCCCGAGTCGGTACTGCAGCACCCCCGCATCACGAAGTGCGTCCGTATTCCTATGCTCGAGGGGCGCCGCTCGCTGAACCTCGCTAATTCCGCTTCGATCGCCGTATATGAGGCGTGGCGTCAGCTTGGCTACTCCGGAGCACTCTAGATCCCGACTCCGAATACTGCTTCGTACATCCCTTCGGCGGGAGCGGCCTCAACTCCGCACATGAGTTCGACTTGCCGGGCGGCCTGATGCGCGAGCATGTGGGCGCCGGTCGCGAATGCCGGGGCGGTCGCGCAATCCATGCGGTCGGCGAAAGCCGTGCGAACTCGCGCGAGCGGGGTGGGGTCCGGGAAGTACAGCGCATCGAAAAAGGCCGACGGCACTCGCGCTACCTCGTCCAGGTGGGCAAGGACGCGGTTGGCAATTGTTTTAGCCCCCTCGAGTGCGAGCGCGCTCGCGACGATGTCAGTATCGAAGCTTCGTGCGGGATGATCCCAGTCCCCCACGCGCACGTGAACGCCCCGGCTCTTGAGAAGTGATTCGAGGGACGTGAGTTTCTGGCGTGAGCGCGCGAGCAGGGTAAAACGCGTGCACCCTGCCTCATGAAGGGCCACGGCCAGTGAAAGGGCAGTCGCACCTGATCCAAGAAGCGTCGCACTTTCGATCCCCGCGATTCCCGCAGAATCGAGCGCTCCCTGAATTCCCGCGACGTCGGTGTTGAAGGCGACGTATCGTCGCTTGCGGCCCGAGCCGATCGGGAGCAGAGTATTCGCGATCTGGAGCTCAGAGTGGGTACCGTGAGCCACGGCGAGCTCGTGTGCATGAGCCTTGTGAGGCATCGTCACGCTCACGCCGTCGTAGAGCGGGAGTATGTTGCGTGCGAAACGCGCAAATTCTCCGCGTGGCACGTGAACCCGCTCGTAGCTCGCGTGCTCGATCCCGAGCGCGCGATAGGCCGCCTCATGCAGTTCGGGCGAGCGCGAGTGCGCGATCGGATCCCCGATCACGGCAAACCTCAGTCGATGACCGCTTACTTTTTCTTCGCCCATTCGCGCCACTGCGCCACATTCTTGTCGTGCTCTGCCTTAGTGGCCGCGAACTTCGTCTCCCCGGTATCCGTATTGACGGTCACCCAGTAGAGCCAGGGCCCTTCTGGCGGATTCTTCACGGCATCGAGGGTGGCATCGCCGGGATTGGAGATAGGGCCGATGGGAAGCCCAGGGTGCTTGTACGTGTTGTAAGGCGAGTCAGTCGCCCGCTGCTCCGGTGTCGTGGAGATCGTTTCGCTCTTGCTGAAATAGGCGACCGTCGAATCCAGTTGGAGATTCATGGGCTTACCGCCCGCCTCGCCAACGCCGGCAAGACGATTGTCGATCGTCCGCACGACCTTCCCGTAGTCCTCGGGATTGCGTGCTTCCTTCTCCACGATCGAGGCAATCGTGAGGGTCTCGTGCCACTTGTCCTCGGGAATCCCCTTCTTCTTGAGCCTCGTGGTCATACGGGAGACCATCGTGTCGAGAATATCGGCGGCTGAATCGTCTTCGTGAAAATCGTAGGTACCGGGCCACAGGTACCCTTCGATTGACTTCGCTGGGTTCTTCGGCACGCCGCGTGCCTCATAATCAGCTCCGGCCTTTTCAAACTCTTTGACGGGGATGCCCGTTGCCTTGCTCAACCGTTCGTACATCTTTCGAGTGGTCTGTCCCTCAGGGATAGTCACGCGAATCCCCACGCGGCTCGAAGGATCGAGCAGCAGGCTTAGCGCTGATGCTCCGCTCATCTGTTTACGCAGCTTGTAGGTGCCGGGCGTAATGTTCGGGGCATCCTGGCTCGCCGCAAAGGCGTTGACGAACGGGCCCTTCGTTTTGATCACGCCAGCGTCGACGAGAGTTGCCGCGATGTCCGAGCCACTGTCGCCATCCTTCACGACAATCTCGACCTCGCCGGATCCCTCGCCCTCGTAGTCTTTCGCTGAGCTTGACACATCCACGTTGGTGGAAATCCAGGAGTAGCCGAAGTATCCGCCGCCCACGAGCGCTCCGAGGACGACCAGCACCAGCACAGCGGGCAAGAACCGCTTCAACAGGCTCGGCTTCGGGCTCCGACGCTTTCCACGCCCCGATCGAGTCTCATGATGACCCGACGAACCCAGCAGGTCCTCAAGGGAAGAATCTGGCACGAATACTCCTTACTGGGGATCGCTGTGGCTCCACGGCTCTCCAGCCGCAGCTCCACGCGCGCGTTCGAAATCAAGAGCAGTCTGAAGAATCATGACTGCAGCGACCTGGTCTATCACCGGTCGGTGTGTGCGATGTCGGCGCCCCGAATCGCTCAGTGCACGGTGAGCACTCACGGTGCTCATGCGTTCGTCTACAAGGTACACGTCGTACTCGGGTTCCGACTCAATCGGTTCGAGTTCCGCGAGTTCGGCGATGAACGCTTGAGCTTTCTCAACTGCCGTGCCGCATTCGCCGCTCAGCAAGCGAGGCTTGCCGACATACAGTCGCTCGGCGCCAAGTTCGGCGATGAGAGCCTGGAGCTTTGGTGCGGCTTCCTCGCGCGGGAACGTGTCGACTGGCGTCGCGAGGAGGCCGTCGGCGTCACTGCGGGCGACACCGACGCGGGCATCGCCCACGTCGACGCCGATCCGCACAAATCGCCGAGGCATCATACGCGGGCGCGAAGGGCTGCGGTAATCGTCTCTAGCGCAACGGGCACGAGCGACGGCTCGCCGCCACCGCCCTGAGCGAGGTCGTCCTTGCCGCCCCCTCGACCGTTCATCGCTGCGGCAGCGTCGCGCAAGAGCGCCCCGGCCTTGATGCCAGCCTCGCGCGCCGCGGCATTGGTGGCGACAACGAGCGCTGCGCGAGAATCGGACTCCCCTGCGAGTGCCACCACGCTGGGCTCTGATTCTCCAAGGCGCGCCCTCAAATCTGTCGCGAGAGTACGCAAGTCCCCCGCTGCCACTCCCTCGCCAGCGTCATGGGCGATCACGCGCACGCCGCCGACGGGAGCGGCGGACTCCACGAGCTTGCCTGCCTCGGCCTGCAGCTGCTGACCTCGCATCTGCTGAAGATTTTTCTCCATCTCCTTCACACGCTTCGTAAGCGCCTGCACACGCCCCGGAATGTCGTCCGTAGACACTTTCAAAATCTCCGCGAGCTGCGAGACAAGTGCGTGCTCTTTCGAATGGAACTTATAGGCACTTTCGCCAACGAGCGCGTCAACGCGACGGACGCCCGAACCGATCGAAGCCTCCGAAACGAGCTGGACTGAGCCGAGGCTGCCGGTGACGGGCACGTGCGTGCCGCCGCACAGCTCGCGCGACCAGTCGCCACCGATCGACACGACGCGCACGATGTCGCCGTATTTCTCACCGAACAATGCCTGAGCGCCGAGCGCTTTCGCCTCGTCGATCGGCATCTGCGCGTCTGTCACCTCGAGGTTCTGCTGCAGCATCTGGTTGACCTTGCCCTCGACCTGCGCGAGGGAGCTCTGCGGAACGGCCTGGCCGTAGCGGAAATCAAAGCGCATGCGGCCCGGCGAATTCTCGGAACCGGCCTGGGTCGCGCCTTCGCCAAGTTCTTCGCGCAGCGCCTGGTGCACCATGTGCGTTGCCGTATGGGCACGGGCAATGGCGCCGCGACGCTCTGTGTCAATGCGTGCGATCGCAGACTCGCCGGTACGGGCAGCCCCTTCGATGAGGCGACCACGGTGGACAGAAAGCCCCTTGACGGGCGCCTGGACGTCGTCAACCTCGATGATGCCGCCGCCGGCAAGACTGATCGTGCCCTGGTCGGCGAGCTGACCGCCCATCTCTGCATAGAACGGCGTGTCTGCAAGGACGATTTCCACGTCGGCGGGGGCACTGACGGTTTCTGCGAGGGCGCCGTTGACAAGGATCGAGCCGACTGTCGTCGAGACCGTGTCGTCCGTGTACCCCACGAAGCGTGTGAGGCCGTTGGTGTTCACGATGTCATTGAACAGTGCTGTATCGGTATGCCCTGCCTTCTTGGCCTGGGCATCGGCGCGGGCGCGCTCTCGCTGCTCCTGCATCGCTGCCCGGAAGCCAGCCTCATCAACGCGCAGACCTGCCTCTGCAGCCATTTCCAGGGTGAGGTCGATCGGGAAGCCGTACGTGTCGTGGAGCGTGAAGGCATCATCCCCCGCGAGCAGATCCGATCCGCTCTTCTTGAGGTTCGCGCTCATACCCTCGAAAATCTGCGTGCCGTTGGAGAGCGTGCGACGGAAGGCATCCTCTTCCGTGTACAGAACCTCTTCGATCTTCGCGAACTTCTCCTCGAGAACGGGATACGACGCCACCATGGCGTTCTTCGAGACTGGCAGCAGCTCCGGCAGCGCCTGCTTATCAAACCCAAGTAGACGCATCGAGCGCACCGCGCGTCGAATAAGTCGGCGCATCACGTAACCGCGCCCCTCATTACCTGGGCGCACGCCATCCGACGCAAGCATCATGGCGCTGCGAACGTGGTCGGCAACGACGCGCATGCGCACATCCGATTGCTCGTCGCCCGTCCCGTACCGAAGCCCCGTCAACTCCTCCGCGCGCGCGATGACGGGGAAGACCTGATCGGTCTCATACATGTTGTTCTTGCCCTGCAAAAGATAGGCGAGACGCTCAACGCCGAGACCGGTATCGATCGCCTTGCGGTCGAGTTCACCGATCAGCGGGTAATCCTTCCCGCTGCCCTCGCCTCGCATGTACTGGTCAAAGACAAGGTTCCAGATCTCGAGGTAGCGATCGCCGCCCGGGTCGACGCTGCCTCCTTCGGCCTCGGGGCCGAACTCGGGGCCACGATCGTAATGCCATTCAGCACATGGGCCGGCCGGACCAGGCTGGCCGGTCGACCAGAAGTTTTCTTCCTTCGGAAGGCGCACAATGTGGCGAGAATCGATGCCGATCACGCGCGTGAGGTGGTCGTAGGCTTCCTGATCGTTCTCCCACAGGGTGATCCACAGCCGATCGCCCTCCAGTCCGTACCCGCCTTCACCCACACTCGTCGTGAGAAGCTCCCACGCGAAGTCGATCGCGCCTTCCTTGAAGTAATCCCCAAAGCTGAAGTTGCCGGCCATCTGGAAGAACGTGCCGTGACGCGTGGTCTTGCCGACATTGTCGATGTCGTTCGTTCGGATGCACTTTTGGACGCTCGCCGCACGTGGCCACGGAGCCGTATCGGTGCCAACAATGTAGGGAATGAACGGCACCATGCCGGCAACCGTGAAAAGGATCGAAGGATCAGAGGAGACGAGCGAGTCGCTCGGGACAATCTCGTGGTCCTTGTTCTTGAAGAATTCGAGCCACCGGCGTGAAACCTCGGCTGTCTGCATGGGTTCTTCCTTCCCTAAGCCCTCACGGGCGTGGACTGGGCTGGGCCTTTAACGAAAAGCGGCCCCGACCAAGTGTACGTTCTCGTACTGGTCGGAGCCGCATGAAGTGAAGGCCGTGAGGCCTCCTCCATAAAGAAATCAGCGAGCGTAGTACTCGACGACGAGCGCGACGTCGCAGGTCACGGGGACCTCGGAGCGCTTCGGGCGAGCAACGAGCTGAGCCTTGAGTTCCTCGAGCTGCACCGAGAGGTACGAAGGAACCGACGCCTGAACGTCGGAGTTCGAACCCTCAGCGGCGTCCGCGAAAGCCTCGAGAGTCTGCGACTTCGGCTTGACCTGGATGGTCTGGCCTGGCTTCACACGGTACGAGGGGATGTTCACGATCTCGCCGTCCACGAGGATGTGGCGGTGCGAGACGAACTGACGAGCCTGAAGGATCGTGCGAGCGAAGCCCGCGCGAAGAACAAGGGCGTCGAGACGAGTTTCGAGAAGCTCGATCATCGACTCACCGGTCAGACCCGGGAGCTTCTTGGCCTCGAAGTAGGCGCGGTGGAGCTGCTTCTCACGAAGCTGGTACTGAGCGCGAAGGCGCTGCTTCTCGGTCAGACGAACCGCGTAGTCCGAGTTCGAACGGCGACCACGACCGTGCTGGCCCGGCGGGTAGGGGCGCTTCTCGAAGTACTTGACGGCCTTCGGGGTAAGCGCAAGACCGAGCGCACGCGAAAGGCGTGCGGTACGACGTGCTTTGGTGACACTGGTCACGTAAGTTACCTCAATTTCGATGCGATGAATCCATTTGGCAGCCGCGGATTCAGCGCAAAACTTTACCGTGCCGAGTGCCGAGCCTCAAGCGTTTCAGAGGCTTGGGAGACACAAGCCTCTGTGGGATCGCTCACCGCGCGTCAACCGTCGGACCCCTGCACCCCACCCGCGCCGCGCGTGAGCGAACGCAAAATCGCAAGTGAGCTCTTCACGCGCGCTTCAAAACCGCGATCCGTTGGTTCGTAATAGTTAACGCCGACGAGGTCGTCGGGGGCGTATTGCTGACGTGCCACTCCCCGCGGCTCGTCGTGCGCGTACACGTAGCCAACGCCGTGGCCAAGCTTTTCGGCGCCCTTGTAATGCCCATCGCGAAGATGTGCGGGAACCGAACGCCCTTTTCCTTCGCGCACATCGGCGATCGCTCGATTGATTCCCGCGTAACTCGCATTGGACTTTGGGGCCGTTGCGATGTGCACGACCGCTTGGGCGAGCGGGATCCGCCCCTCGGGCATCCCAATCATTTGGACTGCCTGCATTGCGGCCACGGCAACTTGAAGCGCGGTCGGGTCGGCCATGCCGACCTCCTCACTCGCTGCGATCACGATTCGCCGCGCGATGAACCGCGGGTCTTCGCCCGACTCAATCATGCGGGCCAGATAGTGCAGGGCCGCATCCGGATCGCTTCCCCGCATCGACTTAATGAACGCGCTGATGACGTCGTAGTGCTGATCGCCCTCGCGATCGTAGGTCAACATCGAACGGTTGATCGCGTGGGCGAGGATGTCGCCCGTGATCCGCTTCTCTGGGGTCTTCAGTGCTGAAGCAGCAGCAGCCTCGAGCGCTGTGAGGGCCTTGCGGGCATCGCCTCCGCTGAGACGCACGAGCGCCTCGCGGGCATCACTCTCAAGTTCGACCGAACCGCCGAGCCCCCGCTCCTCGGCGAGCGCTCTCGTCAGCAGTGCATCAATCTCCTCGCCACCGAGCGAATCGAGGGTGAGCACAATCGAGCGCGAGATCAGCGGGGTGATGATTGAAAAATAGGGGTTCTCGGTCGTCGCGGCGATCAGGGTCACCCACCGGTTCTCAACCGACGGCAAGAGCGCATCTTGCTGCGACTTATTAAACCGATGCACCTCATCGACGAAGAGAATCGTTTCGCGACCAGTCGTGCGCAGGCGCGAGCGCGCCGCATCAACGACGGCACGGATATCTTTGACTCCCGCAAGCACGGCTGAAACCTCGACGAACTCGCGATCGCCCTCTCGCGCGACGGCGTAAGCGATCGTCGTTTTGCCCGTTCCGGGTGGGCCCCACAAGATGATTGAGCTCGGGGCCGTATGCGAATCGTCCTCTCCCACGAGACGAAACAGGGGTGAGCCGTCGGCAAGAGCGTTCTTTTGACCGACGATCTCCTCGAGCGAACGCGGCCGCATACGGGCTGCTAGCGGCGCACGGTGATCGACGTTGCGGTCCGCGAGAGTCTTCGGGGCCTCCACGCCTGGCTTGAGAGAAAAAAGATCGTCGTCCACACGTCTAGCGTAGCGAGGGCGCGCGAGATTCGCGCCGCCGAGCAACGATGATCGAGATCCCCGCGACAAGGGGCAACACGAGGGGAACATACCCATACCCCTCGCCGAAGTGCGACCAGACCGTCGCCTTCGGGAACCATTCGGGCTGGGCGAAACTCAAAGCGCCCACGCCGACAACGCCGACGAGTTCGACGCCGACGAGAATGAGGATCGCTCGCCAGTGGGGAGCCTTCCGAATCAGCAAGACCGCGATCGCGACGTACGTAAGCGCAGCAACAATGCTGAGGGAAAAGGCGAGCGGTGCCTCGGAAAAATCGCGAATCGACTGCACGAGTGCGCGCGCCGTCGCCGATACGGCAAACACGCCGTAAACCACGAACAGGGCCATGCGGAAGCCGCGTGGATTCTCCTGCGTCATCGACGACTTCGTGGAACCGGCGGGCGTCATTTCGCGAACCCCGCGGGCCAGATCTGGGGTAGCCGGTAGGCGAGGAAGACGCATGTGAGCGCGATGGCGGCAATGGCGAACGAGCCCCACTTGGTACGTTCGAGGAACGAGATGTACACGCCCGCGATCGGCAGTGCGATTGCGGTGGCAACATAGCCCCAAAAGATCACGGCATCGCCAGGGCTCACCGGAGCGAGGAGCCACGCAAGAGCTCCGATAAGCCACACGAGCGCTAGGGCGAGCGAAGCCCCCATGAGCAACAGGTCTGCTGCAAGATCCTTGATGACATAGACCGCGCCGAGAACGGCTACGAGAGCCGCAACAACGTACAGGGCGATCAGCATTTGCCCACTCCCACCTCAAACTCGAGTGACTCCCCTACGATAAGCACATGGCACATATAACTCTGAGCATCAGCAACGTTGACTCGATCACGACGGACGTCCTCGTGGTCCCCCTCCTTAAGAGCGCAAAGGATGCACCGGCAAGCCCGGTTGGGCTTTCATCGCTCGAAGAATCCTTCACTGCCGTCAAGGCCAGTGGCGCCAAGGGAGCGCTCACGACGATCCCGGCCCCCGCTGCCTACCGCGCTCACGCAATCGTCGGCGTTGGCCTCGGCGCCGAGGCACTTGAAGATGTCACGTGCGAAGACATCCGCTACGCCTTTGGTTCCGCTTCGCGAACCCTCACCGGCCACACAAGCATCGCCCTTGCCTTCCCGGCCGCCTCCGAGGCACACATCGCTGCGGCTCTCGAAGGTGCAGCTCTCGGCGCCTACGCCTACGGCGAATACAAGAGTGACCTCAAGGACGACCAAAAGCCCGTTGAGGAGATCGTTCTCGCCGTCGCCGATAAGAAGGAACTCAAGGCCCTCGAAGGCGCGGCGAATCGCGCTGAAAAGATTGCCCAAGGCGTTCACCTCGTTCGCGACCTGGTCAACACCCCGCCGAATCTTCTGTACCCCGAGTCTTTCGCGAAGCGGGCAAAGGAGCTCACGAAGAAGCTCCCCGTGACGATCGAGGTCCTCGACGAGAAGGCACTCGCCGACGGCGGCTACGGCGGCATCGTGGGCGTGGGCCAGGGTTCGACTCGCCCACCACGTCTTGTGAAGCTCTCGTACGCACCCAAGCGCGCCAAGCGCCACGTCGCCTTTGTCGGCAAGGGCATCACGTTCGATTCGGGCGGCATTTCCCTCAAGCCCGGCGCCGGCATGGATGAGATGACGATGGACATGGGCGGTGCCGCAACCGTTCTGGCCGCGACCGTCACCGCAGCCGCGCTCGAACTCAACGTCAACGTCACGACGTTCCTCGCGCTCGCCGAGAACCTCCCCGGTGGCGGAGCGCAGCGCCCCGGCGACGTCGTCACGATGCGTAACGGCAAGACCGTCGAAGTACTCAACACCGACGCCGAGGGCCGCATGGTCATGGCAGACGCCCTCGTGGACGCCGCCGCTCTCGAACCGGATCTCCTCATCGACGTTGCGACGCTTACGGGTGCCGCCATCGTCGCGCTTGGCAACCGCACCGCCGGCGTCATGGGCACCGACGATGCTCGCGACGAGGTATGGGAAGCATCGAAGGCGGTTGGCGAACCCATGTGGCCGCTCCCGTTCCCCGAAGAGCTGCGCGAAGGCCTCAACGGCCGTGTTGCCGACCTCAGCAACATCGGCGAGCGCCCCGGTGGCGCCCTCAGCGCGGGCATCTTCCTCAAGGAGTTCGTCGGCGAGACCAAGTGGGCGCACGTCGACATTGCCGGGCCTGCCTTCACCCAGAAAGCATTTGGGTACTCGAATGTGGGCGGAACCGGCATGAGCATGCGCACTCTCGTTGAGGTTATTGAGCGCGAAGCCGCCAAGTAAAACGTTGCGCGATTCACGCGCAGCAATCGTCGGAAAGCCCCCGCTTTTGCCCCGCAGCCGCGGGCGAAGTTGGGGGCTTTCCCACACTCTGGCCCCGCTCACGGCCGACCCACGGCGACATCCAGGGGCGTGTCTTACGATAATGGGCGTGCATGCCGCACCGGCTGGCTTAGCGTTCGAGGCCGGGACTTTCGGCGACATGCCCCCAATCCTCAACAGTTAGGGAGCTGAACGTGGCGGATACCTCCACAGACCAGAAGTTCGACATCGTGATTCTGGGAGGTGGCAGCGGCGGCTACGCGGCCGCGCTGCGCGCCACCCAGCTTGGAAAGAGCGTCGCCCTCGTCGAAAAAGACAAGCTCGGCGGCACGTGCCTGCACCGCGGTTGCGTGCCCACCAAGGCCCTGCTTCACGTAGGCGAGATCGCCGATACGCCGGCCGAAGCTAAGGCCGTGGGCATCGAGATGACTGCCTCCGCGGTCAACACCGAAAAGATGCTCGACTTCAAGAACAAGGTCATCGGCCGCCTCTACAAGGGCCTTCAGGGCCTCGTGGGCGCCTCCGGCGCGACCCTCGTGAACGGTTTCGGTCGCCTCACTGGCCCGAACACGATCGAAGTTGAAGCCGAGGACGGCTCAAAGCAGACCCTCACCGGTGACAACATCATCCTCGCCTCCGGCTCCTTCTCGAAGACACTCCCGGGACTCGAGCTCGGTGGCCGCATCATCGACTCCGAGGTTGCGCTTCAGCTCCCCGAGGTCCCGAAGAACCCCATCATCCTCGGCGGCGGCGTGATCGGCGTCGAGTTCGCGTCGGTATGGAAGTCGCTCGGCGCTGAATCGGTCACGATCATCGAGGGCCTGCCGCACCTCGTTGCAAACGAAGACGAGGCCATCTCGAAGAACCTCGAGCGCGCCTTCAAGAAGCGCAAGATCGCGTATTCGCTCGGCGTCTTCTTCGAAAAGGCCGAACAGACTGAGACCGGCGTCAAGGTCACGCTCGCCAACGGCAAGACCTACGAGGGTGACTACCTTCTCGTCGCCGTGGGCCGCGGCCCGCAGACGAAGGGCCTCGGCTACGAAGAGCAGGGGATCGAGATGGACCGAGGCTTCGTGCTCGCGAACAAAGAGACCCTTGAAACGAACGTTCCCGGCATCTACGCCGTCGGCGACATCGTGCCTGGTCTTCAGCTCGCTCACCGCGGCTTCCAGCAGGGCATTTTCGTGGCCGAGCAGATCGCTGGCCTCAATCCCCAGCCGATCGACGAATCCGGTATCCCGCGCGTGACCTACTGTGAGCCGAACATCGGTTCCGTCGGTCTCACCGAGAAGCAGGCCAAGGAGAAGTTCGGCGAGGATAATGTCGCGACATACGACTACAACCTCGGCGGCAATGGTAAGTCGCAGATTCTCGGTACGCAGGGCTTCATCAAGCTCGTGCGCGAAAAGGACGGCCCGATTGTCGGTGTCCATATGATCGGCGCGCGCTTGTCCGAGCAGATCGGCGAAGCGCAGCTCATCGTCAACTGGGAGGCGGAGCCCGAGGATGTTGCTTCGCTCATCCACGCCCACCCCACTCAGAACGAGGCGATGGGCGAGGCCGCACTCGCTCTCGCTGGCAAGCCGCTTCACGCCCACGCCTGATCACGAGGAGAAACGAACATGTCTGAAATCGTTAAGATGCCCGCGCTCGGTGAATCCGTCACCGAGGGCACCGTTGTCCGCTGGCTCAAGGAAGTCGGCGAGGAGATCGCCGTCGATGAGCCCCTCCTTGAGGTGTCCACCGACAAGGTCGACACCGAGGTTCCCTCACCCGTTGCGGGTGTCCTCGAGAAGATCCTCGTGAACGAAGATGAGGATGCGGAAGTCGGCGCTGATCTCGCCGTTGTGGGCGATGGCTCCGGTGCTGAAGCGCCTAGCGATGGCGACAACCTCGCCTCGGACCAGACGGTGGCTCCGTCGACCGCTGAGGAGACTCCCGCCGGCGAGAGCGAGCGCCCTGCTGAAGCAGCGAAAGCCGCGGGTGCGGCCGACGGGCAGGAAGTCACGATGCCCGCACTCGGTGAGTCCGTTGATTCGGGCACCGTGGTGCGCTGGCTCAAGGAAGTGGGCGACGAGGTTGAAGCCGATGAGCCACTCCTTGAGGTGTCCACCGACAAGATCGACACCGAGGTGCCCTCCCCCATTGCCGGCACGCTCCAGAAGATCCTCGTGCAGGAAGATGAGGAGGCAGAGGTCGGCGCGGCGATTGCCGTGATCGGTTCGGGTGCACCGTCCGACGCTTCCCCGGCTCCGGCCGCCCCTGCGGCTTCGAGCGATGCGCCAGCCCCCAAGGCCGAAGAGAGCAGCGCCCCAGCGGCGAGCGCCTCGCAGACGGTTTCCTCCAGCAACAACTCCCAGGCGTATGTCACGCCGATCGTGCGTAAGCTCGCTGCCGACAACGGCATCGATCTCGCTTCGGTGAAGGGCTCGGGGATCGGTGGCCGCATCCGCAAGCAGGATGTGCAGGATGCGATCGACGCGAAGGCAAAGGCCGAGGCTCCCGCGCCGGCTGCCGCCGCGGCCCCCTCGAAGAAGGAAGCGCCCAAGGTCGAGGTTTCCCCGCTTCGCGGAACCGAGGAGAAGATGAGCCGCCTGCGCAAGATTGTGGCGTCGCGCATGGTGGAGTCGCTCCAGACTCAGGCACAGCTCACGACCGCCGTCGAGGTCGACATGACGCGCATCGCTGCCCTGCGTGCTCGCGCAAAGAACGACTTCCTCGCGCGTGAGGGTGCGAAGCTCACGTTCCTCCCGTTCATCATGCAGGCGGCTGTCGAGGCCCTCAAGGCGCACCCGAAGCTCAACGCGGAGATCGCGGGCGACATGATCAAGTACCACGGCGTCGAGAACATCGGCATGGCCGCGGACACCGAACGCGGACTCGTCGTGCCGGTGATCAAGAACGCCGGGGATCTCAACCTCGCCGGCCTCGCTCGCCAGATCGGCGAGCTCGGTGCGAAGGCGAAGGGCAACAAGCTCACGCCGGACGACCTGCAGGGTGCGACGTTCACGATCACCAACACCGGTTCGGGCGGCGCTCTGTTCGACACGCCGATCGTTCCGAACCCGCAGGTGGGTATTCTCGGCTGCGGCACGATCGTGAAGCGCCCGGCTGTCGTGAAGGATGCGGACGGTAACGAGACGATCGGGATCCGCTCGATGATGTACCTGTTCCTCAGCTACGATCACCGCCTCGTGGATGGCGGCGACGCTGCTCGATTCCTCTCGACGATGAAGAAGCGGCTTGAGGACGGCGCGTTCGAGGGAGACCTCGGCCTCTAAGCCTGACACGCTGAATGTGCCCGGGCCATACTTTCGCAAGAAAGTATGGCCCGGGCTTTCACGTAAAGCGCCACTGGCCGTCGCTCACGGGCACTGTCGAGGAAATACGCCATGCACCGCGCACACGCTCAAGCTGCACGTCCAGCTCATAGGGCTCGCTTTCGGACAGTTCGCGAGACTCCCCTGCACCCATGATGCGGGCGCCCGAGTCGATCACACGAACACGCACACGGGCGCTGTTATCGCGACACTCAAGTATCCGGGCGTTGAGGATGCGAATGTCTCCACCATCGACGTGTGCGTGTGCGATGGCTGCGCGAAGTTTCTCATCGTCCGCTTCCGCCTCGCTTCCGGGAGCGGCAGAGGTGTTTTCGCTCGTCGCACCCACGAGGTAGCGGTGGCGCGCGGCGGAGAGAGCCGTGATGACGCTAGCGGGATCCTCCATTACCGCGTGTTGTGAGGCCGCCGTTGCCGAAGATTGGGGCGCCGTCGCCGGCGCGGTAGCCCCTACAAGTAAGGCGCATGCAACAACGGCGATCGCTCCGAGCCCGAAGGACAGCCGTCGAAAGTTCCGGCCGCTTCGCCGCGAATGCCCGTCTTGGTGTCGAGAGCGCGGCGCGACCCTTGTAGCGCGATCCGCACGCGCGGCCTCGGAACGCGATGGCAAAGTAGCCCGCTCTTGTGGGTTTGAGGAGGTAGCTTCGGTCACGCCCCCGGCCCGACGATGGGCGTATCGGTAGGTTCCACCTCCGCTTGTGAGCCTCTCGCGCCACTGCTCATCATGTCGTTTGCTCACAGGCGTAAGGTCCGTCACGCGTGAAAAATCCGTGACAACGACGCGCCCGTTTGGCGAAAGTTCAAGTCCCCGGACGCCCTGGAGACCCAAGGCCAGATTCTGCGAGTGAAGGGTGGACAAAAGCGCGGTGAGATCCGACGCTGCCTGCGCTTCGCCTGCGCCCGCACCGGCAATCGAGCCGCGCTCGGCGCGTTTGCCTCGCGGCGGGGCGAGAGCGCTCGGTCCTTCCGCTATGGCATAGGCCGCGGCACCGCGCCATTTAAGAGCTGGCACGGCTGGGGTGTTGCGGGCGCCCAACGCGCGAAGCAGCGCGATTTCTTGTCGCACCTTCTTGAGCGCGCGAATTGAGCGGGCACGGACGAGCGTCAACCGTCGGCCCCTGTGATCGCGGGCGTGCCACACCTGCCGGCCTTCCTCGCTGCGGATGAGGCGCACGGGACGCAGACCGTTACTGACGATGGCGCTGAGACGCGAAGGGTAAAGGCTCATGTCTCTATTCGAGCCCCATTCCGGTACCTTTTCAGTGGATATCCGAAATTGTGGATAAGTCGGTGCCGGCACTCGTTCGATCGCTCATAGGAAACTTTTGTGCAGGCCCTTGGCGAACTAGCATGGGGTGGTGCTTGACATCATCCACCTCGCGTTTTCAGAAGATTCCGGGATCGAATCCGCTCACGAAGAGTTTGATCTTCCCCCGGGCCCCGTTGACTACAACGCAGCGTGGGATGTCCAAAAGAAAATTCATGCCGAAGTGATTGCGGGCGAGCGCCCCAACACGCTTCTCCTCCTCGAACACCAACCCGTGTACACCGCGGGTCGCCGCACCCTCGATATCGAACGTCCACGCGATGGCGCCCCCGTCGTCGATGTCGATCGAGGCGGAAAGATTACCTGGCACGGCCCGGGCCAACTTGTGGGCTACCCCATCGTGAAGCTTCCCGCCCCTATCGATGTGGTGGGCTTCGTGCGTGGCATCGAGCAAGCCATCATGGAGGTCTGCACTCGCGCCGGAGTTGCAACCGCGCCCGTGGAGGGTCGTAGCGGTGTCTGGGTGCTCGATGAGCTTGGAATGGACCGCAAGGTCTGTGCGATCGGTTTGCGGGTCGCTAAGCGCTGCACCATGCACGGCTTCGCATTGAACTGTGAAAACGATCTTTCATGGGCGATGAATGTTATTCCCTGCGGCATCGACGACGCGGGCGTGACATCGCTTTCCGTCGAAAGCGGCCGCGCGGTGCGTCCCCGAGATGTTCTTGCCGATGTCGAAGACGTCATGAGAGAGCTCGAGGCCGAACGCGGCCTTAACTAAACACCACTGGGCCGTGGAGATCACACCAATGCTGTGCGGCCTGGGCAGTGATGCCCACTAGAATCTTGAGACCCCTATTCGCAAGGAGAGTGTGACGTGGCAGTTGAACCTCAAGGACGCCGCCTGCTCAGGGTCGAGGCCCGCAACGCGGAAACCCCGATCGAACGCAAGCCCAACTGGATCAAAACCACGGCGAACATGGGCCCCGAGTACACCGACATGAAAAAGCGCGTGCACTCGCGCGGTTTGCACACGGTGTGCGAGGAGGCTGGATGCCCCAACATCTTCGAGTGTTGGGAGGATCGCGAGGCGACGTTCCTCATCGGTGGCGATACGTGCACGCGTCGGTGCGATTTTTGCGATATCGCAAGCGGCAAGCCGCAGGCTATCGACCCCGCCGAGCCGTTTAAGGTGGCGACGTCCATCAAGGAGATGGGGCTGAAGTATGCAACCGTGACCGGCGTGGCACGCGATGACCTCGAAGATGGCGCCGCAGGCCTCTTTGCCGAGACGTGCCGCCAGATCCACGCGATCAGCCCCGGCACCGGGGTCGAGCTGCTCATCGACGACATCAAAGGCAACTCGAGCGCGATGCAACAGGTGTACGACTCGAAGCCAGAAGTGTTCGGCCACAACCTCGAGACCGTGCCGCGAATCTTCAAAAAGATTCGCCCCGCCTTCCGCTACGAGCGCAGCCTCGGCGTGATCGCCGATGCAAAAGACAACGGCATGATCACCAAGTCGAACCTCATCCTCGGCATGGGTGAAGACACCGCGGAGATTCTTGCCGCGATGCAGGACCTTCGCGATCATGGCTGCGATATCCTCACCCTCACTCAGTACCTGCGACCGTCCAAGCTTCATCATCCGATCGACCGCTGGGTCAAGCCTCAGGAATTCCTCGAGCTATCCGAGGCCGGTTACGAGATGGGCTTCGCGGGCATCATGGCCGGGCCCATGGTGCGCTCGTCGTATCGCGCCGGCCGCCTGTGGGCACAAGCCATGGAGAAGCTGGGGCGGGAGATCCCCGAGGAACTTTCTCACCTCAATTCCTCGGCGCCTGCCCTTCAGGAAGCGACGAGCGTCGTGGAGCGTCAGGCGGCGCGTGAAAAGCGTGACAGGGAGCGCGCTGCGCGCAAGGCTGCGGCGAACGCCTAGGTACTCAACCCCGCTATGCTTAGGGGTGGTCTTCGGATCACTCGCATCGCGTTAAGGACAAGGATTAATGGCACGCAAGAATACGACCGACGCCCCCGCTCAGGCGAAAAAGCCCGGCCGCATCCGGCAGACGATCGACGTCTTCAAGGAGACACAGGCGTACGATCGCTCGACAGCCCCGCTCATGGTTCTCTCGATCGTGGGGCTCCCCGTCGTGCTCGCCCTGGTGTTTGGCGCTTTCGGTCACCCGATCTACGGCGCCTTCATCGGGCTCGGTTTCGGCATTCTCATCGCGATGATCATCCTTGGCCGGAAGGCACAGAAAGCGACGTACGCGAAGATCGAGGATCAGCCCGGCGCTTCGATCGCGGTGATGCAGCAAATTTCACGTGGGTGGAACGTCGAGCAGGAGCCTGCTGCTTTCGATGCGCGTAGTCGATCGATGCTTTTCCGGGCGAGCGGACGCAAAGGCATCGCACTGGTGTCTGAGGGTTCCGGCGGCGGCTCGCGAAAGCTCATGGCGAAAGAAGTCAAGCGCATGAACCGCATGTTCCCGAATGTGCCCGTTCACGCGGTTTTCGTTGGCCACGGCGAGGGTGAGGTTCCTCTTCCGAAGCTCAACCGCCACCTCACAAGGATGAAGAACGAGCTCACGAAGGCTGAGGCGGGCGAAATTGGACGCCGCCTTCACGCTCTGCCTAACCCCGTCCGCCAGGCGATCCCGAAGGGCGTGGATCCGATGCGCGCGCGCCCGAATCGCAAAGCGATGCGCGGCCGCTAAGGCGGCACTCATTCACACGTGCGCCCCGCAAGTCTTGACTTGCGGGGCAACTTTTATGTGAACACGAGCGTTTATGCACGCACGACAACGACACCTGCAACGAGATCGTGAAGGGTCTGCCGATTATCGTTCACGACGAAAGCACTGATGATGCTGAGCATGACCGCACTGCGCACGACGGCACGGGCGATCATGGGTGAGCGCCCGGTGACGGGGAGAACTCGAAGTGAGGTGACAAACTGCCCGATACTCGCCCCGAAGAGCGTTTGCATGAGAATGACCTGCGCGAGAAAGAGCAGAAGTGTGGCGAGCGGGTCGTAGTGAAAAACAACGGCCGACACCGCCGCCGCGGCAGCCCAATCGATGCACGTGGATAAAAAGCGGAGCGGGATGGGCGCGAGCGAGCCGGACCCTTGGTCTGGCAGGCCAAGACCCGCACCCGAGAAAGAGTCAGGCTTACTCGCGCTGGAGACTGACTCGTCACTATTGAGGCTGCTATTCATCCCTGAACCGTACGTTCGTGCACCCGCAGTGCGCAAACCGTCCAATGTGGGGCCGTAAACTAGGACGCGCAAAACACTCATAGCAATCGTGCGCCCAGCACGGACGGAGGATACGTGTTCAGCAATCCCAGCGAAGCCGTGAAGTTTATCGAGGAAGAGGACGTCAAATTCATCGACATCCGCTTTTGCGACCTGCCAGGCGTGATGCAGCACTTCAATGTTCCGGCAAAGACGTTCGACGAAGAGGCGATCGCTGAGGGACAGTTGTTCGACGGCTCGTCGATTCGCGGCTTTCAGGCAATCCACGAGTCCGATATGAAGCTCATCCCCGATCTGAGCACCGCCTACGTCGATCCATTCCGCGACCAAAAGACCCTTGTCATCAACTACGCCATCGTTGACCCGTTCACCGATGAGCCTTACAGCCGTGACCCGCGAACGGTCGCCGCAAAGGCAGAGGAATACCTTCGCTCGACCGGCATCGCCGATACCGCCTTCTTTGCCGCCGAGGCCGAGTTCTACATTTTCGATTCCGTTCGGTACCAGACCGAAGCCAAAGGCGCTTTTTACGAGATTGATTCGAACGAGGCTGCCTGGAACACGGGGCGCGAGGAAGAATTCGGTAATCAGGGCTACAAGACCGCGATGAAGGGCGGGTACTTCCCCGTTGCTCCCGTGGATCAAATGGCTGATCTACGCGACGAAATGGTGCGTGTCCTGGACGAGGTCGGGCTCGAGGTCGAGCGCGCCCACCACGAGGTTGGCACGGGCGGCCAGCAGGAGATCAACTATCGATTCTCGACGCTTCTTCAGGCTGCCGACGACGTCATGAAGTTCAAGTACGTCATCAAGAATGTTGCGTGGGAGAACGGCCGCACGGCGACGTTCATGCCGAAACCGATCTTTGGCGATAACGGTTCGGGTATGCACTGCCACCAGTCACTGTGGAAGAACGGAGAGCCCCTCTTCTACGATGAGCGCGGCTACGGCGGACTTTCGGACCTCGCCCGTTGGTACATCGGTGGCTTGATCGAACACTCCCCCGCACTCACGGCGTTCACGAACCCCACCGTCAATTCTTTCAAGCGCCTCGTGCCGGGCTTCGAAGCTCCGGTCAACATGGTGTATTCGGCCCGCAATCGCTCCGCCGCCATCCGCATTCCCGTGACGGGCAGTTCGGCGAAGGCGAAGCGCCTTGAGTTCCGTGCGCCGGACCCCTCGGCAAACCCCTACCTGGCGTTTGCGGCTCAGCTCATGGCGGGGATCGACGGCATCAGGAACCGTATCGAGCCGCCCGAGCCGATTGATAAGGATCTTTACGAACTTCCGCCGGAGGAGCACGCGGAGATCAAGACTCTTCCCGCTTCGCTCGAGGAGGCGCTTGACGCGCTCGAACGCGATCACGACTTCCTCACCGAAGGGGACGTGTTCCCGGAGGATCTCATCGAGACCTGGATCGCGTACAAGCGTGAGTTTGAGGTCGAGCCGTTTAGGCTGCGCCCCCACCCCTACGAGTTCGAGCTCTACTACGACCTGTAAGGGGATAAAGCGCCGTGGGGCTTCGTGCTAAAGCTTGGCGTTCAAGAGCGTGAGCAAGAGTTCTTTTGGACTCTGTGCCTCGCTGAGCGCGCAATCATCTGGCGCGAAGTCCCACGCCTTTCGCAAGGCTTTAAAGGTTTCCCACTCGGCTTGTGACGTGCGCAGCGGAACGGCGCTGTACCCGCCGGACTCGGGCAGGTGGATGATGAAGGCGCCCGTAAGCTCTGGCATGTCGCGAAGGGTTCCGTCATTGTCGAGGAGGTTCTCGGCATTCATGACCGCGACTGCCTGCAGCGCGTAGTCTCCGCGCACCTTTTTGGAGGTTTTGATGTCGCCGGTGAGGAGGGTGTTGCCGATTTTGACGATCGCGTCCGTCGTGCCGGCATAACCCACCGTGCGGTTCACCACGGTTTGTTCGATCTCGATGAACTCCGGTTGGAAATCGTCGAGGAAACCGGCGAAGCCATCGAGGCGCACGTTGGCACGCCGAACGAGCTCGCCGAGGTTCGTCTCCATGCTCAACAGGTCACCGCCGCTGCGCATCTCGGTGGCAAGATCGCGCATGTCGGCATCAGTGGGGCGCTCGCCCGATCGCTCCCACGCCTCGCACAAGGCATGGACGTAGGTGCCGAAGTCTGCCGTCGTTTTCGTATAGTCGGGGGCGGCTTCTGCGATGCGCTTTTGGGTGGTCCAGCTGTTGCGGTTGACGCGGCGAATCTCGTCGAAGGCACGCGACGGGTTGCGGTCGAGGTACGAGAACATCTCGAGGGCGCGCTTCGAGGCCATGCGCGCGTACCATCCGTTGAGGTGATCTTTTGCGCGCATCCCGGCGACCGTGGTGATGGAGGGATGGATGAGTTTTCCTCCGGGCTCCATGCGATACATGCGTCCGCGTGCGGTTTGGGCGCTCAATTCGGGTGAGGTCATAGCCTCTTCAGGCTACTCGCCGAAGATCAGGCGTTCGGCGACCTGGCGCGAGTGGCGCGTGACTTTGAGGTATCTCTCCTCGATTGCGCGGGCGTTGTCCACGGGTTCGTGCACGAGCGCTGCGAGCGCGCGCAAGTCGACCAGGTCGGTAGGGAGAGCGTCGGTTTCACGCCCCCGCCACAAAAAGAGTGCGCGGCGTAGCTCCCATGCGAGGAGCCATGCTCGACGCAGCGCCTCTGCGTCGGCGCTGCTCAGGTGCCCGGCGGTCTCGAGGGCGGCAAGCGCGTCGAGGGTTCCGACGGCTCGGAGGCTTACGTCGTCCCCCGCGTATTCAAGAAGAAGCCGTTGGACGCTCCACTCGACGTCGGTCGTCGCTCCGCGACCGAGTTTGAGGTGGTGCGTCGATTTCACGCCTCGCGGGAGCCTTTCCCCTTCGATGCGGGCCTTCATCCGTGCGAAATCGCGCCGATCGCGATCGTCCATACCTCCCGCGCGGTATCTCGCGCGGTCCATGACGGCGGTCACGGCTGCCTTCGTGTCTTCGGAGCCTGCGATGACGCGGGCACGCAGCAGTGCTTGGCTTTCCCACCGTTCGGCGTGATGGGCGTAGTAGTCGTCGAAACTCGCGAGAGTGCGAACGAGCGGGCCGGAACGGCCTTCGGGGCGGAGATCGGCGTTGACGCGCATGTTGATGCCCGAGGCGGGGGCGTTGAGGATTTTCTGCACGCGTGAGGCAGCGGCAATCGCTTCTTCCGTGCCTCTCGCGCACACGAACTGGACGTCTGCATCGGAGGAAAAACCCATTTCACGAGCGCCGAACGATCCCATCGCGACGACGCAGAGCTCGACATCTGTATCCCGTTGCACGAATTCAACCGTGAAGGTGAGGATTGCCTCGGCAAGGGTCGTCAGAGACTCCCCTAGCGACGGCAGGTCGAGTAGACCGCACAGGTGCGCGATGCTGATACGGACGATTTCTCGCGCGCGCACGGTTCGAAGGGCGTCAATCACGTCGTCTTCGCTGTCCGCGCGCCCCGCGATCGCGTCAAGCTCGCCCGAAAGCTGTGTGCGGCTCAGGGGCGTCAGTTGAGCATCGTTCGCGAGCCAGCGCGCGGCATAGGGATGCAGGACGAGCTGTTCGCCGACGTATCGAGAACTCGAAAGGATGCGCGTAAGACGCTCGGCGGCTGCGCCGGAGTCGCGCAACATCCCAAGGAACCAGTGCGTTTCGCGGAGGGTATCCGAAAGTCGCCGGAAGGACAGCAGGCCGAGGTCAGGATCGACACCGTTCGCGAACCATTCGAGGAAGGCGGGCAGCAGCTGTTTTTGAATCGCGGATGCGCGGCTGAGCCCCTTGGTGAGCGCATCGATGTGGTGAAGTGCGCGCTTGGGATCTCGGTAGCCGATCGCTTCGAGGCGAGCGCGCTGCTCTTTGGGACTCAGCGCAATCTGGCCATCGCTCAGGCGCGCCGATGTCACGAGGAGCGGGCGGTAGTAGATCTCCTCGTGTAGCTGGCGCACGCGCCTGCGCACGGCATCGATATCGGCGCGAAGGTTCTCCACCCGCGTGCCGATGCCGCGGGCGAGGCGCCGCTCGTCGGGCTCGGTTGACGGCAGCATGTGTGTGCGCCGAAGGCGCCAAAGCTGGAGCCTGTGCTCGCATACGCGCAAGTAGCGGTAGGCATCGGCGAGCTCGACCGAGTGCTCTCGGCCCACGTATCCACCCCGCGTGAGCGCGTCCAGTGCGCTCAGGGTGCCAGCTTCACGGATTCGCTCGTCTGTTCGCCCGTGCACCATTTGGAGCAGCTGGATGGTGAACTCAATATCGCGCAGTCCCCCGCGCCCAAGCTTGAGATCCCGGTCAGCATCAGCCCTGGCAAGCACGCGGGCGCGCATCGCGCGAGTGTCCTCAACAAAACCCTCACGCGTCGAAGCCTGCCACACGAGCGGCGCGGTGAGGCGCTCAAACTCCGCACCGAGTTCGGTGTCTCCCGCGCATGCGCGGGCTTTCAAAAGCGCCTGGAACTCCCACGAATGAGCCCATTTTCGATAGTACTGGGCATACGATTCGAGCGTTCGCACGAGCTCGCCGTCTCGCCCCTCCGGCCTAAGGTTGGCGTCAATCTGCCACAGGCTTCCCTCCGCTGTGCGTTCCGCGCATACGCGCGCGACTTCACGCGCGAGGGCACTGCCAATAGTGGTGACCTCTTCTTGACTCACGCCGCCTCGAGCGGCTTCAGCGACATACATGACGTCAACATCTGAGATGTAGTTCAACTCGCGCGCGCCAGTTTTACCCATGGCAATGATCGCGAGTCGCACCTTGTCGTGCTCGGGTGTTGCCGCGCGAGCAAGGGCGAGCGCCCCCTCGAGGGCCGCGTCGGCGAGGTCGCTGAGGAGCGTCGAGATCTCTTCCTGATGCGCAAACGGATCGGTTGCGCACACATCGAGAGCCGCGATTTGAGCGAGGAGAAAATAGTACGCGCGGCGGAAAGCATGACGCGGCGCGGGCCCCTTTTCCGCCACGGCCACGGCAGCATCCGCGCGTGTGCCGACGGCGGCGAGCATCACCTCGCGAAAACGCTCACGCGTGGGGCCGGCAAGCGTCGGACACTCGAGGATTTCTTCGAGTGCGTCCACGTGACGGGCAAGCGCGTCCCCAAGCGCGACCGAACTGCCGAGGATCCTCACGAGCGTGCGCCCAAGTGTTTCATCCGCAACGACCCTGTCGAACTGCGTGCTTTCGCCGGCTTCCGCTGCAGATTCGGCAAGGCGCATCAGAGCAAGGAGCGCTTCATCCGGGTCCGCGGACGCACCCATGTCGCGCACAATCGCGGGAGGAACCCGAGAGAGAGCATCGCTCGCGAGGAGAGCAGCGCTCCTTTCCGTGCGGACGAAACCGAGCCGCGCCAGATCGAAGTGGCTGAATTCTCCTTCGCCTGTGCCCGCCTGGAGCGCCTGGATCGCGCCGGTCTCGAGTCTCATGCGTGGTCTAAATATCGAAGGTCGTGCGCAGCTCGGAGTCGGTGACCTGGCGGCGGTACCCCTCCCACTCACGGCGCTTATCGCGCAGGATGTATTCAAAGACCTGCTCGCCGAGGACGTCAGCCATGAGCTCGGAGGTTTCGAAGCTTTCGATCGCGCGTAGAAGATCCGACGGGAGCGGCTCGATGCCCATGGCGTTTCTTTCCCGTTCGGTCAGCTCCCACACGGTGTCTTCTGCCCCCTCTGGCAGCGGATATTCCTCCTCGATGCCCTTGAGGCCCGCGGCTAGAAGCGCCGCGAATGCGAGGTAGGGATTGGCGGCCGAATCGAGACCGCGGAACTCGACGCGCGAGCTCGTGCCTTTCGTAGGCTTATGGAACGGAACGCGCACGAGGGCACTGCGGTTGTTGTGCCCCCACACGATGTAGCTCGGGGCTTCTTGTTCTCCCCACAGACGCTTGTAGGAATTGACGAACTGGTTCGTGAGGATCGAGTACTCGCGAGCGTGCACAAGCAAGCCTGCGATGAAGTGGCGCGCTGTTCGCGACAACCCGTACTCGGCGCCCGGTTCGTGAAAAATGTTCGTGCCATTTTGAAAAAGGGACAGGTGAGTGTGCATGCCGTTACCCGGGTGTTCAATCATGGGCTTCGGCATGAAGCTCGCGAATTTTCCTTCGCTGAGCGCGATGCCTTTCACGACGGCGCGAAGCGTGAGGAGGTTGTCTGCGGTCGTGAGTGCGTCCGCGTAGCGAAGGTCAATCTCGTTTTGGCCCGGCCCGCCCTCATGGTGGGAGTACTCGACGTGAATGTTCATGCGCTCGAGCTCTCGCATAGCGTCGCGTCTAAACCGACTACCGTCGACTCGCTGCACGTAGTCAAAATACCCGCCCTGATCGACGGGGGTAAGGCCAACCCCCTGTTCATAGGCCCGTTCGAACAGGTAGAACTCCACTTCGGGATGGGTAAAGAATTCGAGGCCCTTGGCTTCGGCACGCGCGAGGGCATCGCGAAGAACCCGGCGAGGATCCGAAGCTGCCGGCTCGGAATCGGGCGTGAAGACATCACAGATCATGACGCCCGCTTCGCCGCCGCGCGGCGCCCCCATGACCCGAAAGGTCGAGGGATCCGGGCGCAAAAGCATGTCGGATTCATAGGAGCGGGTCAGGCCCTCGATCGCGCTCCCGTCAATTCCGATCCCTTCGTCAAAGGCTTTGTCGAGATCGTGGGGGGAAATCACGATCGACTTGAGCCGCCCCACGACATCACTGAACCATAGGCGGATGTAATCGATCCCCTGTTCCTCGACCTGCCTGAGCACTGAATCCTGGTGGCGTTCCATACATCAATTGTGCCCCACGCCCGCTACGCCCCAGAAGTCCCCCGCCGCGCCGACTACGCTGAGGTCGCACCCGCTGCATTGGACACGCACGAAAGGAATTCCCGTGAGCGAGAGCGCCACACCGCGCAAGGTCCGCACCCACACCCTCCGCGATTTCAAGAAGGAGGGCAGAGCGATCACGATGCTCACGAGCTACGACACGTTCAGCGCCCGTATCTTCGACGAGGCCGGTATCGATGTGCTTCTCGTGGGTGATTCGGCGGGGAACACCGTGCTCGGGTACGACTCGACCGTGTACACCAAGCATGAAGACATCGTGCGCTTTACAGGGGCCGTTGCTCGCTCGTGCACGCGCCCCCTGGTCCTTGCCGACCTCGCTTTTGGGACCTACCAAGCGAGTGTTGAGGACGCGGTGCGTCACGGTGTCGAACTCATGCAGGCGGGGGCACACGCGGTCAAGCTCGAGGGCGGCCGTGAAATCCTTCCCCAGGTTGAGGCGCTCGTCAACGCGGGAATCCCCGTGTGCGGGCACGTGGGATTCACGCCTCAGTCAGTCAATCAGCTCGGTGGATTTAAGGTGCAGGGCCGCGGGGAGGGGGCCGACGCTCTCCTGGCCGACGCGGTTGCTCTCGAAGAGGCGGGCGCCTTCGCCGTCGTCCTCGAACTCGTGCCGGCTCCACTCGCGACACGCGTGAGCGAAACGCTCGAAGTACCAACGATCGGCATCGGCGCGGGGGCAGGATGCGATGGTCAGGTGCTCGTGTGGCAAGACATGGCGGGGCTGAGCGGCTTCGAACCCCGATTCGTCAAGGCGTTTGCCGACCTGCGCTCCGAACTGTCAAGGGCGGCGCGAGAATACGCCGACGCGGTGCGCGCGAAAAGCTTCCCCGCCCCAGAGCACACCTTCGAACAATAGTGAGGTCGATGCACTACCGGTCTTCGTCGTCCTGATCGTCGTCGTCGCGGTAGTACTCGTTCCACTCCTCGGTTTCTTCCTCCCACTGTTCGTTGTGTTCAGCCGCGCTTTCAAGCGCGTGCTGAGCAGCTTCGCGGGTCGGGTACGGGCCCATGAGCTCAATCGCCGGGCTCTGCATACCTTCTTCGATCTCAGAGGTCTTGGTGTTGTAATAGAACTCGCTCATCACACGGCCTTTCGTTAGTCGTTATCCAGATGAACCTGCCAAACTGGTAACCATGACTGTAGACCACTGGCTTCGCCCCGAAAACCGTTCCGTGCTTGAACCGGGAACCATCGGCCCCCTTCGACAGGTTCCCCCATCGATCGCGCGACCTGAATACGCGTTCAAAGACGAAGCGAAATCCGATAATTGCGGCCCCTACGTGCAAACCCCGGAGATCATCGAGCGCGTGCGCCGCGCCTCCGCCATCGCCGCAATCGCGCTGCGAGAAGCGGGCAAGGCAGCACAACCGGGGATCACGACCGACGAAATCGATGCCATCGTCCACGAGGTCATCCTCGATCACGGCGCCTACCCCTCGACGCTTGGATATTTGAGCTTCCCGAAGTCGTGCTGCACGAGCCTCAACGAAGTGGTGTGCCACGGCATCCCCGACTCCACCGTCATGGAAGAGGGCGACATTCTCAACGTCGATGTCACCGCGTACCTCGATGGCGTGCACGGCGATACGAACGCGACATTCCCCGTCGGCGAGATCGCTCCGGAGGCAGCGGATCTCATCGACCGCACTGAGGAAGCGATGTTCCGCGGGATCCGAGCCGCGAAGATCGGCCGCGAGGTCAATGTCGTGGGCCGCGTGATCGAGAAGTATGTGGGCCGCTTCGGCTACGAATCGGTGCGGGAGTTCACGGGGCACGGCGTCGCCGAGGGTTTCCACAACGGCCTGATCATCCCTCACTACGATTCCGCGCCTCATTACGACGATGTCATCGAACCCAACATGATTTTCACGGTCGAGCCAATGGTGACGCTCGGCTCACGTGAGTGGGATCAGTGGGACGACGGCTGGACGGTCACGACACGCGATAAGGGCTATACGGCGCAGTTCGAGCACACCTTCCTCATCACCGAGGACGGCTACGAGATTCTGACCGATCCGGACGCTGAGATTTCCGCGTAGACTAAAGGACATTGTCACCCCGCAAGGAGAAACCTTTCACCATGGCCAAGGAAGCATTCGGAATCGATATCGGCGGCAGCGGCATCAAAGGTGCGCCCGTTAATCTGAAGAAGGGGGAACTCGCCCAGAAGCGCGTGCGCATCCCCACGCCTCAACCGGCAACCCCCGATGCGGTCGCGAAAACGGTCAAGGAACTCATCGACTCCTTTGATGTTCCCGCGGACATGCCCGTGGGCGTGACCTTCCCCGCGATCATTCAGCACGGTGTCGCGAAGTCTGCGGCAAATGTCGACGATTCGTGGATCGGCACCGATGTCGACACCCTCCTGTCTGAGGTCACGGGCCACTCGGTCTTCGTCGTCAACGATGCTGACGCCGCCGGCATCGCCGAAATGGAGTTCGGCGCAGGCAAGAACAAGTCTGGCCTCGTCATCATGACGACCCTCGGCACCGGAATCGGCTCGGCAATGTTTATGGACGGCAAGCTCATTCCTAATTCGGAACTCGGCCACCTCACGTACGAGGGAAAGAGCTTTGAGAAGTTCGCCGCGAGTTCGGTTTTCGAGAAGGCCGGCATCAGCTACGAGGAATGGGCCAAGGAGCGTCTGCAAAAGTTCTACGGCCACGTTGAGTTCCTTTTCTCCCCCGATTTGTTCATCGTGGGCGGTGGCGTGTCGAAAGACGCGAAGAAGTACCTTCACTTCCTCGATCTCAAAACCGATATCGTGCCCGCGAAACTCCGCAACGAAGCAGGCATCATCGGTGCGGCCGCACTTGCTCACGCCGAGCGTAAGCTCGAAGTGAAAAAAGACAAGAAGAACGAATCGGCGGCGGAACTCGCTGCTGAGTCGGTCGAAGAGGCCTGAGGCGAAGGGCATCGGGGGCCCCTAAGGCGCGGACCAGCCAGCCTATAAGCCGGGTTCTGTTTCAACAGTCATCTATCTAGGATCGCCGTTACCGACGACCTCGAGCGGCCTACCCGGAGACTCGGCCTGGCAGCCTTGGCGCCTCCTGCATGACCTTGCTCCCGGTGGGGTTTACCGTGCCGGCACCATCGCTGGCGCCGCGGTGGTCTCTTACACCACCCTTTCACCCTTACCTGCATAGCAGGCGGTTTGCTTTCTGTGGCACTGGCCCGCGGATCACTCCGGGTGGGTGTTACCCACCACCGTGCCAGGGGGAGCCCGGACTTTCCTCGAGGCAATACCTCGCGACTGTCCAGCTGACTGGTCCAGTCCTCAACTTTACTCCACGCCCGACCAACAGGAGCACGCGCGAGATGTTAATTCTCTTACCACCGTCGGAAACGAAAACTCGCCCTACCGCCCTCGAAGCACCGAGTCTCGATCTCGCCTCGATGTCGTGGGGTGAACTACGTGAAGCACGTGAGGACATGCTGCGCGCGGCAAAGCTCACTGCCGAGAGCGACACCGCGATGAGCGCACTCAAAATCCCGACTACTCAACCGGAGCTGCGCGAGCGCATGGCCCACCTCGAGCGGGAACCGGTCGCACCGCCACTCGAGGTGTATTCGGGAGTTCTCTACGATGCCCTCGGCACGGTCTCCGTGTCCGACGGCTGCCGGCTTCTCGTCCAGTCCGCACTCTTTGGGGTGGTCGACTGCACCGAGGACCTCATCCCCGCCTATCGTCTTTCAGCGGGAAGCGAAGTGTTGGGACTTGGAAAGGTCTCGACATGGTGGAAGCGACATCTCAAAGACATTGGCGCAGCAATCGAGCGTAGCGGCGAGATCGTGATCGATTGCCGCTCTGGTGCGTATCGCTCGATGATGCCGCTTAAGGGCGCGCAGGTTTTCGAGGTGTCCCCGGTGGCGGTGCGCGAGGGCACGCGCCAGGTGATCAGCCACGACGCTAAGCGTTACCGAGGCCTCGTTGCGCGTGCTCTTTGCGCGGCGCCAGAGGCTGCGACAACAGCTGAGGGCGTCCTCGACGTGCTCACCTCCGCCCTCGGCGATGCACTGGATTTCGAGATCACCGATGGCAAAACTCGGCGGACACTCACCGTGATCGACGATTGGGAGCGCCGCTGACGTTCACTGCCCGTAGTGGCCTACGACCTCTTCCCGGCCCGTATCGATGGTGACCTCCCCACCGTAAGGGATAACGTACTGCGGGCGCGTGTGTCCGAAAGGAACGCCGAAACACACGGGAAGACCCGGCGCGTATCGCGAAAGTTCGGCGAGCACGTAGTCACGCTGCGCCGCACGGCGAGCCGCGCGCACATTCTCGGGGGCGGGATTGTCCCGGTCGTCGACGACGGGCCGCGCGACGAGCATCCCGGCGGCGGCTTCGAGGTAGCCGCGCTCCCCCATTCCACGGATCCAGCGGCCCACGAGGTCGGGGCTCGGGAGCATTTCCGATGTTTCACACACGAGTATTGCGCCCTCGAGTTCGGCCGGGTCGGGCAGACGGTCCGCCCACGCGAGTTGGTCGAGCACCTCGAGGCATCCACCCCATGTGCGACCGCGCACGCGCGTTCGTGATCCGTAGAACTCGAGAGGAACTGCGGCCTCGCGAGGCGAGGCTTCCGTGAGGGCGCGCTCTTCGCTCCAATCGAACCCGTAATCTTGGCTATCGGCGGGAAGAGTGTAGGTCAGGTCCCCTTCACCAAAGAGCGCCGCGCGAAGTGAGGTGACATGTTCGGAATCCACCGTCGGACCACTCCCGAGATGGACCATGGTCGAGCCGCCATAGAAGCTTGCAAGCCCGTGCGCGAAAAGCCACGAGTGGAGATTGGTGTTATCGCTATAACCGAAGAACGGCTTTGGATCAGCGACGGGAAGTTCTGGGTCGAGGTAACGAAGAATACGGATCTGATCGTTACCGCCAATAGTCGAGATAAGCGCCCGGATCTCGGGATCAGCGAAAGCGGCGTTCACGTCGCGGGCACGTTCCTCGGGGCTCGCGCCAAGTGCACGGGTCGTGGGGTATTCGACGACCTCGAGCCCGAAGATCTCTTCGAGCCGTCTCATCGCCTGCTCGTGGATCGCGGGAAAGTACGCGGGAGCCGCCCACGCGGGCGAGAGTACGGCAACCTTGTCGCCCTCGTGGACCGGCGTGGGCTTGACAAGGCGTTTCATCTCACTGCCTCCGTGAAGGGATCGCTTGAGAGAGTTGAGACCTCGACCTCAAGATCGGGGAATTCTTCGCACACAATCGAGGCGAGACGCGGCAGATAGAGGTATTCACTCGCGTAGTGCGGAAGGTCGATGAGCGCGGGCACGCGAGAGTGATCCGCACGCGATTCGAGGTGCTCTAGGGCGGGGTGGTGGCGAAGATCCGATGTGATGTAAAGATCCACCCCCGCGTTCGTTGCGGCCTCAAGAAAAGAGTCCCCGGCGCCCGGGCACACCGCAATACGGCGCACCTCGCGATCCGCTTCGCCGGTAAATAGGACCCCTTGAGCAGTGGCGGGCACGCTCTTCGCGATAAGCCGGGCCACGTCACCGACCGTCGAAGGCTCGGCACACTCTCCCACGGCACCTAGGCCAAAGAAGGACTCATCGTCCGCGGGCTTACCCGGCTCAAGCGCCCTGGCATCGGAAAGGCCCAGCAGCTCAAGCCATGCCCCGACGGTGCCGTTTTGCGAACGGTCGCTATTGGTGTGCCCGCACCACAGCCCTCCGCGCGAGCGGAGGATTTCGGTCGCCACCGCCCCCTTACCCGTCGTTGCCGGCAGAAAGCTCGCGCCCCGTAGCAGCAACGGGTGGTGCGTGATGAGGAGCGTTCCTTCACGCTTCGCAGCCTCGCGAGCCTCGGCAACCGTCGGATCCACCGCGAGGCGTATCCGCTGGACCTCCCAGGTGGGGTCCCCGAGCACGAGGCCCACGCGGTCCCACTCTTCCGCCCATTGGAGCGGGTAGAGGCTTTCGAGCAGAGCGGTCACGCGGTCGATGGTCGTCATGGGTTGTACCTCGGCGGTTGTCGGTGAACGAGAGTCAGGATTGCGATCCACGCGCGGCTTGAGCTTCGGCGAGGGCCGCCTGATAGGCCTTCCACGGCATGAGTACGCACTTCACGCGGCCGGGAAACTTTGCTGCGCCCACGAGTGCGATCCCATCACCAATGATGTCTTCGTCGCCTTCGTTTTTGCCGCGAGAGTGCATGACCTCGTCGAAGTGGTCAAACGTCTTCTGTGCATCCTGGAGGCTCTCGCCGATGAGCAGATCGCTCATGATGGAGGCGGAGGCGCGGCTCATGGCGCACCCCGTCGCGTCATAGGACAGATCCGTGATCGTCGGGTTGTCCGCGTCGCCATCAAGCTGGAGGCGCAGCGTGATCTCGTCCCCACACGTCGGGTTGACGTGGTGAACTTCGGATTGGAACGGCTCGCGAAGCCCAAAATTCTGGGGGCGTTTGTCGTGCTCGAAAATGAGCTCGGAGTACATCGCATTGAGGTTCATCGATCAAATCCTTTGAAAAACGAGATGGCTTCCTCGAGTGCAGAGGCGAGGCGGTCAACTTCGTCGAGTGTGTTGTACACGCTGAAACTTGCGCGCGTCGTTCCGTGAACACCATATCGACGATGAAGCGGCCACGCGCAATGATGCCCCACGCGTACTTCTACCCCGAGGGAATCGAGAACGTGGCCGATGTCGTGCGGGTGCCGCCCCTCGACGCTAAAGGCAACAGCACCCACGCGTCCGGTGCTCGGCCCCTTGCCGATAATCCGTACGCCGTCGATCTGTGAGAGGTTGTCGAGGGCCCTCGCGGTCAGGTCAGCTTCGTGGGCGGCAACGTTCGCCATGCCCAGGTTCCGGAGGTATCCGACGGCCGCCTCAAGCCCAATGGCCTGGGAGATCATCGGGGTTCCCGCCTCAAAACGGGCCGGAGGCTCCGCAAACGTCGTGTGATCCATGTGGACAACTTCGATCATGGACCCTCCGAGCAAGAAGGGTGGGAGCTCGGCGAGCAGTTCGTAGCGCCCCCACAGTGCGCCGATGCCCGTGGGCCCGAGCATCTTGTGCCCCGAGAACGCGAGAAAGTCGACGCCGAGCTCCGCGACATCGATCGGCATGTGAGGTGTGGATTGGCATGCGTCGAGCACTGTAAGGGCACCGACATCGCGGGCACGCGCCACGAGAGTGGGAACCGGATTGATCGTGCCGAGCACATTGGATTGATGTGCGAAGGCGAAAACCTTCGTGCGTTCGTTCAGCAGCGAATCTAAATCGGTGAGGTCGAGCTCGAAATCGTCCGTCAGGGGGATGTAGCGTAGCGTCGCTCCCGTGCGACGGGCAAGCTCCTGCCAGGGGACGAGGTTCGAATGGTGCTCCATCTCGGTGACGAGAATTTCATCGCCTTCGTGCACGCGTAGGTGTTCCGGCGTTGACGAGTCTGCGTTACCGAGTGCATACGCCACGAGGTTGAGTGCCTCGGTCGCATTCTTAGTGAAGACGAGTTCCCGAGGGTCCGTCGCACCAATAAAACTAGCGATGGATTCGCGCGCCCCCTCGTAACGATCCGTTGCCGCCTCCGCGAGCTGGTGGGCGCCGCGTTTAACCGCCGCGTTGCTTGCCGTGAGAAACGCGACTTCAGCATCGATCACGCTCTGGGGGCGCTGACTCGTCGCCCCCGAGTCCAGATACACCAGCGGTCTTTCATCCGCGAGGTTCTGATGGAGAATCGGGAAGTCGCGGCGGATAGCCTCGACGTCGAGTCCGGGATGCTGCGCGGACACTTCAGGTGTCATGGATGAATGCTCCTTGTCGACCGTTCGAGCGTGCGACCTCCAGTATAGGAATTTTGCAAAACCGAAAGCGCAAATCTGTGGGGAATATGCCAGAGCCTCACACGAGCCGTTCGGGCCACGGGCCCCGCCCTTCGTCCGGAGCGAAGATACAAGGGCTGCGCCCGCATTGTCGACACGGCGTGCGCTCACCGCGACTGAGCAACCAGAACACAACGTCACAACACCCTCACTCTTCGCGAAGAGTGAGGGTGGCGATGGTGGACCTAGCAGAAAGCTTGTAGAAACTCGCCCCACCGGTGGGTTCCATGAGATCACTGCACCGAACGATCCGCAGTCGCGCGGGGCGGCCTACCCAACGTGAGCCAGAACCGGTAAGTCCGCACCGCAGCATCGGTAGCGAGGCAGCCGACTCTCTGGAACGGCGGTATCACGATAGCGAGGCGCTCCGCGCGATCGCGAACGATGTCGGGATCAGCCCGTCCGACTATCGGCGCACTGCGAAGGGGGCGCACTCTCACGGAGACCAGTCCGTGGCCATTAGCGACGCAGGGCGGCCCCGAATCAAAAGGCCCCCTCACGACAGGAGTGCCGTGAGGCCGTCGGAGAGAATCTCGCGTGGGCTGACGTGGTGCGTCGCGTGCAGCCGCGCATAGGTAGGAGCTTGGTCAGGGTCAATGGCGACGCGCTTCTCGTCAGGCGCCATGGGTGCGGTCAGCGAGGCGCCAATCACCAGGTTGGACAATCGGTAGGCAGTTCCCAGCGGATCCGGGGTACCCGCTTGTTCGAGCAGGACGCACATCCGCTCGGAAAGGGCCAGGTACGCCGGGCCCCTGGGAGCGCGCATACCGATGACCTGACCGGCCCACCGGTGGGTCGTGAGGTGCGCGAAGAAGGCGTGCATCAGGGCAGACAGGTCGGCGTTGCGGATCGACTCGGACATCACGGGATCGTCTGCAAGCGCTGTGTCGAGGGCGAGGTCGAACAGGTCGTCGACGGATTCGACGCGGGAGTACAGGCTGGCTGGAGCAACACCCACCTGTTGTGCCACAGAACGCAGGGTGAGGGCCCTCAACCCGCCTTCGTCCAGCAGCCTCACCGATGCCCTCGCAACCTCCCCGAGGTCTACTGCGCGGAGGCGTCGCACAGGTTTGCGATGTTCCCAGTAGCTCACCCCACCAGCCTAACCAAACACGCTTCCGTTAGCTATCCATTCTATGTTAGGTTTAGCGCATGCTGGATGCCACCACCCTCCCGATCACCTTTGAGAACACTCGCCTACGCCCCCTCTTTGAGCTGGACGCAGGCGCGTATGCAGCCGGCACCAAGGATGAAGCTGTGCGGCGCTTCGGCCACCTGCCCGAGTCCGACTACACCCCCGAGTCCGTGCGACGGATGATCCGTGACGAGGTTGCTGAGGGTCTGTCGTCCGGCACGCTGGCAGTTCTCGCACTTGCCGACGCCGAGACGGACCGGTTTGTGGGCTCCTTGGTGCTCTTCGACGCCAGCTCCGAGGCTGCCGAGGTCGGGTTCTGGATTCATCCGGATGCGCGGGGAGCAGGGCACGCTCGTCGGGGCCTGGAGTTGGCATCGCGCTTCGCACGCAACAGTGGATTGCGAACCTTGACAGCACGCACGCTCCTGGAGAACAAGGCCTCCCAGCGGTGCTTGACGAACGCAGGGTTCCATGAGGTCGAGCGAGCCGTCGGAACCACGCCCGCAGGACAGCGCGAGGAACTTTTCCATTACCGGCGCGATCTCAAGCCCACCGCCCAGTGGCCGTTGGCGACGGAGCGGCTTCGGCTCCGTCCGCATAACGCCGACGATACCGAATGGCTTCACGAGCTGTACTCGCGACCCGACGTTGCCCGCTACCTGCTGGACGAGCCATGGACCGCGGAAGTCACCCACGACAAGCTCACCGAACGCCTAGCGAAGACTGACATCGATGGCGAGAGTGGCGCGCTTGCGCTGGTCATCGAGCATGACGGCGTCCCAATCGGAGACGTCGCGTTGTGGCTCACCGATCACGAGCACCGTCAAGGCGAGATCGGGTGGGTTCTCGACCCAGCGCACGGTGGGCAAGGTTTCGCCAGCGAAGCCGTCCGAGCAGTACTCGCCCTCGGGTTTGACCACTACCGGCTCCACCGCATCACCGCGCAGATGGATGCCCGCAACAGCGCCTCGGCAGCACTGGCTCGTTGTGTCGGGCTCCGGCTCGAAGCACGTCACGTCCAGGACTGGTTCAGCAAGGGCGAATGGACCGACACCCTCATCTTCGCGCGACTTGCCTCCGAGCACATGCGCCAATGATCAGGAGTCTGACTTTCATGCTCCCTGTATACGGTCCCCAAATCTACCGCGCTCTGACGACGTATCGGAATATTGCAAGGCTGAGATGACTCAAGATCCCCCTGCGCCGGCCTCGCAGCGCACACGGTGGTTCGTGCTCACCGCCGTCTCTCTCGGTTTGCTGCTTGCAACGGTCGACACTTCGATTCTCTACGTGGTCGTGCCTCTTCTGACGGACGGGTTGTCGGCGAGCGTAAGTGAGTCACTGTGGATCATCAACATGTACCCCCTCGTCATGACTGGCCTACTGCTGGGCACCGGGTTGGTTCTTCGACCCTGTGGACAGGTTCGCGGAAGGAGACCGGCATGGCAACGTCACCGACACCTACGCCGCGGCCCGAACAGGCTTGGACCGGCTCACCAAACTCCTCGACAACCTCTACAACAAGTGCGACCCAGCCGAACGACGCATCCTCAACCGCGCCCTGTTCACCCGCATCACCATCCACGACGAAGAAAACGCCACCTACACACCCGAGCAGACCACCCCACCGTCCTTGCCCACACCAGCATCGACGCCCCGGTGCACGTCACCGCAGAAACAAAACTGCCCCGCCATCAGGCGGGGCAAGTTTCGATTTTCTCATCTTACGTGGGTCTTGAGGGACTCGAACCCCCGACATCCACGGTGTAAACGTGGCGCTCTAACCAACTGAGCTAAAGACCCGCGCGGACTATCGTCGCACGAGCGGCTGGATTCGGCAAAACGGGAAGCGGAAAGGCGTCGGAAAACTCTTCCGCGAAAACTACGACCGCGAGGCCAACCGCGTGCCAGACCAATCCGGCGCAAGCGAAACCGCATTCATTCCGCGCAAGCCGGCGGTGTTCGCCGCTTCCTGGATATCCGCGGGATCCACGTGACCCGGGCGGCCGGGTTTCGGCGTGAGCAGCCATACGGGCCCTCCGGCGACGAGGCTCGACAGGCAATCGACGAGCGCATCGGTGAGATCACCGTCACCATCGCGCCACCACATAATGACACCGTCCACGATCTCGCGGGAGTACTCATCTTCGAGGTCGGCGTCGATAAGGTCCTCGATGGCATCGCGAAGGTCGAGATCTACATCGTCGTCATACCCGAATTCCTGAACGAGCTGGCCTTCGTGGAACTCAAAAACTTCGGCAAGGTTGTCGCTCGAAGCTGCAACCGGTGACAAGGGGCGACTCCTTCGGAGGTCGGAAATGAGATGGAGGATCTCGGGACGCTCCAACTGTACCTAAGGACTCCGGCGGTGTCACTCACAAAAACACGACGTGAAGCCACGCCCGAAGTGTGAGACCCGCGGCACCTTTAACCGCCCCGCGCTCACCTCTCTTTCGGGCGCACGCTATACGCTAGGACGGCACAATGGCGGGCCTTAAGGCACAGCCCTTTTCACTCACACCATGAGGGAGAACAACAGCGTGAACTCGAACGACATCACCGGGCGTCAAGGGATCGGTCTTCCCAGCCACGCGAACGACGTGGATCCCGAAGAAACGAGGGAGTGGATCGAATCGCTCGACGCGGTCGTAGCGAACAGCGGCGCGGAGCGTGCCTCCCACATCGTCGGCAACCTCCTCACGCGCGCACGCGAAAAGAATGTTGACGTTCCCAGCGTGGAAAACACCGACTACGTCAACACCATCGCCGCGAAGGACGAGCCCGAGTACCCGGGCGATCTCGACATCGAGAAGTCGATCCGACGGGCCGTGCGCTGGAACGCAGCAATGCAGGTGCATCGCGCGCAGCGTCCCGAAATCGGCGTCGGTGGCCACCTCTCGAGCTACGCCTCCATTTCCACCGTCTACGAGGTTGGCTTCAACCACTTCTTCCGCGGTCGCGAACACCGCGGCGGTGGCGACCAGGTGTTCTTCCAGGGCCACGCCTCCCCCGGTATCTACTCGCGAGCCTTCCTCATGGGGCGCCTGAATGAAAAGGATCTCGACGGTTTCCGCCAGGAAAAGTCGAACCCACACGGAATCCCCAGCTACCCGCACCCGCGCGCGATGCCGGAGTTCTGGCAATTCCCCACCGTTTCGATGGGCATCGGCCCCGTCAACGCAATTGAGCAAGCCTCCATTAACCGCTACCTCCACAACCGTGGTCTGAAGGACACGAGCGAGCAGCACGTGTGGGCATTCCTCGGCGACGGCGAAATGGACGAGGTCGAGTCGCGAGGCGCCCTCCACATCGCCGCCAACGAGCAGCTCGACAACCTCACGTTCGTCGTCAACTGCAACCTCCAGCGCCTCGACGGCCCCGTGCGTGGCAACGGCAAGATCATTCAGGAGCTCGAAGCCCAGTTCCGCGGCGCGGGCTGGAATGTCGTGAAGGTCGTGTGGGGCGAGGGCTGGGACAAGCTCTTCGCCGCAGACACCGACGGCGCCCTCGTGGACCTCATGAACACGACCCCCGACGGCGACTTCCAAACGTTCCGCGCCGAATCGGGCGGCTTCATCCGCGATAACTTCTTCGGCCGCGACCCGCGCACGAAGGCCCTCGTCGAAGACATGAGCGATGCCGACATTTGGTGGGGTCTCAAGCGCGGCGGCCACGATCCCAAGAAGATCTACGCGGCGTTCAAGCATGCCACGACAGTGAAGAACGGCAAGCCGACCGTCATCCTCGTGCACACCATTAAGGGGTACGTGCTCGGCAAAAACTTCGCGGGCCGTAACGCGACCCACCAGATGAAGAAGTTCACGATCGATGACCTCAAGCAGCTGCGCGACACGCTGCACATTCCGTTCACCGATCGGCAGCTCGAGGCTGATCTCTACAACCAGCCGTATTACATGCCGGCCGAAGACTCGCCGGAAATGCAGTACATGCGTGAGCGCCGTGCAGAACTGGGCGGCGTTGTTCCCGATAACCGCCACAAGAAGGCGACGTTCACGGTTCCCGGCGAGAAGACTTGGGCCGTCGCGAAGCGCGGCTCCGGCAAGCAGGAGGTCGCCACGACGATGGCACTCGTGCGCCTTCTCAAGGACCTCATGCGTGACAAGGAAACTGGCAAGTACTGGGTTCCGATCATTCCCGATGAGGCCCGCACGTTCGGCCTCGACGCGATGTTCCCGACCGCGAAGATCTACAATCCGAAGGGCCAGAATTACCTTTCGGTGGACCGCGATCTCCTCCTTGCGTACAAGGAATCCTCGCAGGGTCAGATCAAGCACATGGGTATTAACGAGATCAGCTCGACGAGCGCCTTCACTGCTGCGGGTACGGCCTACTCGACGCACGAGGTGCCTCTCGTGCCGTTCTACATCTTCTACTCGATGTTTGGCTTCCAGCGCACCGGCGACTTCTTCTACGCCGCCGGCGACCAGATGGCCAAGGGCTTCGTGATCGGCGCAACGGCTGGCAAGACGACCCTCGCGGGTGAAGGTCTCCAGCACATGGATGGCCACTCCCCGCTGCTCGCGTACACGAACCCCGGTGCGGTTATTTACGACCCCGCCTACGGCTACGAGATCGGGCACATCGTGCGCGATGGCCTGCAGCGCATGTACGGGGAGAACGAAGAGCGCCTCCAGGAAGTCTTCTACTACCTGACCGTGTACAACGAGCCGATCCACCAGCCCGTTGAGCCCGAGAATGTCGATGTCGAGGGCATCATCAAGGGCATGTACAAGGTCGATGATGTTCAAGAGGGCGACGGCCCCGTTGCCCAGCTCATGGCCTCGGGCGTTGCAGTCCCGTGGACTCGCGAAGCACGCGATCTTCTCTACAGGGACTGGGGCGTTCGCTCGGCTGTATGGTCGGTGACCTCGTGGAGCGAGATGCGCAACGACGCACTCGCCGCGGACAAGCACAACTTCCTCCACCCCGAAGAGGAACCCAGGACGCCGTGGATGGTCGAGAAGCTCAAGGACGCCGAGGGCCCGTTCGTGGCGACCACGGACTTCGACTACCTCGTTCCCGACATGATCCGCCCCTGGATGCCGAACGACTATGCCGTTCTTGGCGCCGAAGGCTGGGGATTCTCAGACACGCGAGCTGCGGGCCGCCGCTACCTGCACATCGACCGCGAGTCGCTCGTCGTGCGCGCTCTCAAGTCGCTCGCGGATCAGGGCACGATTGACCGGTCGATCGTCAAGCAGGCCATCGACAAGTACGATCTGCTGAACGTCAACGCCGGTTCGTCCGGTGGCGCAGGCGGGGACGCCTGAGCATCATGGTCGCTGAACTGCCGTGGCTCCGAGTCGACGCGTCCGCGCCGAACGCCGCCGCGCAGCTCCATGATTCAATCGCGAATGCCGCGGCGGAGGGCACTCTCGCCCCGGGTGAGAAGTTGCCCTCCGTCCGTGCACTCGCGGAAGTCTGCCACGTCGCACCGAACACGGCGGCGAAGGCCATTAAGTCACTTGCGGCGGCAGGTATTGTGGAAACCGATGGGCGCCGGGGCACGCGCATAAAACCCTGGGGCGAGGTGGAACGCTCGCTTCAAGAGGCTCTTGCGCATGCCGCGCGCCTGGCAGTTTCATCGGGGGTTGGGGCCGACGTCTCCCTCGCGATGTTCGAGGCCGCGCTCCGCACGGAAGCGGCCTCCTCTCGTTCGACAGTGTGAAAGGACAGTGGCGTGCTCGTCATTGCATCGCCCGGCCAGGGCGCTCAGAAACCGGGGTTTCTCGCCCCGTGGCTGGACATCGATAGCGTCGCGGAATATGCGGGCTCCCTCGGCGAAGCCGCTGGCGTCGACATTGTGAAGCACGGGACCGTGTCGGATGCCGACACGATACGTGACACGGCGATTGCCCAGCCGCTTCTCGTTGCCTCGAGCCTGATCGTGCACAGCGTACTTTTCGGCGCGCTCGACATGCCGCGCCCCGATTTTTACGCGGGGCACTCGGTCGGTGAGGTTGCCGCGGCTGGTCTGAGCGGGACCCTCACGGAGACGGACGCGATGGAGTTCGTCCGTGATCGTTCGCGGGCCATGGCAGAAGCCGCCGCGGCAGAAGAAACCGGGATGGCGGCAGTCGTGGGCGGTCTGCGCGAGGACGTTTTCGCGAAGATCGAAGCCGCCGGTGCCGTTCCCGCAAACATCAACGGAGCGGCTCAGGTCGTCGCAGCCGGCTCGCTCGCGCAGCTCGAGAGCCTCAAGGAAAATCCGCCGGCAAAGGCTCGCGTAATCCCGCTGCAGGTGGCCGGCGCGTTCCACTCCCCTTTCATGGAAAGCGCGCGAGAAGCGCTCGCCACTCGAGTAAGCGACTACTCGGTGCGCACCCCCCAGATTCCCGTGGTCTCGAACGCCGATGGCGCCGTCGTCCACGACGGTCAGGCGTTCCTCGAGTCGCTCGTCACGCAAGTCGCCCATACCGTCGATTGGCTCGCGTGCATGCGCACGTTTGAGGCCGAGGGTGTCACCGGCATCCTCGAACTTGCACCTGCAGGCACCCTCACCGGTCTCGTCAAGCGGGACGCAAAGTCGATCGCTCGGTTCGATCTCAATACTCCCGATCAGCTCGATGCCGCGCGCGATTTCGTGCGCGAGCATGCCGGCCAGACCCCGAAGGAGGCATAGGTTCGGTGGTCACTCTTCGCCCCTCGAAGCCCGTTGCGGGCTCACAGATTCTCGCCTACGGCGCCGCACGCGGCGACCTCGTTGTCACGAACGATGACATCGCAGGCCCTATCGACTCGTCCGACGAATGGATCCGCCGCCGCACGGGCATTGTGACCCGCAAGCGTGCGAGCGAAGGCATTCACGTCATCGACCTCGCCGAAGAGGCCTCGCGAGAAGCAATCGAAAAGTCGGGTCTCGACGCTTCGGCCATTGACGCGGTCATCGTCTCGACGATTTCGTTTGAATATCAAACGCCTTCTGCGGCAACTCTTCTCGCGGCCCGGCTCGGGATTGAGGATGCAGTCGCCTACGATATTTCGGCGGCGTGTGCAGGCTTCTGCTACGCGGTCGGCCAAGCCGACGCTCTCGTGCGCTCGAGCGCCGCAACGAACGTGCTCATCGTGGGCGCAGAGAAGCTCTCAGATCTCATCTCCCCCACCGACCGCTCGATCTCGTTCCTCCTTGGCGACGGGGCGGGTGCTGCGATCGTTGCCGCTAGCGACGAACCGAAGATCGGCCCCACTATCTGGGGTAGCGACGGCGAGCATTGGGACACGATCCGCATGACGCACTCGCTTCTCGAGTACCGCGACCAGCCGGAGCTCGGTTTTCCGACTCTCGAGCAGGATGGCCGCACCGTGTTCCGCTGGGCCGTGTGGCACACCGCCGAGATTGTCCGTAAAGCTCTTGATGAAGCGGGGCTCACCGTCGACGACATCGACGTTTTCGTCCCTCACCAGGCGAACATGCGCATCATCGATGAGCTCGCTAAACAGCTCAAGCTTCCCGAGAGCGTCGTCATCGGCCGCGACATCGCTGATACCGGCAACACTTCTGCCGCATCTGTTCCGCTCGCCGTGCATCGTCTCCTCGACGAGGGCCAGGCGAAGTCCGGTGACGTGTGCGTGCAGATTGGTTTTGGTGCCGGCCTCGCGTACGCGTGCCAGATCGTCGTCTTGCCGTAGGGTGTGCTTCGCTTGCCCGGTCCGGACCTACCCCGCGGGACGATCTCATGCGCCCGAGCGCAGGGCGAGCCGCGATCGAGCAGAGCGAGACACACGTCAAACTTGCAACCGTCGGAACCAGAACCTTCAGGTTTATGCCTGTAGGCTTATGCCGCTGATTTAATTCGTAAAGCACAAAGGAGAGCCTCATGGCACACACCGAAGAAGACATCCTCGCTGGCCTCGCCGAGATCGTAAACGAGGAAACCGGTGTTGAGACCGCTGACGTTCAGCTCGACAAGTCCTTCACCGACGACCTCGACATCGACTCGATCTCGATGATGACCATCGTCGTGAACGCTGAGGAGAAGTTCGACGTGCGCATCCCCGACGAAGAGGTCAAGAACCTCGTGACCGTTGGCGACGCCGTCAAGTTCATCCAGAACGCTCAGGCCTGATTGTTGCCGGTGCGCGCTCGCCCGTTAGCGGCGGGCGCGCACTTTAATCTTTTCGCCCTTTTCCATCACGCCCGCAAGGAGAACCCATGAGCGAGAGCCCTCGCGTAGTTGTTACCGGCCTAGGCACGTTCAACCCGCTTGGAGTCGACATTGAAAGCTCCTGGAACGCCGCCCTTGCGGGACAATCGACCGCCCACACACTCGAGAACGATTGGGCCGAGCGCTACGGACTCGCCGTCGACTTCGCGTGCACGGTTGCGGGCGATCCCCTCGACTACCTATCGAAGCCAGAAGCTAAAAAGCTCGACCCCAACGGCCAGTACGCGATAATTGCCGCACGTGAGGCCTGGAAGGACGCAGGCAACCCCGAAGTCGATCCTCTGCGCCTTGGCGTTGTGGTCGGTACCGGCATCGGTGGCGTGTGGACGATCCTCGACCAGTGGGACACCGTGAAAGAACGCGGTGCGCGCCGCGTGAATCCGTTCACGGTCCCCATGCTCATGGCGAACTCCGCCGCCGCTCACATCGAGATCGAGTTCGGAGCGAAGGCAGGCGCGCACACGCCCGTTTCCGCGTGTGCATCTGGCGCCGAGGCACTCGCGCACGGCCTCGACTTCGTGCGCAGCGGCCGCGCCGATATCGCCATTGTTGGCGGCACCGAAGGTTGCGTGCATCCGCTTCCCCTCGCGGGCTTCGCGAACATTCGCGCTCTCTCCACCCGCAATGATTCGCCCGAGACCGCCTCTCGCCCGTACGACCGTGATCGCGACGGCTTCGTGCTCGGCGAAGGCGCCGGAATCATGGTCATCGAGACTGAGGAACACGCCAAAGCCCGCGGTGCGCATATCTACGCCTACCTCGCTGGGCGCGGCATGGCTTCCGACGCCCACCACATTTCCGCCCCGAGCACCGAAGGCCAAGCTCGCGCGATCCGCGAATCCCTCACCGACGCTGGCCTTACCGCACGCGACATCGTTCACGTCAACACGCACGGCACCTCGACCCCGCTCGGCGACCTCAACGAACTCGAGTCCATCTCAATCGCTCTTGAGGGTGAAACCGATCAGGTCGTCGTCACGTCGACGAAGTCGATGACGGGCCACCTCCTCGGCGGCGCGGGCGCTGTTGAATCAATCTTCACCATTCTCGCCCTCCACAATCGGGTGGCGCCGCCCACGATCAACATCGAAAATCTCGACGAAGGCGTCTCGATGGACGTCGCAAACGGCAAGCCGCGCGAGCTCCCGAGTGGTGACATCGCGGCGATCAACAACGCCTTCGGCTTCGGCGGCCACGACATGTCGGTCGTGTTCGCAAGCGCGTAATCGACGCGCTCGGTCGCACACGTACAAACGGAGTCCAACGGTTGTCGGGCCCCGTTTGTGCTGCATGCGAGGGCTTTGCGTAGGCCCGGCGGGGCTTGAACCCGCGACCGACGGATATGCCCGTGTGTGAGTCAACCAAAATCGCATACATCGCATTTGCGCAGGTATACCAACGAGCGCGGGGATCATCGAGGCCATGTTGAAAGCAGAGTCGATCGTGTTTTGAGTGTCCTCGAAAAACCCGCTCGGCGGCTTCGTTTGGAACTTCCCGATCGCGTTATTGGATGTCCACCGGATCACCGGCACGAACCTGTTTTGACTGCTCACGTTGCCATAGCACTTTGAGGTCGTCGAAGTGGACGAATCAAACGTCCCATCTGCCAAGACGACCAACCCATCTGACCCTCGAAGCACCGGCGTGCTTTCACCAACGGCCACCATGCCCTCGCCCGTGAGCGCTTCGTTGCCGATCTGGAGCACACCTTCACCGTGGGCAAGCGCCCGCGCCGGAGTAATGACAAGTGTGAGGGCTGCAAAGATCACCGCCGCGATAACAGCGAAGCGGCTAAGGCGTTTGGCGGGCGTGAGGGTCTTAGCGTCCATGACCGGCTTTCCTTGAGTGGGCATATAACCCGAACCATGCACACGCCACCCACCCGAGACCGAGACCGAGCCCGAAATACGAGGGCGCATAACCCCGTGCAGCAAAATGCTTTAAGCGAGCAGATTTCTTTAGTTTTGAGGAGTACCGATGGATCCCGTACGAAACCCCTATTCCCCCGGTGGGAGCTTTCAGTAAACTCCCCGACCAGTTGTACCGGGTTCGTGGCTACACCCCGGTCACACCGGGTTCCGACTCCGGTTACACGACAGAAGTCAATTATTTGACATGAGCAGAAGCGCTCCTTAGAACGGGAAGTCAGGAAATTCCGCTTCCGCCTCTTCCTGCCTCTCGGCAAGCTCCACGCTCCACCGTGAACGCTCGACAAGCTCGTCAAAGGTGAGCACCTCCGGTGACTTGCGGTTCGAGCGGAAACTTTCAAAGCTACGGAACTTCGAGCCAATTCGGTTGCCTTGGGCGCGGCACAAATCGCACATGGGCCGATCATCAGAAACGAGCGTGGTTCAACCAAGTATGCACCGTCGCCAGTGTTGTCTCCCTCGTTGTCCCTCTCGGCAATCCATCCGGCAAGGTTCTCCTTGGCGGCGCGAACCGTCGTCGAACCCCGAGGTGTCCCCGCTGCAAACGGGAATCGAATCGAGGCTGCGGATGAGGTAGATAAGTTTGTTCGAGCCTTCCCGGTTCAAGATGATGAGGCCATCGAGTTTTGTCCCGTTCGTATCATTGCTTGGGGCCTGAAAACCGATCTCCCGAACTACGCCAGGCTCGTGCGCAACTTGAATCTCGAACTGGCGACGCTGTTTTTGCAACTTTGCCGGAATCTCTGCCATCTCTGCTCCTTCCACTGTCACTTGAGCAGCACACACAGCTGCACCGCTACCCGGAACTTGACTAATTCAGTGCTCGCTGTATAGTTCAGTGACTGCTGACTATTGCTTCGCGCCTCGACGTAATGAACCGCCTGGGTCGTGCACTGGCCGACCCTACTCGATCCCGGATCATCTTGGCCCTGCTCGACCATCCCGCTTACCCGGCGGAACTATCCCGAGATCTGGACCTGACACGCTCGAACGTGTCCAACCACCTGGCATGCTTGCGCGATTGTGGGATCGTCGTCTCCGAGCCCGAGGGTCGTCGGACACGATACGAGATCGCCGATCCACACTTGGCGCAGGCGCTGACTACATTGGTCGATGCCACCTTGGCAGTAGACGAAGACGCCCCGTGCATCGACCCCGCCTGCTCGCTTCCCGAATGCAACGTAGCTGGGGTGGGCGCATGAATCTCACCACGGTCTTGCAGGCGATAGGCCTGTTCGCAGCTACCAACATCGACGACATCATCGTGCTCGCCCTCTTCTTCGCGCGAGGGGCACGCCAGAGCGGCACCACCGCCCGTATTTTGGCCGGCCAGTACCTCGGATTTGCCGGCATCCTCGTCGCCGCGATCCTTGTGACCATCGGCGCCGGAGCATTTCTGCCCCCGGCAGTCATTCCATACTTTGGTCTCATCCCGCTGGGCATCGGCCTCTGGGCCGCATGGCAGGCCTGGCGCGGAGACGATGACGACGATGACGACGAGGCCAAGGTTGCCGGCAAGAAGGTCGGCGTTTGGACAGTCGCAGGCGTCACTTTTGCCAATGGCGGCGACAACATCGGTGTCTACACCCCTGTATTCCTTAGCGTGGAAGCTCTCGCAGTGGTCACCTACATCGTTATCTTCCTCGCGCTCGTTGCGGTCCTGGTGGGCCTGGCAAAGTTCGTCGCCACCCGCCCCCCGATCGCGGAAGTGCTCGAACGCTGGGAGGACATCCTCTTTCCCATCGTTCTCATCGGCCTCGGCATCGTGATCCTCGTCAGCGGCGGAGCCTTCGGGCTCTGACGTAGCGGCAGTGTTCCAAAAGGCCCCGCCCGTGCCAGCCTCATCAACAAGGGTCTCGTGTACGCTCCCGATTGAAGCGTCCTGGGTTTGGTTCCGCTTCTTTTACGGCCCTGTGTTGATGGGCTGGGTGAGATAGTACTCGGTTTCTACTTCCTGTGGGGTGGTGTAGTCCAATGCTTCGTGAAGACGCTTGGTGTTCCACCAATGCACCCACCGCAAGGTGGCCAATTCGACTTCTCCGACCGACGTTCACGGACCTTGAGCATGAATCAGTTCCGCCTTGTAGAGGCCGTTGACTGTTTCGACTAGAGCATTGTCATAAGAATCGCCGACTGTTCCCACACTCGGACGGATTCCGGATTCCGCTAGCGCGGTGGAGTACGTCAGTGACACGTACTGGCTGCCCCGATCACTGTGGTGAATCAGCTGGTTTGCATGGATTCGTCCTGCAGTCGTTAACGCATGCTCCAAAGCCTCCATGGGCAGCGCATCGGTACGCATCGTCGAGCGTGTAGCAACACCAACAATTTTTCGGCTGTAGACATCCACGACAAACGCGGTGTAGGCGAATCCTGACAGGGTGTGAACATAGGTAATGTCGGCAACCCACAGCCTGCCTGGCGCTTGTGCACGAAAGTCTCGCTGTACAAGGTCTGGGCGATGATTCGGTGTCTTCGGGCTAATCGTTGTCACAGGGGTTCGTCCACGCCTGCGGCCACAAACACCTGCGAGCTTCATCAGTCGTGCGGTCTTGTCGCGGCCGATATGAAAACCTTCACGGTTCATCGCGTGCCACATCTTGCGGATGCCGTAAACCGAGAAATTCTGCGCATGCACACGCTGAATCGCTGGGATGAGAAGGCTATCGGTTAAGGCCCTTGCGCTGGGAGTGCATGCAGAGGCTTTGCGGTAGCCGCGTGAAGTAATGAGGCTCTTCGCCGTTCCGGTAGGGATCAGGTGATCAGTCCGCCGGCGACGAGGAGCATGCGGAGGCGGTAGTTGTCGCGGTTGCGGTAGCCGCGGGCGAGGCGCCGGTGCAGCTCGATGATGCCGTTGACGGCCTCGGTGCCGCCGTTGTTCGCGCGGTCGGTGTCGAAGTAGGCCAAGAACGCCTGCCGCCAGCGGCGCAGGGTGCGTCCCAGGCGGGCGACCTCGGGGATCGGGCAGGTGTGGAACGCGTCCAGGATCTTCTCGGCGCGGCGAGGGCCCTTGGTCGTGTCCTTCGCGCGGTAGGCGGCTCGGAGGTCTTGGGCGCAGCGCCAGGCGACGTTGACCTCCTCGTGGGCGGGAACGGCCAAGATCGCGGTCTCGAGGCGGGCGAGCTGGCGGTCGGTGAGGTTCTCGGCGCCGGCGCGCAGGATGGTCTGGATTCCGAACAGGGGGTCGCCCTTGCGGCCGCGGTGCCCGGTGGTGTCCTGCTGGACTCGGCGGCGTACCTCGTCGACGACCTGCGTGCCGAGCTTGACGACGTGGAACGCGTCCAGGACGGCGGTGGCGTCGGCGAGCTCGGCGTCGATCGCGGACTTGTAGCCACCGAACGGGTCCAGGGCAGCGACCTCGATCCGCGCGCGGAAGTCGACGCCGCGGTCGAGCAGCCAGTCGGTGTAGGCCTTCTTCGAGCGACCGGGCACCAAGTCCAGGAGCCGGGCGTGCACGCGTCCGGCCTGGTCACGGGTCAGGTCGACCATCCCGGTCAACTCCTTCGGGCCGCGCTCACGCACGTCACCGTGGTGCCAGATGTGCTCATCGCCCCCCAGGGACGTCACACCGGCGAATCTGGTCGGGTCACCGGCCAGACATTCGAGCTCGGGCTTGACCGCGCGCCACAGCGTCGCCCAGCCGACCCCCAACCGGCGGGCGAGCCCAGCGATCGTGGCGTGCTCGCGGCGCAGCTGCCCGACTGCCCACCACACCGCGCGGCGGGTCAGGACGCCGCGAGCGGCGACCAGGGTCGGGACCTGCTCGGCGAACGTCCCCCGCGGGCACTCGACCTCGCCGCAGCGCCAACGTCGTTGCCGCCAGACGATCTGGACCCGAACGTCGCCGTGCGGCACGTCGCGCAGCACCCGCACCCGCCGGCCGCGGCTGAGCGCGACGACCCCGCAGTCCGGGCAGCACGCCAGCTGCCAGGGCGTCGAGACCGTCACCCGCATGGTGATCGGGTCGCGATCAACCCGCTCGACTCGAACGCCATCGAGCCCGAACAGAAGATCGCAGCGAGCGCAGGGATTGGTGGTCGTGCGCGCGTCGGCGCACCCCGTAGCGTGAGACACGTCGAGGTCCTCGCGAACAAATCGGGCAGCTTGGTCGCTCCTGATCCTCGGGGACCTCGACCCCTACCCGCCGCTCAACCCGCCGAACCCCTCACTCCCCACCGCAACGGTGAAGAGTCGAACAAGGGTCAGGCCCCAGGAGACTTCGCAGCTCGTCGCGCGCAAGGAGGAGGCGACCCCATGAGGTCGACCCCTCCCGCACTCGCCGGCGGTGCAGGCCGGCCCGCAGTCCGACCGGCCACCCCGGGTGAGCAGCCAGCGTCTCCGCCAGACCCGGCAGAACTTGCGCACCGCTGACTGTAAGCATATACTTACACCTGACATCGTTCGATTACGATCCGGAGGGGTAATGGACGCAGCACGGCTCGCTCAGATACTCAGTGCTCTCGGAAGTGAGCCTCGGTTGCGAATTATCGCCTCTCTAGAGACGGAGTCGACCCATGTCAGTGAGCTGGCCCGCCGACTCGGGATGTCTCGGCCACTGCTCTACCAGCACCTCAACCGCTTGGAAGCTGCTCGACTCATCGAGAGCGGCCTGGAACAGCTCGGAGAGAGCCGAGTGAGGAAACACTACTGGGTCGCTCCGTTTCAGCTTGAAATAACTCCAGACCACATTGTGCGCCTGATTAATCAAGAATAGGAAAGGGAATCTTCATGACACTTACCACTACCGTATTTGTTGTCATCCTCGCCGCCGCAATACCACTCGCGATCTTCGTTGTTCTTACCGTCTGGGTGGTAGGCACCGTCACCAGCGCACGACGCGAAACAGCGACGGCGATCGATGGTTCGAACCAACTCATCGTGGAGCACCTAAGCAACATCACCGAGCGGTTGGATCGGATTGAGGCCCAACTCAGCGAGATCCCCGAGTAATCAGGCCCTCCAGAGAGCCGGTGACCGCCACGCCCCTCTTCATGACGCTGGAGGGCGTGCAGACCATCATGTCCATTGGCCGCTCCCAGCCCTACGCACTCGTCCGCTCCGGTGACCTGTGAGCGATCCAGGCCGGCGGCCGCGGACTTTGGCGCGTCGAGCGCCCCGGGCTCGAGGCATCCAAGCCCACCCACCATCAGACCTCCAACCTCCACGACCTTAAGAGGCTCTTCCCAGATGAGGGTGTAGCGCACGTAGAGTTCAGCATTGTCGAGGTCCTTGGTGCGAGCAGAGGTAAGAGTCCGCTCATCATCGGGGACCTCGACGCCTACCTCCAGCTACCCCGCACCACCGGCGCGCCCACACTCAGCTCTGAAGAGCCAGTAATGAATCCACGATCTGCTTGTTTAAGGACTCGGCAGATGGCCTCGACCCCAAACTGATCTTTATACGTGTCGATGTAGGAGATCATTTGGTCGTGGGTCGGTCGAGTTCCGCTGCGAAAAAACCGAAGCAGTCTTAAGAATCCCGTTTGCTCGTTTCAACTCGCGGTTTTCACGGCGCAGACGCTTGAGCTCTTCTTCCATTGTCTCGCCGCCTGAAGCGTCAGAGTCATCACGTACTGAAGCGCTGTCACGGTACCAAGCCCGCAACGTGTGGTGAGATACTCCAAGGAGCTCACCAACCTCCGTGTAGGCGCGTTGCAGTGAGCAAGACTCCAAGCGGACCATTTCGATGATCTGATGGACCGCCTTCTCCTTGAACTCGACGGAATACCTTCTAGGCATAGTTCAATCCTTCCTTAGCTGAGGTAAGAACTAAATCCAGGACGCTTCACAACCTCCGGCCTTCCAGGGGTTCTAGCGCTCCAAAGCTAAATCAAGCCGACGGTTTTCCCTTTCACGCTTACGCCGCTGGCGCTCAAGCCACGCCTGAGACTGCTCCGGCGTCATGCTCGTCAGGTGCCACCGCTTGCGCTGTTTGCAGGAATAGGCTTCCTGGGGGTGTTTGTGCAGGCCAGACTTGCCAACCCATCGCCCGTTGTCGAGCGCTTTTTGCACCTCGCCACGCGATCCGTAGATAGCTTTGCCGCTTGGACAGCGACGCTTTCCGTTACTGTCGCGGTTTTTGCGGTATCCCATGACGCTTCCTTTCAAACTGGCCGATGCAATTTTGTGTACCGCCAAGGGCTAGAAGCCTTCTCGTGGTGAGAGACTAAGAGCGACCTCGCCTTGATCCACCTGGAGTACAGCCATACCACGCCAGTCCCTCGCGCCCGGAGAAATCGGAACCATCTCGCACCAGGTGAAGCTCGAAGGGAAATGGGTCATTGAGGAGGAGGCGAAGCTCAAGGGGTCAAGCCTTCCTCTCTTCCGCGTCGGGCTAGAGCGCGCGCAAAACTCAGCAACGGCAGAGATGTCCGGTTCATGGTCTCGGGCCCTACGAAAGGCGCGATCGAACACCGGATCAAGCTCAAAATGCGCGAGGCAGAAGAGAAGCTTGCGCGAGAAATCGAGGAGCGCTCTTCTCGACAGACCCTCGGTGAGTACGCGCGGCGCTACCTTGATGGAATCGACGCAGGTGTTCTCGAGCGCGAACGCTCCAGCGCCACGAGAACGAAATATCGGTACACAGCAAAAACCTACGCACTCAATAGCCCGCTCGCCGACCTCAAGATCGACGACATCACGAGAAACCAGCTCACCGACGAGCTGCTGCGCCTTGGTCGCGAAGGGCTGACGGGCGAGCGCAAGCACGTCCTGACAATCTGGCGAAAACTATGGGAGATCGCCGATGGCGATGTAACCGGCACCCCGCCACCTTCACCACTTGACCGGCTGCGCCTTCCCCGCGACGGCGCAGTCAGCAAAAACCCGCAGGTGGTTCATAAAGGCCGCGCCTACACCGATGAGGAAATCGCGACCCTCATGGATACGGTGATGAATGACCCGCGCGCCCAAGGTAATAACTCCTCTGACGCCATCATGCTGCTTCTCCAAACCGGCTGCCGTATCGGAGAAATCGCCGGGCTGCGCTGGCAAGACGTCGATCTTAAAACTGACCCGCCAGCGGTCCACCTGCGCGGCCAGATCCATACAGAAGATGGCGAGCGTCGATGGGAGCCTCGGCTGAAGTCGAAGCTCTCCTACCGCTCTATCCCGCTCACGCAGCAAGCGTGCGAAGTGCTCAAACGGCGGCTTTCACTGCGCATGAGGCCTGGGGCAACAGATGCCGAAATGGAGTTTGTCTCCGCCACGGCTCGAACCGGTAACATCCCCGACCCCCGCGCCCTCACCCGGTCAATTAAACGCACACTATCCGATGCCGGGCACCCAGAGATGAGTTCACATACTTTCCGCCGCATTGTTGAACGCAGGTTAGAAGAGTCAGGCCTTTCACGAATGGATCGTGAATCCCTCATGGGGCACACCATCCAAGTGGCCGAGCGCCACTACTCCACCCACGGCGTACCCCAACGCGCCTTGGAGGCGTTGCAGGCAGAACCAAAACGGACAATAAACGGGAAATCGCCACTTTGTCCGTGAAAAACTAGAACGAAAATAGGCCCAAAAACACGGTGTGACCTAGGCATATGGTAGGCCCGGCGGGGCTTGAACCCGCGACCGACGGATTATGAGTCCGGTGCTCTAACCGACTGAGCTACGGGCCCGCGTATGGGTTCCATTATCGCCGGTTCATGCCTCGGAAGAAAAGTTGACGCGGCCCGAGCGCCATGAGCGTGGCCTTTGGCACATCTGCGCCAGATTGAGCCTCTGAATTGGCGAGATAGGCCGGGGCGCTGCTAATGTATTTCGAGTCGATCCCCCATAGCTCAATCGGCAGAGCATTCGACTGTTAATCGAAGGGTTATTGGTTCAAGTCCAATTGGGGGAGCAACAGAAGGCCCCGGGGAAACCCGGGGCCTTCACTTTTCGCGGTAGCGTTAAGCCCCGAGGTCTGGAAGAAGGTACCCATGAGTGTTCACTCGCCCGAGTCATTTGAGCGGCCCGAGGATTTCGGACCGGGCAGCGTGTGGGTCGATCGAGTCGCCACTCGCCAGTACGTGGGTCACACTCAGTCGGGTGTGGAGATCCCCATTGGTCTCGAAGAAGGCCGCGTCAGCCCCGGGGAGCTTTTGAAGCTCGCTCTCATTGGGTGCGCGGGAATGTCGATGGATCATTCGGTTGCGCGGCGCCTCGGCGAGGACTTTGCGGCGCGACTTTACGCGCACGGTACGTCCGACGAAAAGGACGACCGCTACCATGAGATTGACGAGACGATTCAGCTGGATCTCTCCGGTCTTGAGGAGCGAGAGCGGGAAAAGCTCGCCGCCGTCATCGATCGCGTCATTGATGCGGCGTGCACGATTCAGCGCACTGTCGTTCCTGGGGCCGAAGTGCGCCACACGATTACCGATGCACATTCCGCTGGCGCGGCTGCATCGCACGAGGAGGAGAAGTAATGGCCAAGCGCGACATTCGCATTGTTGGCGACCCGGTTCTGCGCACCGAGTGCGATCCGATTAAGGACATCACCCCTGGCGTTCGCGGCCTTGTCGAGGATCTCCTGGAGAACGTCAACGAGGAGGGGCGCGCCGGTCTTGCCGCGAATCAAATCGGGGTGAGCCTGCGCGCGTTTTCCTGGAACATCGACGGTGAGCTCGGCTACATCCTGAATCCGGTCATCACCTACCTTTCTGAGGAAAAGCAGGGCGGTGACGAAGGCTGCCTTTCAGTTCCGGACCTGTGGTTTCCGCGCGAACGCGCCGCGAAGGCGGCGTGCGAGGGCATTGACCTTGACGGAAACAAAGTCGTGCTCGAGGGCGATGGAATTGTCGCGCGCTTGATCCAGCACGAGGTGGGTCACCTCGACGGTGCGCTTTATATCGACGGTCTCGAGAAGAGCGAGAAGAAGAAGGCGTTGCGGGCTATCCGCGCAAACCTCTAGACTGTCGTAAGGCCCGAGCTTGGCCACCGCAAGTATCAACGCGAATCGTGGGGAAGACGTTTCGATTGATACGAAAGGTAAGCCCATGGCTCGTGGAACCCTCACAATCCACTCCGTGTCGCGTGCCCTCGCACCTCATCTTGAATGGGCCGTCAGCGGAGTTCTTGGTGTGCCCGTACGCGTGAAGTGGCATCGCCACGAAAGTGATCCCTCGCAGCTACGCATGGCGATCAACTGGACCGGCCCCGAAGGCCTTGGTGCACGCCTCGCGACTGCGCTGCGTGGCTGGGACAGCGTGCGCTTCGAAGTCACGCAAGAGCCGGGAGGCGGCGAAGAGGGGGCACGGTGGATGTACACGCCCTCGCTCGGCATCCATCACGCCGCGATCGATGCGGCGGGCAACGTCACGCTCACCGAAGACCGTATTCGTTTTTGCATTGCCGCTGGTGCTGGCGACGCCGCGCGCATCGAACAGGAGATCGGCAAGGCTCTTGGCGAGGCGTGGGATCGCGAGCTCGAGGTATTCCGCGTGGCCGCGAGCGGTGAGGAGCCGCGCCGCCTTCACCTCGTCGGCTGACCGACCGTTTCCAAAAACTCCGCGTGCCTCTAGTCTTTGAGGGCGCGGAGTTTGTGCTGCGCCTCTTGAAGGGCATTCATGGTCGCCCGGTACTCCTCGGCGTCGCGCTCGGGGGTGAGCCTTCCGAGTTTGCGACGCAGCTCGGAAATGTCGTGCGTGAAGCTCAACTGCTGTAGACGGCGTATGAGCGCGGGGCCCAGACGGCTCAGTTGCTGCTCATCGCGTGCGGGAAGCGGGTAGGAGGCAAGGTCGCCGATGAGCGGGCGCAAGGAATCACCCGCAATTTCCATGACCGCTTCGACAAACGCGCGCACGCTGACGTTCTTGTGCGCCGCTTCCTCGAAGAGGCCGGTCGCGATCACGCAGTCCCACACGCTCTGAAGGGTCACCGTGCGAAATGGCTCGTCGGGCAGCGCATGCACATCCTCGATACTGACGCATGAGGGCGCCTGAAGCAGGAGGGACAGTGCCTGCACTTCGGCCGTCTCGATCGGGTCGTGCGTCTGCGTTATATCTCGCAGGCGGATGGGCGACAGGAGGGGTTCGGCATCGGCGGGTGCGTGGGTGGCGTCGGAACCGCCCGCGCCGGGGCTCTCCGGCGGGTTTTCCGACGCTTGCTGCGCGATCCTGCGCTGCGCGTATACCGCCTTTCCGGCGTCCTGAACCGCTTGTTGAACGGTTCGTTCATCGAGGCCAAGCCACCCGGAGAGCCTGCGCGCGTACTCGGGGCGAAGCGCGTGGTCTCTGATCTGCGCAACGACAGGGGCGGCCATTCGCAGGCCGGCGATCTGGCCTTCGGCGGTGTCGAGGTCGACGGAACGCAGCGCAGCTCGAATGGCAAACTCGAACATGGGAATGCGGGCGGCGATGACGTCTTTGAGCGCTTCCTCGCCGCGCTTGACGCGTATGTCGCACGGGTCCATTCCCTGGGGGTCGACGGCAACGTAGGTCTGGGCAACGAAACGTTGATCCTCACGGAACGCCTTGAGGGCAGCATTTTGCCCCGCTTCGTCGCCGTCGAACGTGAAGATGACTTCTCCCCCGGCCCCCGCGAACGATCCGCTACCGCTGGCAAGGCTCAGCGAGCTGAGCGCAGAAGTGTCGCCCATAATCCGGCGCACGAGGGTGACGTGCTCGGAGCCGAAGGCGGTTCCGCACGAGGCGACGGCGGTGTCAATACCGGCTGCGTGGGCTGCCATGACGTCGGTATACCCCTCCATGACGACGACTTGGCGCTTGGAGGAAATGTGCTTGCGTGCGAGGTCGAGGCCGTAAAGCACCTGGGACTTTTTGTAGATGGGGGTTTCGGGCGTGTTGAGATATTTAGGTCCCTTGTCATCCTCGAAAAGGCGACGTGCCCCAAAACCGATGGTCTTACCGGTGACATCGCGGATGGGCCACACGAGGCGCCCACGAAAACGATCGTAGACACCGCGCTGGCCTTCAGAGACAAGCCCGCTGAGAGTCAGCTCTTTCTCCGTAAAACCGCGCGAGCGCAAGTGCCTCGTGAGGTTGTCCCACCCCTGCGGCGCGAAGCCGATCCCGAAGTGGGCGGCCGCGCGCGGCCCAAAATCACGCTCTGCCAGAAATCGACGCCCGATCTCAGCTTCGGGGCTCGTGAGGTGTTCGCGGAAGAATTCCTCCGCTACCTCGTGGGCCGCGAGCAGCCGCTGGCGGGTACCAAAGTCGGTGCGTGGACCCCCATCGCGATCACCGCGCGAGAAGGACTCTTCATACCGCAACTGGATGCCGTAGCGCGAGGCCAAGTATTCGACGGCTTCGGTGAAGCTCATGTGGTTGATCTTCTGGACGAACTCGATCACATCGCCACCTTCGCCGCAGCCAAAGCAGTGGTAGCGACCGATCGCGGGGCGAATATTGAACGACGGAGTTTTTTCGTCGTGGAAAGGGCACAGGCCCTTCATCGAACCTAGGCCCGCGCTCCTGAGGGAGACGTGCTCGGAGACGATCTCTTCGAGGTTCGCGCGCTCGCGCACAGCCACGATGTCCTCGCGTTTGATGAGGCCTTTCACGCGCACCTTCCTCGGTCAGTTAAACGGGATTTCCGGGCCGAACCCGGGAAGTGGCACATCGCCCGCCAACGCATCCGAGTAGGCGCCAGAGAAGAACTCGGAGTGCAGTCGCACTGCGGAGACATCGGTGAGCGACGCGATCTGATCCACGATAACTCGCTCACGCTCCTGAAGCGTGTTCGCCCGCTCGTACAGCACGGTAAAGATGGGATCCAGGTGCGCCGCTCCCGTGCGGCGAAAGAGCGCAAAGAGATCCGTAAGGATCTGCTCCTGGAGGGCATACACGCCCTGCTGAGCCCTGCTCGACATGACGTATGCGGCCGCGAGCCCTTTGAGAACGCAGATCTCTCGCTCGGTGTCCTCGGGAATCACGACGCTTCCTTCGAAGCGTGCAAGTGCGTGCTGCCCGTGTGCCTGACGAGTCGCCTCGACAACCGATCCCACGAAGCGGCCGATGAGCTGAGAGCACATGTCCTTCAAGGCCGCAGCGGAGAACGGATCCCCCGAATGCTCCCACTGCCACACCGTTTCGTTTTCGAGTCGCGTGAGGGCGACATCAAGGTCACTAATCTCGAGATGCGGGGTGTACCAGTCCTGGACAACATAGAGCGCGGCCTCGCGCTCTTGCGGATCTTTCAGTGCGCGCAGCGTGATCGTTCCGCCCGTTATCGCATCCTCGATATCGTGCACCGAATAGGCGATATCGTCAGCAATATCCATGACCTGTGCCTCGAGGCACTTACGGTGCTCGGGCGCGCCTTCGCGCGCCCACTCATACACGGGCAGATCATCCTCATAGACCCCGAACTTAGGCGAGTTGGGATTCGGCCCTTCACCGCGCCGCCACGGGTATTTGATCGCTGCATCGAGCGCCGCCCGCGTGAGGTTGAGGCCGTAGCTCTTTTCGCCACCAAGGACCTTCGGTTCGAGCCTCGCGAGCAGGCGAAGTGTTTGAGCGTTCCCCTCAAATCCGCCGATGTCACGCGCGAGTTCATTGAGCACCCGCTCGCCGTTGTGCCCAAACGGCGGGTGCCCCAGGTCGTGTGAGAGGCACGCGGCGTCCACGATATCGGGGTCGCAGCCAAGTTCATGGGCGATATCGCGGCCCACTTGTGCGACCTCGAGCGAGTGGGTCAGCCGGGTGCGGGAAAAATCGTTCGAGCCAGCCCCGAGCACCTGGGTCTTTGCACCGAGGCGCCTGAGCGCCGACGAGTGCAGCACTCGCGCGCGATCGCGTTGAAACGGCGTGCGTGCCTGGGACTTCGGTGGCTCCGCGAAAAAACGCTCAATGTCGCGCGAATGGTACGGGGCAGGAATGTATGGTGGCACGTCTCAACCTCCCGAGACGGAAAGTTCCGCCTCGTGCAAACGAGCGCGGTGCTCTTCTGAGATCTCGCGCGAATCGAGCCAGCCGTCGGGCATGTGGGTGCGTTTCGGGTGCCCTGCCCGCCCGCGGGGGCCTTCAACCGGCTCACCCGGGTACGGTGCGTCCCAGTCGAGACCAGCAAGCTTCTCCTTGAGGTCCTCGAGCGATTCCATGGTCGCAAGGGCGTGCCGTGCTTTGCCACCCACCGGGTATCCCTTGAAGTACCAGCCGACATGCTTGCGCAGGTCACGCACGCCTCGGCCTTCGTCCTCAAAGAACTCGATCAGAAGTTCGGCGTGGCGAATGAGCACCTGGGCAACCTCCCCGAGTGTCGGTTTCACTCGATCGGGTTTGCCGGCGAATCCCGCGGCAAGATCGGCGAAGAGCCACGGCCGCCCCTGGCAGCCTCGACCGACGACCACGCCGTCACACCCCGTCTGCTCGACCATGCGCAAAGCGTCTTCAGCGCTCCAGATATCCCCGTTTCCGAGCACCGGAATGCTCGTGACCGCTTGCTTCAACTCCGCGATCGCGTCCCACCTAGCATGCCCCGAATAGTGCTGATTGGCCGTGCGCCCGTGGAGCGCGATCGCCGCAGCACCGGCCTCTTCCGCGATGCGTCCCGCGTCGAGATAGGTGAGGTGCGAGTCATCGACTCCCATCCGGGTCTTGACCGTCACGGGGACGTCCTCGGCGGCCTTCACGGCCTCGGTCACGATGCGGGTGAACAGCTCCGTCTTCCACGGAAGCACCGCACCGCCGCCCTTGCGGGTGACCTTAGGAACGGGGCAACCGAAATTGAGGTCGATGTGGTCAACGAGATCAAGCTCGCGCAGCACGCGAATCGAAGCGGCGATGGTCGCGGGATCAACGCCGTATAGCTGAACCGAGCGAGGCGTCTCCCGCTCCCCCATCGTCACGAGACGCATTGTTTCCGGGTGGCGTTCGACGATCGCGCGGCTCGTCACCATTTCGGAGACGAAAAACCCACCGTCGTTTTCCGAGTGAAGCGCGCCGAACTCGCGGCACAGGAGACGAAACGGCATGTTCGTCACGCCCGCCATCGGGGCGAGAACCACGGGAGTGTCGCTCGTGTGAGGACCAATCGTGAGGGAACGGCTCATGCGCGAAAGCGGCTCCCTAGCATCCCGCAAGGCGCTCGGCGAGGTAGCCCTTGATCTGGGTGAGGGCTACGCGCTCTTGCGCCATGGTGTCTCGATCGCGCACGGTCACGGCCTGATCGTCGAGCGTGTCGAAGTCGACCGTGACACAGTAAGGCGTGCCAATTTCATCCTGGCGACGGTAGCGTCGACCGATCGCACCAGAGAGGTCCATCTCGATGTTCCACAGCCCGCGAAGCTCCGAGGCAAGGTTGTGCGCGGTGGGCTGAAGGTCCTCACTCTTGGATAGCGGAAGCACGGCGACCTTGACTGGCGCGATGCGCGGATCAAGTTTGAGAACGGTGCGCTTATCGACTCCGCCCTTGGTGTTGGGAGCCTCGTCTTCTTCGTAGGCGTCAATAAGGAACGCCATCATCGAACGCGTAAGGCCAAACGACGGCTCGATGACGTAGGGGGTGTAGCGTTCGCCGCTTGCCTGGTCGAAGTACTGCATCTTCGTGCCAGAAGCTTCCGTGTGGCTTGCGAGGTCGAAGTCAGTGCGGTTAGCGACGCCCATGAGTTCGCCCCATTCGCTGCCCTGGAAACCAAAGCGATACTCGAGGTCGATGGTGGCATCCGAATAGTGGGCACGCTCCTCTTCCGGAACGTCAAAGCGACGAATATTTTCCGGTTTGATACCGAGATCGAAAAACCATTTCTCGCACGCCTCGACCCACTCGTCGAAAAATGCGCCGGCTTGCTCCGGCGGGGTAAAGAACTCGATCTCCATCTGTTCAAATTCGCGGGTGCGGAAAATGAAGTTGCCTGGAGTGATCTCGTTGCGGAAGGACTTGCCGACCTGGCCGATGCCGAAAGGCGGCTTCACGCGCGCAGCGGTGACGACGTTGAGGAAGTTGACGAAAATGCCCTGCGCTGTTTCGGGGCGGAGGTAGTGCAGGCCTTCCTCGTTATCGACTGCGCCGAGGTAGGTCTTCATGAGGCCCGAGAACTGCTGGGGCTCGGTGTACTCGCCCTTGGTGCCACAGTTCGGGCATGGGATCTCGCTCATGCCCTCGGCTTTACGCCCCTTGCGTTCCTCGAACTCTTCCACGAGGTGATCCTCGCGGAAGCGGTTGTGGCAGCTGCGGCATTCGATGAGCGGGTCCGTGAAGGTCTTGACGTGCCCCGAGGCCTCCCATACGCGAGTAGGCAGGATGATCGAGGAGTCGAGGCCCACCATGTCGGCGCGCGAAGTCACGAACGTGCGCCACCACTGGCGTTTGATGTTCTCCTTGAGCTCAACCCCGAGGGGGCCGTAGTCCCACGCCGAACGCGTGCCGCCGTAAATGTCGCCGGCGGGGAACACGAATCCGCGCTTCTTCGCGAGGGCGATGACGTTATCGAGCTTCGACGGTTGGGGCTTCGCCACGAGATCTCCTTGGAACGATGGGCACGCATGACTTGCGTGCTTTGTTCCACCCTAACCAGAAACCGCCGAAAGGTTGATCCTTCTTGCACGCGGGTAGGTGAAGATTTGCCGCACACCACAACAATCATTGATAATAGTTCTCATGAATGATTCACGCTCACTTTCAGGCATGTCTTCCCCCATTTCTCGCCGCGCGTTCACGCTCGGCGGCGGGCTTTCGCTCGCGGCACTTCTTGCCGGGTGTGGCGGCACGTCGGGTGGTGCAAAGGGGTCCGACGCCTCCTCGGGTTCCGGCGATGTTTCGGTCATGATCACCTGCTACCCCACCCAGTACCTCGCCGAGAAGATTGGCGGAAAGCACGTCTCAATCATCAACCCGGTGAAGCCGGGCATCGACCCTCACGGCCTCGAGCTCTCGGTGCAGCAGGTTGCGCAAATGGCCGATGCTGACCTCGTGGTGCAGATCGAGCACTACCAAACAGCCGTCGACGATGCCATCAAGGCTCACAAGCCGAAGAAGCTTCTGAACCTCAACGAGTTTGTGGACATTCTGCCCGCAAGCGGTGAGGAGCACGAGCACGAACACGGCGATGAGCATGCTCACGAGCATGAACACGAACACGATCACGAGCATGAGGCGAGTGACGGCGGCGGCGAGCACGAACACGAACACGAACACGAACACGATGAGCACTCTGACGAGCATGATCACGAGCACGGTGGCCACGAACATCATCACGATCACGGCGGCATCGACCCGCACTTTTGGCAGGACCCGCACCGCATGATCAAGGCGGCAAAGGTACTCGCCGACACTCTCTCCGAGATCGACGCAGATCACGCCAAGGACTACGCGAAGAACTACGAATCGCTCGAAAAGGAGCTCACGAAACTCGACGAAGAACTCCACGAAAAGTACGACTCCGTGACGCGAGAGAAGGCTTTTATCACGAGCCACACCGCGTTCGCCTACCTCGCAAAGACCTACGACCTTCATCAAATCGGCATCGCGGGCATTGACCCTGAAAACGAGCCCTCGACCGAACGTCTGCTCGAGCTCGCTGATCTCGTCAAGAAGGAGAAGCTGACGACCGTCTTCTTCGAGACCTCGGCGACCCCCGCCGTCGCTGAGGCGCTCGCGAGCCGCACGGGCGCGAAGGCGGAGGAACTTGACAATCTTGAGACGCAGCTCGATGAGAAGAAAGATTATGCTCGGGTCATGCGAGACAACGCCGACAAACTCGTTGCTTCCTGGCAGTGAGTAGCGCCACCACTCACGACGCCGCCGCGTTTAAGGTTCGACATGTGAGCCTCAAACGCGGCGGCAACGTCGTCCTCAAGGACGTCACAGCCCGCATTAACGAGGGCGAAGTAGTCGCGATTCTCGGGCCGAACGGCTCGGGTAAGTCGACGCTACTCAAGGCCATGATCGGGGTGCTGCCCCTTTCGGGTGGAAGCGCCCAGATCCTCGGGCGCCCCTCGACTACGCGGGGTGTGCACGACGCGATCGGATACGTGCCACAAATGGCCGCGTTCAGCGGAAATATTGCGGCAAGCGCGTACGAGACGACCGCGAGCGGCCTGCTCACGAGCACGCGACTGTTCACCCGGGCACCGAAGCACAAGGTCCAGCGTGCCCTCGAATTCGTGGGGCTCGGTGCACTTTCGAGCCGCGCCGTCACGGAAATGTCCGGTGGTCAGCGTCAGCGCGTCATGATCGCTCGCGCTCTCGTGCGGGAGCCACGCATTCTTGTCCTCGACGAGCCCTTTACCGGGGTTGATGCCGCGACTCAAGAGAACATCTCTCAGCTCATCGGCAAGCTCCACGAGCGTGGGACGACTGTCGTTGTCGTGCTCCATGATCTCGACCCGCTGCGCGACCTCATTACGCGCGCAATCGTGATGGAGGAAGGTCGAATTGTTCACGACGGCCCACTCCCCCACGACGATCCGCATGCGGATGCAAGCGAGAGCGAGGACGGAAAGCACCACGTGAACGAGACCATCGACCAGTGCCTAGGGAACGAGATTCACCCGTGAGCCCCCTCGACCTTCTTCTCTCGCCGATCGTCCGCTACCCCCTCATCATCGCGGTACTAGTGGGGCTGACAGCGCCCGTCGTGGGCACCTACCTCGTGCAAAAGCGGCTTTCGCTTCTCGGCGACGGGCTTGGCCACGTCGCGCTCACGGGTGTGGCAATCGGGTGGCTTGCTAGCTCGATCTTCCAGCTTTCCAGTAGCGATGCGCTCGCGATCCCGGGAGCGCTTGCCGCGAGTGTCATAGGTGCCGTGCTCATCGAGTATGTGCGCGAAGTCGGCCATACGAGCCGCGACACAGCCCTCGCGATACTCTTTTACGGCGGCATCGCCGGCGGAGTCGTGATCATTCAACTTGCTGGGGGCACGTCGCAGAGCCTCATGGCATATCTCTTCGGGTCACTCGCGACGGTCACGCACTCCGATCTGTGGGTTGCGCTCGCTCTTGCACTCGTCATTCTTCTCGTCGGCGTCGGCGCGCGCCCACTTCTGTTCGCCGTCACGAGCGATGAGGAGCACGCGCGAGCGATCGGTCTTCCCGTACGTGCCGTGAACGTGTTGATCGCCATTATGGCTGCGCTCACCGTGACCCTCGCGATGAGAATCGTCGGTGCCCTGATGGTGTCCGCTCTCATGATTGTGCCGGTCGCGGCTGCGCAACAGGTCGTTCGCGGATTCACGCGCACGATGCGCGTGAGTATGCTTCTTGGCGTCGTCTGTGCCGTCAGCGGGCTTCTACTGACCGTGTACGTGGATCTTCCGCCTGGTGGCGTGATCGTGCTGATTGCGATTGGGTTCTATATCCTGGGAGTTCTCGCGCAGGCAAGTATTGGCCGCGCGAGAATCTCGCACGAACCGAAGGGCACGTGATTGTCGTGGCAAAACCACTCCGCACCACTAAACAGCGCACCGCGATTTTGGGCGCGCTCGAATCAGCACAGGATTTCATGACGGCACAGCAGCTGCACGATCTTTTGCGAGCCGACGGAGAGTCGGTGGGGCTCGCAACCGTGTACCGGAACATGCAGCCGCTCGTCGACGCTGGTCTCGTGGACGTCATCATCACCGATTCGGGCGAAGCAATCTATCGTCAGTGCACGACGGAATCACACCACCATCACCTCGTGTGCCGCACATGCGGCAAGACCATCGAGTTCCTTCCGCCCGAGCTTGAAGGGTGGGCGAATAAGGTCGCTGAGGAGAATGGCTTCACCCAGATCGAGCACACGCTCGAAATCTTTGGTCTATGCCCCGATTGCTCGGCATCGTCCGCGGCGAAGTAGGCGTCTCCTGCTCGAATGCTCGATTGGATTAACTCCCTTCCTCTTCTGCCCGCGATCGCTTTCCTCATGGTCGTGATCTACTGCCGCGCCGGGGGCACGTACCTCCTGGGAAGGCTCGCCTACACACTCGCGGACCGCGGCCGATTCCACGCGATCCTCACGAGCCCGCGAGTTGAAAACGCCGCAGAAAAAGTCAACAAATGGGGCGCGCCGATCGTCGCACTCAGCTTCCTCACCATCGGCTTCCAAACGGCCGCCAACCTCGCGGCGGGAGTAACACGCATGCCACTTGCTCGTTACCTCCCGGCCCTCCTCATCGGCGGGTTTGCGTGGGCCGTTATCTACGCAACCGTAGGTCTTGCCGCATTTGCCCTGTGGTGGAGGGTGGCCCTCAGCAATCCCTACGTGGCGGCAGCGATGGCGGTGGCAGCCGTCGGACTGCTGACCGCCTACATTCTTCGCAAACGCGCCGAGAGAAACCGCGCCACGAGAGAGCTGGCGCGCGAACGCGTCGTGACGGGCGAACGTGCCCCGCTGCTCCCCGAGATGGGAAGCGGCAAAGCCGAGCGCGACAGCTAGCGCGCCCTATTCGCCGAACCCTTCGGACGTCGCAACCTTGTCTATCGCCCCGCCGAATCGACGGTCGCGTTTGGCGTAGTCGAGAATGGCGCGCCAGAGGGTTCGCCTATCGACGTCCGGCCACAGCTCGGGAACGAAGAGCATCTCGGCGTAGGCGGCCTCCCACAGGAGGAAGTTCGAGGTGCGTTGCTCGCCCGAGGTGCGAATGAACAAATCGACGTCGGGCATGTCGGGGTCGTAGAGGTGGGCACGAATCGTCTTCTCGTTGATGCGCGACGGCGAAAGCTTGCCGTTCTTGACCTTTGTCGCGATCTCACGGACCGCATCCGTGAGCTCCGCCTGACCGCCATAGTTGACACACATATACAGCGTGAGCCCCGTGTTGTGCTTCGTGAGTTCTTCCGCTTCACGCAGCTCTTTGATCACGCTAGGCCACAGCCGTTTTGCCTGGCCGATCCACTTGATGCGCACTCCCCACGAGTGGAGCGTGTTTCGCTGTCGCCGCAAGACGCTCCGCGAAAAGCCCATGAGAAAACGGACTTCGCTCGGGGAGCGCGACCAGTTTTCCGTCGAAAACGCGTAGGCGCTCAGGTGCGTCACGTTCGCCTGGATCGCCCCGGCAACAACGTCAAGGAGAGCCGCCTCGCCCGCTGCATGCCCCTCTGTGCGAGGCAAACCCCGCTTATTAGCCCAGCGTCCGTTGCCGTCCATGACGACAGCGACGTGTTTCGGGATGAAGCGTTCCTCGAGAACCGGGGCCTTCTCCCCCGAGGGGTGTTCGGGCGGGTTCACGTAGCTGGCTTTCACGCGTTCTCCTTTAGCGCCGGCGCGCTTTCGATGAATCGATCCACCAATTCTAGGGCAGCAAGCGGCCGCTCAAGGTGATAGGAAAGAATACGCGCGATGAGACGGCCCGCTTCTGCCTGCGCAGCAGGGTCGGTTGCGAGGGCCTCGTCCCAGTCTCCCGCGAGTAAAAAGATCATATGTTCGGTCACGCTCGGTCGCGCTGCCACGGCGCCGGGGCGCCGGCATTCTCGGCACACGACGCCACCTTGGCTCACATCGAATGCCTGGTGCGGCCCTTCTGCCCCGCACACAGCGCAGTTGCGAAGCTCCGGGCGCCAACCCGCCATCGCAATGCTCCTCAGCAAAAAGGCATCAAGGACGAGCACGGGCGGCCGCCCGGAATTCACGAGCACGTGCAGTGCCCCAACGAGCATCATGTAGTGCGCGCTCGTAGGGTCGAATCCTTCGTTCGTGAGTCTCTCCACGAGCTCGCCCATAGCCGCCGCTGCCGTGTAGCGCGCGTAGTCGCCAGCGATCTGCTCGGCGTAAGCGGTGATCGTCACGACCTGCGAAACGGTATCGAGGGAGCGTCCCCGATGGCACTGCACGTCGACGCGCTGGAAAGGCTCGAGCCGAGCGCCAAAACGGGAGGACGTTTTCCGCACTCCCTTCGCGACCGCGCGGATCTTCCCGTGGTTTTTCGAATAGAGCGTGACGATGCGATCGGCCTCCCCCAAGTCTTGGGTTCGGAGGACGATCGCATCGTCGCGGTACAGCCTCGATGCCACCTGCGAGCGGCCCTAAAGAATCCCCGCGCGTGCGGCACGATTGAGCGCCGAAATTAGCGCCTGAAGTGAGGCCCTGGTAATCGAGCCGTCGATACCCACGCCCCAATAGATTGACTCGCCAATCTCAGCCTCGATGTACGCTGCGGCGAGCGAGTCATCACCCTCGCTCAGAGCGTGCTCGGCGTAGTCAAGAATCCGTACCTTGACCCCGCGCGAGGCGAGCGCCTTCACAAATGCATCAAGCGGGCCGTTACCGAGGCCCTCGATCGTGCTCTCGTGATCCTCGACGCGAAGCTGCACAGCAATTCTGTCTGTCCCTTCGCCCTCAGAGTGCTGGGTGAGCCCCCTGAAGCCGTAGCGTCCCCAGCGCTTGGACGCATCGGGGTTGGGAAGGTACTCGTCGACGAACGCCTCCCACAGCTGGGCTGGAGTCACTTCACCACCGGCAGTGTCGGTGCGGCGTTGCACGATGGTCGAAAACTCGATCTGCAGGCGGCGAGGAAGATCGAGTCCGTGCTCGGTGCGCAGGAGGTACGCCATGCCACCCTTGCCGGACTGCGAATTCACCCGGATAACCGCCTCGTAGCTGCGGCCGATGTCCTTGGGATCAACGGGCAAGTAGGGTACGCGCCACGTCGCCTCGCTCACCTCGACACCCGCGCGCTGCGCATCGGTGTCCATGCGCTCAAGGCCCTTCTTGATCGCATCCTGGTGCGAACCCGAAAAAGCGGTAAACACAAGGTCGCCGCCGTACGGATGACGCTCATGGACCCCGATTTGATTGCAGTGTTCGACCGTACGGCGAATCTCCGGCACATTCGACAAGTCGAGTTGAGGATCAACGCCCTGCGTCGCAAGATTGAGGCCGAGCGTCACGAGATCAACGTTGCCCGTTCGCTCCCCATTGCCGAACAAACACCCCTCGATGCGGTCCGCCCCCGCGAGGTAACCGAGCTCGGCCGCCGCCACCCCCGTGCCGCGGTCATTGTGGGGATGAAGCGAAAGCACGACGCTCTCGCGTGCGTGCAAATGGCGATCCATCCATTCGACGGAATCCGCGTACACATTTGGGGTCGCCATCTCGACCGTCGCCGGAAGATTGATAATGATCTTCTTCTCGGGGGTCGGTTTGATGATGTCGATGACCGCGTTGCACACGCGTGCCGCGTACTCGAGCTCCGTGCCGGTGAATGACTCGGGCGAGTATTCGTAGGTGATGTCGCAGCCATCGAGCGACTCCTCGTATTTCTTCGCGAGCAACGCCCCCTGCACGGCTATGTCGAGAACCTCGTCCTCGTTCGCGCGGAATACGACATCGCGCTGCACGATCGATGTCGAGTTGTAAAAATGCACGATTGCGCGCTTAGCGCCCTGGAGCGCCTCGTACGTGCGCTCAATCAGGTGCTCACGACACTGGACAAGCACCTGAATCGTCACGTCATCCGGAATGAGATCCTGCTCGATAAGGGTGCGGCAGAAGTCAAAGTCCGTTTGCGACGCCGAAGGAAACCCGATCTCGATCTCCTTGAATCCCATCCCCACGAGAAGGTTGAACATTCTGAGCTTCCGCTCGGTGTTCATGGGGTCGATGAGTGCCTGGTTACCATCGCGAAGATCCACCGCACACCAGCGCGGCGCACGGGTAATCACGCGGTTTGGCCACTCGCGCCCCTCAAGCGTGAAGGGAATCTGCTCGTGAAACGGGAGATACCGCTCGACTGGCATACCAGAGGGCACCTGGGGCGCATCCCCATGCTGGCCGAGAACTGGCGTGCGCGGATCTTCGGTTGCGGCAACAATACGAGCGTCTCGGTTCATGGCCGTCACCTTACACCTGGGGCAAGCAATGCGAGAGCGGCAACCGTCGGACACTCGAAATGTGAGACGGAGCCGATCCAAAAACTAGAAGCCCAGGCGACCGAGCTGCTTGGGGTCCCGCTGCCAATCCTTGGCGACCTTCACCCGAATATCGAGATGGACCGGGCGACCCATGAGATCCCTGATGCCACGACGCGCCCGCGTACCGACCCGCTTGAGACGCTTACCGCCCCTGCCGATCACGATTCCCTTTTGGGAGTCGCGTTCAACGAAGAGCGAAACGCGCACCACGAGCCTGCCTTCGCCGGGCGCTACCTCCGCGAACGGATCACCATCGAGCGACTCCTCCACGATCTCCTCGACCACAACGGCGAGGGAATGCGGGAGTTCATCGCGCACGCCCTCGAGCGCAGCCTCGCGCACGAGCTCCGCGATACGGTCGCTCACGCTCTCCTCCGTGAGTTGATCATCCGGGTAGAGCGCTGGGCCCTCGGGAAGATGCGAGGCAATGACGTCCATGAGCACGTCGATCTGCTCACCCTCAAGCGCGGAGATGGGAACGATGTCTTCAGCCTTGACAAAACGCTCAACCTCCATGAGGTGAGCGGCGAGCTCGTCGCGGCTCACGAGATCCACCTTCGTCACGATCGCCACGATCGCCGGGCTCCGACGGTTGCCACGCAACTGTCGAAGGTCCTCCGCGATAAAGCGATCGCCAGGCCCGATCTTCTGGTCAGCCGGAAGACAAAAGCCCACGACATCAACCTCGGCCAGGGTTTCGCGCACGAGATCGTTGAGGCGCTTACCAAGGAGGGTGCGGGGGCGATGAACGCCCGGGGTATCGACGATGATGATCTGGTCGTGTTCGCGGCTGACGATCCCTCGAATGGCTCGCCTCGTCGTTTGAGGTTTCGAGCTCGTAATCGCGACCTTGTCCCCCACCATCGCATTCGTGAGCGTCGATTTGCCGACGTTGGGCCTGCCGACGAGAGCGACGAAGCCACTTCGATGCACGGTTTCCACTTTTGCTCTCCTAATCGTCGCTCTCGTGCGACTCGTCACCGGTATCGCGCGGGGCGCGACTGACGAGAATTGCCGAGACCTGCTTGCGTCTGCCACTCGTGCGATCCGCTTCCATGTGTAAACCGTGGGCAGTGCCCTCGGCGCCCACGATCGGCACCCTTCCGATGGTCTTCGCGAGGAGACCACCGATCGTGTCAACATCGTCGTCTTCGATCTCGAGATCGAACAGCTCGCCGACCTCGACGATGGTCATGCGCGCGGGAACGCGGTATTCGCCTTCGGCGACCTTCTCGGCCTCTTGCTCGCGGCGGTCGTGCTCGTCGGCAATCTCCCCCACGATCTCTTCGAGGATGTCCTCAATCGTGACGATGCCGGCAACACCACCGTATTCGTCAACGGGGATACCAACGTGCACGCGAGAGGTACGCATGGCTTCCATGACGCGATCGGCAGTGAGGAACTCCGGGTAGAACTTCACGGGCCTCATGATCTCTGTGACGGGCCGATCGCCGCCGGGATCCCACGGCGAATGAATCGCACGCATCACATCCTTGAAGTACAGCATGCCGAGCAGGTCGTCGACGCCCTCTTCGCCGATGACGGGAATTCGGCTGTACCCCGAGCGTACGAACAGGCGCATGGCCTTGTTCGCGGTCGCGTCCGCGTCGATCGTCACCATGTCGGTGCGGGGCACCATGACCTCGCGGATCATCGTGTCGTCAAGATCAAACACACCCTTGATCATGTTGCGCTCGTCGTCTTCGAGCGCTTCCGTTTCACTCGCGCGATCCACGAAGTGGCGAAGCTCCTCCTCCGTCGCGAATGGTCCCCCCGCGACCTTTCCTCCGGGCGTGAAGGCGTTCGAGATGTGGATGAGGACCTTCGCAGGAAGGGCGAGGACGACCCGGGCGAAACGGACAAGCGGCGAAAGAGCCGAGATCGTTTTCTCTGGGGCACGCCTGCCTAGCGTGCGGGGCGACACGGAGGCTCCCATGAACGACACGAGGAAGGTCACCGTAATCGCGAGGAGGAGTGGTAGCCACAGGCCCTCGAGCCGTTCGAACATGAATGCTGTGATGACAACCGCGTAGGTCGTTTCGGCAAGAACGCGCCCGAGCGCGATGGTTGCGAACGTCGTGTGGGTGTCGTCGTGCATCGTGAGGATGCGGTCCCGCTTCTTTTCTTCGTCTTCAAAGTAGCGCTCGATACTGTGGCGCGAAAGCGTGCTGAGCGCGGCGTCAGCAGCCGAGAAACACACCGCGAGGACGATCGCGACGATAGCGAGTGGAACGAGAAAAGCGATGGCACTCATGCGTCGGGGCCGCCGGTATCGCAGATGCCCACGCGAGAGCCACGGCCAGCGAGAAACGTCAACAGGAGCTTGCGCTGGAGCGTGAACATCACACGCTCTTCCTCGGGCTCGACGTGGTCGTAGCCGAGCAGGTGAAGGATGCCGTGAGTGAGCAGAAGAAGCATTTCTTCTTCAGAGCTGTGGCCGGCAATACGGGCTTGCTGCGCGGCGACGGTGGGGCAGATGACGATGTCCCCGAGGAGGCCCTCGGGGGCGAGCTCCCCTTCGCGTCCTTCGCGAAGTTCGTCCATGGGGAAGCTCATGACGTCGGTGGGCCCCTCGAGGTCCATCCATTCCTCGTGGAGTTCACTCATGGCCTTCTCGTCCACAAACGTGATCGACAGTTCGGTGGCCGGGTGCAAGAACATAGCGTCGAATACGTAGCGGGCGAGATCAACGAACTCGCGGGCATCGATCTTGGCGGTCGTTTCGTTGTTGACTTCGATGCTCATCGCTTCCCCTTTTTCTTCGGTGAGAACTCGGAAAGATCCCAACGCGCGTAGGCGTCGACGATGTCGCTGACGAGTCGGTGGCGCACGACATCCTTGGAGCTCAAGTGGCAAAAGGCAATGTCGTCGACCTTACCGAGGATGCGTTCGACGACTTTGAGGCCGCTGCTGGTGCCTCCGGGAAGATCCACCTGGGTCGCATCGCCCGTGATCACCATGGTCGAGTTGAAACCCAAGCGGGTCAGGAACATCTTCATCTGCTCGGGTGTCGTGTTTTGCGCCTCGTCGAGGATGATGAAGGCATCGTTGAGCGTACGCCCGCGCATGTATGCGAGCGGCGCAACTTCGATCGTTCCCGCCCCCATGAGCCGCGGGATGGACTCGGGGTCGAGCATGTCGTGTAGCGCGTCGTAGAGCGGGCGCAAGTAGGGGTCGATCTTCTCGTTGAGCGTGCCCGGGAGAAATCCGAGGCGCTCGCCTGCTTCGACCGCGGGGCGCGTAAGGATGATCCGGTTGATCTGCTTATCGAGAAGTGCACGCACGGCTTTCGCGACCGCGAGGTACGTTTTTCCGGTGCCTGCGGGGCCGATGCCGAACACGATCGTGTTCTCATCGATAGCGTCCACGTACTCTTTCTGGCCGATCGTCTTCGGCCTAATCGTGCGCCCTCGTGCGGAGAGAACTGATTGACTGAGGATCGCCGACACGTGCTGGTCACGTCGCCGATCATCGCCGTAGAGTTCTGCGGCGCGGTGGACGGCTTCGCCCGTCACGGTTTCGCCGCTTGCGGCGATCTCAATGAGAGAGTTCATGATGGCGGCAGCGCGATCGAGAGAGCCTTCGGGGCCGCGCAGTGTGATCTGGTGTCCGCGCATCGACACGTCGATGTCGGGCATGATCTTCTCGATGACATTGAGTGCCTGATCATTCGCGCCGAGAACGGCGACGGGACGCAAGTGGTCGGGGATTGCGACGTAGCGTTCGAGGATTTCGGTGGTCTCCTGCACGGTTAGAAGAGGTCTCCTTCGGATTGGGCTTTACCGGCAAGAATGTGCCCGTGCACGTGGAAAACGCTTTGGCCAGCGCTTTCACCGGTATTGAAGAGGAAACGGAACTCGCCTCGGGCATGTTCCTTCGCGACCGCGCCCGCTGCCTTGACGACCGCGGCAAGCAGGTCCTTGTTGGCCGAGAGCTCCACGATGTTGGCGTAATGTTCCTTCGGCACGGCGAGCACGTGAACCGAAGCTTTCGGCTCAAGGTCTTTGAAGCACACGACGTCGGCGTCCTCGTAAACCTTGGTCGACGGGATCTCGCCGGCAACGATTTGGCAAAAGACACAATCTGGTGCGGTCGTGGTCATCGGTTCCTCCTCAGGGCTGCCGCCGCACGGTGCCGGGAATGGGCGCGTGGCGGCTCGTGTGTGCGCTGGTTCCACCAGTCTAGTAGTCGAGGGTACCGCGCGGCTTGTGCTTCCGACGCTCGCCGGCCGCGAGCCGTGAAGGCAGTTAGCATCGCGGTGGGGCTACTGCCACCGCCCGGTTACTGCGCACAGGGCCGCAAGAGCCGCGGGGCCCGCGCTCGAGGCCCGAAGAATCTCCGTGCCCAGAAGCGTCGGCGTGGCACCAGCGCGAGCAAACCGGTCGATCTCGCTGTCACTAATACCGCCCTCGGGCCCGACGATGACCCACACGTCGCGAGGAATGCCTTCTTGCGTACCCGCGGCATGATTGAGATCGCGTAGGTGTGCCCCGAGTCCTACGGTTGCACTCTCGTGCAGGGCAAGAACCGTCGATCCGCTGTCAACTGCACGCGCGATTTGGGCAGCGAGATCGTCACTTGTGACGACGGGCTCGAGCACGGGGATGCGTGCGCGACGAGACTGTTTAACTGCGGCGTTGATACGCGCACGCCACTTCTCAAGTCCCTTACCCTCTTTCGCACCTTTCCATTGGACGACGCTGCGATCAGCTTGCCAGGGAATGATGCGGTCAACGCCAAGTTCGGTCGCCATTTCAATCGCCGATTCGTCGCGGCCGCCCTTAGCGAGCGCTTGGACGAGCACAAATGTCGTCTCCGGCGCTGGCTCGTGCGTGGGCGCGCTGCACAGCTGAATGTCGAAGCTACTCTTCGAGACGTTCGTGACGGTAGCCTCCGCCTGGTGACCGTGCGTGTCCGTCAGGAGGATGCTCTCGCCCGGGCGAAGCCGCATGACGCGTGCCCCGTGGTGCCCTTCGTCCCCGCCGATCTCGATTGAGCTTCCGGCGGTGGCGCCCTCGAGAGTCCCCTCGAGGAGAAGGAAGTTCTTGAGGCTCACAGATCGCGGAATTTCTCGCGGAGTTTCGCGAAGACGCCGCCGTCGCTGTGCTGGGCGTTCTTCGCCGCTGAGCGAAGGTCGGGTTCGTTGCGCATCTCGCCAAACTTCGCGAGGAGATCCTTTTCGGCACCCGAGAGTTTCTTCGGGATCTCGACGCCCACCTCGATGAGGATGTCGCCGCGAGAGTCGCCGCGCAATGCAGTGACGCCGAGGTCGCGGAGCCGAATGACATCACCGGGCTGAGTTCCAGCCTTGATCTCGACCTCGCGCTCGCCGTCGAAGGTCGTGAGAGTGGCCTTCGTGCCAAGGGCCGCGGCAATCATGGAAATTGTGAGGCGCGCGAGCAGATCGTTGCCTTCGCGATGGAAGATCTCGTGCTCCTTGACGCGAACCTCGACGAAGAGGTCTCCGGCGGGGCCGCCAGCCTCACCCGCTTCGCCCTCCCCGCGAAGCTGGATGCGGCGACCTGTATCGATGCCCGCGGGAACGCGCAGCGTAATCGTGCGCTCCTCCTGCACACGGCCGTGCCCCTGGCACTCGCTGCAAGGATTCTCGATGATCGTGCCGTGTCCCTGGCAGGCCGAGCACGGCGCGAGTTGCACCATCTGACCAAGCAGAGAGTTCACCGTGCGCTGCACGTGACCGCTTCCGCTACAGACGGTGCACTTCTTCGTTCCCGTTCCGGGCTCACAGCAGTTACCGTGGCAGCGATTGCAGGTCACAGCCGTCGCGAATGTCAGCTCCTTTTCGGAGCCGAAGACGACGTCATCGAGCTCGAGTGTCATGCGTCGGAGGATGTCGTTGCCGCGCCGCTCGCGCGGGATCGGGCCACGCCCGCGTCCGCTCATTCCTGACGCACCCGCGAACACATCGAAGAGGTCGGAGAAATCGAACGTCGCTCCCCCGCCGAAGCCACCGAAGCCACCGCCCCCAAATGGGTTCTGACCGCCCATGTCGTACATTCGACGCTTTTCGGGGTTGGAGAGGGTCTCGTATGCCTGAGAGACCTTCTTCATTTGATCGGCTGCGGCTGGATCGGGATTGACATCGGGGTGCAGCTTGCGGGCCTTCTTGCGGTAGGCCTTCTTGATCTCGTCCGCGCTTGCGTCCTTTGAGACGCCGAGAATCTCGTAAAAGTCGTCGTTCACGAAGTGTGGTTCCTTGAGAGTTGGGTTCAGTTCTTAACCGATGAAACGGGAAATGTACCGCGCGACAGCGCGCACGGAAGAAATCGAGGTCACGTAGTCCATGCTCGAGGGGCCGAGGATCGCGATGCGCGAGGAGGGGGAGGCAGCGCCCGCCGTTTCGGTATAGGCGCTCCCCACGAGGGCCGCTCGCTGAAGGGCATCGCCCGAAACGCTACTGAGTTCCTCGCCGATCAACACATCGACCTCGCCGAAGTTCGAATGCATCTCGCCGAGGAGTCGAAGGAGCACGAGCTGTTCCTCGAGCAGGTCAAGCATCGGCCCGACCTCGCGAGAGAATTGCTCGCCTCGCGCAAGGTTCGAGACTCCGCCGACGATCATGCGATCCTCGCGGCGAGAGGCGAGCAGCTCACCGAGCGTGTCGAGCACCTCGGTCGCCGCCGCGCGGGTCAGTTCGGATTCCGCATCGAGCAGTGCCTCCAGATCCCCGCCCACGGAGGTCACGGGCCTTGACGTGCATACCCGATTAATGCGCTCGCGAAGCCTCTCGTAATAGGCGGCCTCTTGGGGATGTGTGAGCGAAATCGTCTGCTGATCCACGCGCCCCGCGTCTGTGATGAGCACGACGAGCAGGAGAGTCTCGGATGTCTTCACGAGCTCAACGTGGCGCACGTGTGCTTGTCGCAGCGCCGGGTACTGCACGACCGCCACTTGATTCGTGAGACGCGACAGCAGGCGCACCGTGCGCGAAAGAAGGTCATCAAGGTCGTGGGCGCCGTCGAAAAACGTCTGAATCGCGCGCCGTTCAGGAGCCGAGAGAGGCTTGACTTGCGCGACGTAGTCGACGAAAACGCGATAGCCCTTGTCGGTGGGAATGCGACCCGCCGACGTGTGGGGCTGCATAATGAGGCCCTCTTCTTCGAGCACGGACATATCGTTGCGTACGGTCGCCGCGCTGACGCCGAGTTCGTGCCGCTCGAGCAACGACTTCGAGCCCACCGGTTCGCGAGTCGCCACGTAATCTTCCACGATCGCGCCGAGGATGCTGAGCTTGCGCTCATCCATACTTCTCATCCTTTCGCGCGTTAGCAGTCACAGGCTTCGAGTGCCAATACTACGCGTAGTGCGCGACCCTTGCACGGTGTGGCGATCCCCTGTGAGCGAACACGCCCCTGGTAGCGTAAAGCGCCGTGAATATCGATCGATACGGCCACGACGTCCTTTCCGGTACCGGGGATGCCTTTCACCCGAAACGCCCCGCGAGCAGGGATGTCCCTGCCGAGCGCGGGCTCGTCGTCGAGGATGTGCAAACCGGCTGGGTCGGCGCCGTCACGCGCGTGGAGAAGTCGGGCGGTATCCACATCGTCGAACTCGAGGATCGTCACGGGCGCCTTCGCACGTTCCGCCTCGGCCCCGGTTTTCTAATCGATGGAAAGCCCGTTCGCTTGACCCCGCCAACGAGCGGCGGTCCGACGGCTGCTCGGCAAACGTCAGCCCCTAAACGAAGCGCGTCGGGCTCAACCTATGTCGAAGGGGCCCGTGCCCGCGTCGCGCGCGGCTCCCGGATTTGGGTTGAAGGCAAGCACGATGCGGAACTCGTGGAGAAGGTGTGGGGGCACGACCTGCGCATCGAGGGTGTCGCCGTCGAGATGCTCGATGGCGCCGATAATCTCCTCGAGCGCGTGCGGGCATTTAACCCCGCGCCGGGCCGCAAGCTCGGAATCCTCGTGGACCACCTCGTTCCCGGATCGAAAGAGACGCGGATCGCCGAGGCCGTCATGCGGGAGAAGGGCGTTGCGGGCAACGTGCTCATCCTTGGCCACCCGTACGTGGACGTGTGGCAAGCCGTGAAGCCCGCACGAGTGGGGCTTGAGAAATGGCCCCACATCCCCAAGGGAACCGACATCAAGGTGGGATCACTTAGGGCGCTCGGCCTCCCCGCCGAGTCCCAAGCCGATATCGCCGAGGGCTGGCAGAAGATCCTCTCTCGTGTGCGCTCGTACGCCGATGTCGAACCAACGCTCAGCGGGCGTATCGAGGAGCTCATCGACTTCGTCACCGCTCCCTGACCTGGAGCAGCCCCGGATTGCATAGAGGTTGTGGGGGTTTGAGCTCGGGAGCAAATCCGACGCTTACCTCGCCCGCGCTCAAGGGCCACCGGAAGCGTCGACTGAGCGGCCGCGTCCCCGCCTCTGCCGGAATCTACGGAGTGGGTGGTCTGGAGAGAATTCGACTCTGCGTACGAGTACATTAAAGACACACCAGGAAGAATCACTTGGTACGACATAAGTCCTCTGGCGGGTATGGCGTGTCACTGAGTAATCTTGGGTTCGATAAACCCAATACCTCTACCGTTTGCTTGACCGGAGCCTCATCTGCACTGAACGCGATCGAAAGTACGAGGTGGGTTCAGGTAAGTGCAAAATCGAGTCAGCGGCGACTTTCGAAAGCGTAGGAATCTCATGATTTTTAGGTCCGCGTGGTTTATGGTCATTTTCGTTGTTGTCGTGATGATCGTGGCGATCCTGCTTCTCGGCTTTCTAATTTTTACCGTTCTTCAACAATTCGTCGCCCGGAATAAGAAAGCGGACAACGAAAGTGATCAACATGAACCGTAGGGATCACCCGAGTCTCAGCCGCTTCAAAAGCGCTCTCAAGGCAAAACATCGCGCGTGATGGCATCGGCGATGAGCCGGCCGGCGTCGGAAAGCCTCACGATCCCGCTATCCCACGCACTCGCATCCAACCGCCCCGCTGCCACGTGCCGCTCGAGCACCTCGCGTGCCTCATCGCTCGAGGTGAGCGGATTACTCGCCGCGGAAAATCCTTCGCGAAGGCGCATCTCGAGCATGAGGCGTTCGAGCGCGCGATCCTCATCAGAGACCTGCTCGGAGCCATCCACGGGAAGCCGGTTCTGCGCAAGAGCCGCCGCGTAGCGCGAGGGGTGCTTGAGGTTCCACGAGCGGTAGCCGTCGCGGTGTCGATGCGCGCCGGGGCCGATCCCCCACCAGTCGCGGCCCCGCCAGTAGGCGAGGTTATGGCGGCACTGAAACTCCTCGCCGTGCGCGAAGTTCGAGACCTCGTACCACTCGAAGCCCGCGGCTCGCGTGCGGTAGGCGATGAGCTCGTAGGCATCGGCCATGAAGTCCGGATCGGGCTCGCTGAGTTCGCCGCGGCGCAGCTGGCGGGCCATTTTGGTGTTGCCCTCGACGATGAGCGAGTATGCGCTCACGTGGTCCGGCTGCATCTCGGTGATCGCGTCGATCGTGGTCTCGACATCCGCGAGGCTTTCCCCCGGCGTTCCATAGATCATGTCGAGGCTCACCTGCAGGCCTGCCTCCCGGGCCCACGCGACGGCCCGCGGGACGGACTCTGGGTTGTGGGTGCGGTCGAGGATCGCGAGCACACGCGGCACCGCCGATTGCATGCCGAAACTCACGCGTGTAAACCCAGCCTCGGCAAGTCGCATCAGGGAGTCTCGCGTAACGGAGTCGGGGTTCGCCTCGGTCGTCACCTCGGCGCCCGGGGCGAGAGGGATAAGCGAGTCGAGGTGGGCGAGCATGCGCGCCTGGTCATCTGCAGGCAGAAGCGTGGGGGTCCCGCCTCCGAAGAACACGGTGACCACGCGGTCGTACGTGAAGTCCGACGCTTGATCGTCTGCGAGTGTGAGCTCCATTTCGCGCATCGCATTGGCAGGATATTCGGCTTGCGATCCTCCCCCACCAAGCTCCCTCGCCGTGTAGGTGTTGAAGTCGCAGTAGCCGCAGCGCACCGCGCAAAACGGCACGTGAATGTAGACCGAGAGCCCTCGGCGCTCGGCGTTAGTTCCCGCGGCCATCGGTGATGAGCGAGGCAGGGAATTCGAAGGAGATGCCGGCGCTCTCGAGCGCCGCGAGGCACCCCCTTGCCATCGAGGTGTACACGGGCGTTTCCGTGTCGCGGGCCCAGCTCAAGAGTGCCTTGGCGCTCGTTGGATCGATCTCGCTCGAGAGACCGCGGAAGATCTCGCCTATGCTTACGCCGTGCTCGGGAACCGAAAGCACTTCGATTTCGTCACCCGGGCGCACAACGCCTTCCCGCACAACGCGGAAGTACGCGCCCGACTTGCCGTAGGCGTTGAAGCGGCGGCCCCATGCTCCTCGGGGCTCGATCCCAGCCTGATCGGCGAAGCGCCCCATCCACACGGCGAAAGTTTTGCAGGGCTGGCGCGGCACGCTCGCCTGAAGCTCGGCACCGCCAATCCGCCAGCGCGAGCCAATGACAACCTCGTCAGTATCAATGCCCTCCGTGACGAGATTTTCGCCGAAGGCACCGTCGGGCAGACCACTCAATCCCTCCCGGCGCGCAAGTTCGTCGCGGGTTTCGCGCGCGAAAGCGTACACGGCCTTGAAAAGACCGCCGTGGTGTTCGGTATCGCCCTGCACATCGCCAAGCACGCCGTGCGTAAGGAGCTTGATGCCCTCCGCGCGCGGGACCTTGTTGATCCCCGAGCGGATGCCCGTTTCCTCGACGTGGAAGAGTGATTCCACCGTGCACGTCGCAATCACGCGCGCGGGGCCTTGAGCGATAGCGACCGAAAGTGGTTCGACGTTCATGTTCGTCCCCTTACTTGTTTTTGCCGTCCGACGATCCGCCGTCCGAGCGCAGCGCCGCGATGAAGGCCTCTTGCGGCACGTCGACCGAGCCGATCGACTTCATGCGCTTCTTACCTTCTTTCTGCTTCTCGAGAAGCTTGCGCTTACGGGAGATGTCGCCCCCGTAGCACTTGGAAAGCACGTCCTTGCGGATCGCGCGAATGTTTTCGCGCGCAATGATGCGCGAGCCGATCGCCGCCTGGATCGGCACCTCGAACTGCTGGCGCGGAATGAGGTTCTTGAGCTTGCCAGCCATTTCCACGCCGTAGTGGTAGGCCTTGTCGCGGTGCACGATCGCACTGAACGCGTCCACGGTTTCGCCCTGGAGAAGCATGTCAACCTTGACCAGGTCGGCCGCTTCCTCGCCCTGAACGTCGTAGTCGAGCGAGGCGTAGCCCTTCGTACGGCTCTTGAGCTGATCAAAGAAGTCGAACACGATCTCGGCGAGGGGAAGAATGTAGCGGAGCTCAACGCGGTCTTCGCTCAGGTAGTCCATGCCCTTCATCGTGCCGCGCTTGGACTGGCACAGTTCCATGACGGTGCCCACGAATTCCTTGGGCACGAGGATCGTGGATTTCGCAACGGGCTCGCGGATCTCGTGGACCTTGCCCTCGGGGAAGTCGGAAGGGTTGAGCACCTGGACTTCGGTGCCGTCCTCCATCGTCACGTGGTAAATCACGCTCGGGGCCGTGGAAATCAGGTCCAAGTTGAACTCGCGCTCGAGCCTCTCGCGCACGATCTCGAGGTGGAGAAGGCCAAGGAAGCCCACGCGAAAGCCAAAGCCCAGCGCGGTTGAGGTTTCAGGCTCGTAGTTGAGCGCGGCGTCGTTGAGTTTGAGCTTGTCAAGCGCGTCGCGCAGCGCCGGATAGTCTGAACCGTCGATCGGGAAGAGACCCGAGAACACCATAGGTTTCGGTTCTGAATATCCGGGAAGGGCTTCTTCGGCACCTCGGAGCGCCGCGGTTACCGTGTCACCGACCTTCGACTGGCGCACGTCCTTCACACCCGTGATGAGGTACCCGACTTCGCCGGGCCCGAGGCCCTTGGTGGGCTTCGGTTCGGGAGAGATCACGCCGATCTCGAGAAGCTCGTGAGTCGCGCCCGTCGACATCATCTGGATCTTTTCGCGCGGGTCGAGCTGCCCGTCGACGACACGCACGTACGTCACAACACCGCGGTACGTGTCGTACACGGAATCGAAAATCATCGCACGCGAGGGGGCGTTGATCTCGCCTTGCGGCTGCGGGACGGTGCGCACGACATGGTCGAGCAATGCCTCGACGCCTTCGCCCGTCTTGCCCGAAACCTTGAGAACATCCGAGGGATCGCAACCCACGAGCTGAGCGATTTCCGCCGCGTACTTTTCGGGATCGGCGGCAGGAAGGTCGATCTTGTTGAGGACGGGGATGATCTCGAGGTCGTTATCCATCGCGAGATAGAGGTTCGCGAGGGTCTGCGCTTCAATCCCCTGAGCGGCGTCGACGAGCAGAATCGCGCCCTCACAGGCCGCGAGCGAGCGAGAAACTTCGTAGGTAAAGTCCACGTGGCCCGGCGTATCAATCATGTTGAGCGCATAGGCTTCGCCGTCCACAACCCACGGCATGCGCACGGCCTGACTTTTCACGGTAATACCGCGCTCGCGTTCAATATCCATGCGGTCGAGGTATTGGGCCCGCATCGCACGTTCGTCGACGACCCCGGTGAGCTGGAGCATCCTGTCAGCGAGGGTCGATTTTCCGTGATCGATATGCGCAATGATGCAGAAGTTACGGATCCTCTCCATAGAGGTCGCGGCTGGCTCAATCTCGCGCATGTTCGCGGGGGCGCTAGTCAACGGGAATCCTTTCGACGGGCACAGATGATTCCATTGTCCCATGCACGGACAGTTTTGGCTCGTTCACGCGGGCCCGCGCACGGGTTGATACGGTCACATCATGAGCCTTTTCTCCTCCCTCCGGTCCATCGCGGGCTCCCTTGCCCGCAACCGTCAGGTGCAACGCGCCGCCCGTCGCCTTGCGCGGGAGGGAGTGCGCTCGCTCGAAGGAAAAATGAAGGGTTCCGACGGTGGCCGGGCAAGCGTCGGGCCAGATTCGCACACCGATGCTCGCGCGAGCGACACCGGAACCGCTCTCCCCGACCGTGCGGGCAACGCTCCCCTGAACCTCACGTACGCCCCCGCCGCTGATGGCAATCCGGATCCGGGCGAAATCGTGTGGGCGTGGGTCCCGTTCGAGGAGGACCGCTCACAAGGTAAAGACCGCCCCGTTCTCGTGATCGCCGACGAAGGCGGCGGCGTAATCGTGGCGCTCATGCTCACCTCGCGCGATCGCGGCAAAGGCGATCACACCGATGAGCACGGCAATCGTTGGGTCGATATCGGCACCGGGTCGTGGGATTCGCGGCATCGCCCCTCCGAGGTGCGGGTCGATCGGCTCATTAGACTCGAAGCGGCGAAGGTGCGACGAGAGGGCGGCAAACTGGACAAAGCACGCTTTGAGCGGGTGGCTAATGCCACACGTGACTCGCATGGCTGGTGAGTTTTAACTCTGGGCTTTCACGCTTAGCGCTGGTAAAGTTGACGGCTGTATGTGTGAACATACTGCGCTGTGTGCGGCGCACTTTCGTCCCTTTCGTGTCTCTGGGGCAGAGTGCTGTATGCGCCGGCGTGAGTTTTTCCGTTCGTGATGCGAACGTTTGACGTCTCCAGGCGACACCCCACCGCCCGTCCCCGTCGAGCGCGAGCACCTCTCATGAGCGGCGTTTCACCTCAACATCTAGAAAAGGCACCTCGTGGCAAACATCAAGTCCCAGATCAAGCGCAACAAGACCAACGCGAAGGCTCAGGCACGCAACAAGGCGTACCGCAGCGAGCTCAAGACCTACGTGCGCAAGGTTCGCACCGCGGTCGCTGCCGGCGATGCGGAAGCATCGACCAAGGCTCTTCGTGAGGCTTCGCGCAAGCTCGACAAGGCTGTGTCGAAGGGCGTCATCCACAAGAACCAGGCTGCAAACCGCAAGTCGGGTCTCGCAAAGCTTGTAGCGACGCTCGAGAAGTGAGCATAGTTCTCACGTTTTAGTGTGACGGAAGGCCCCGCTTCGGCGGGGCCTTTTTCGTTGCCTTGTTGGCAATGGATCGACCCGTGCGTCGACCTTCCTAGCCGAAGATGATCAGCACCTGCGCGACGAGGTCCTTCGCGAACGACAGCACGAGAAGAAGCGTGAGAAGCGCACCACCCGCCACCCACAGAGCGGTTCTCCAGTCGAAACGATTCATGCCCGGCCCCTCCTCGCGCGCGAAATCTCAACGATAAGGCGTTGAAGCGCCCACATTGGGTCACGATCATTCCCCTTAACCGCGGCATCCGCGGCAGCGAGGGATTCGAACACCGAGGCGAGCGCTCGCTCCGAGTAGTGGCGGGCGAGCTGAGCGTTGTTGCGGAACATCCAGTCCTGCATGCCTGTGCTCTTTGCCGTCGCACCGGGAATCGCTGCCTGCGCCACCTGTCTGGCCTTGCGCACAATCGTCGCGACGATAGCAACGGGAGACAGCCCCGAGAGTTCGGCTTGGCGAAGCAGCACGAGCGCTTCGCGTTCTTTGCCGGCGAGGCAGGCGTCGGCGATCGCAAATCCCGTTGTCTCCGCGCGACCTGCCGTAAGGGCCTCGACGTGCCTGAGCGTGATGGGGCCGGCCTGCTGCCCCGGCTCGGGTTCGGTGTCGCGCATGAGTTGGGTGCTCACGGCCGCTAGTTCCATGAGGTCCGCCCCAAAGGCATCGACGAGGGCTTTAACCGCATCTGAGTTGACGCGGCGCCGCGCGCGTGAAAACTCGCTCATCGCGAAGGTCATCTTCGCTTTCGCGGTTTTGATCTCTGCCGCGTTCACCCACGGAGCGCCCGATTTCTTCACGGCGTCGAGGAGTTTCTTGGCGCGCTGATCACCGCGATTGATGAGCACGAGCGTGACGTCCTGCTCGGGACTCTGCACGTATTCCATAAGAGCGTTGATGAGAGGCTCCGCGCCGCGTGTCACCTCATCGATGATGACGAGGCGTGGCTCGCCGAAAAGCGAGGGGGCCGTGTATTGAAGGACGTCGCTCTTGGTAATTTCGGTTGAGGTGAAACGGTGGATCTCAAGATCGGCGTGGCGTTCGCGACTGAGCCGGACGATGCGTTCGAGCGCGCGCTGGGCGAGGAGCGCTTCCTTGCCCGCGATAAGCACAACGGGCGCGGGTTCGATACTGTGCCACTGGACTTCGGCCATGGAGAAAGTCTATCGACCACATCGCGAACGCTTTGCGCTTGACGCGAGGTCAGCGGCTACGGTGGCTCATGACATCTAAATGTATACAACAAACTGGAGGTGGAACCCGTGTTGGGTTTGAGCGCGCTGCTGCTGTTCGTCATGGGCATACTCGCGGGCATCGTCAATGCAGCCGTCGGATCCGGTTCTCTCCTCACCCTCCCCGTGCTCCTCGCACTCGGCGTCCCGCCCGGCGTGGCTGTGCGCACCAACACGATCGGAATGTCCTTCGCGACAATCGCCTCCGTCCTTGGCTTCCGCAAAGAAATCGCGGCAGAGAAGCGCCACCTCGCTCCCCTTTCTCTCACCACGATCGTGTGCGCGAGCGCCGGCTCGATACTGCTCCTCCTCTCCCCCTCGAGCGCTCTCGACATCGTCGTGCCCATTCTCATCATCGTTGCGCTCGCCCTCGTCATCGGTCAGCCCTACCTGACGGCGTGGCTCAATAAACGGCGCGAGGCCGATCCTGGCACGCAAACGGGCCCCGTCGGCGAGGCATACGAAAGCCCGTGGCTCGTCGCGCCCATGGGGGCGGCCGCCGTCTATGGCGGATATTTCACCGCTGCACAGGGCGTTCTCTACATGGGGATCCTCGGCATCGCCACGTCCCGCAGCATGAAAGACGTCAACCCGGTCAAGAACCTCATGCAGCTCTACGTCAATGCGACGGCCGCAATTGTCTACCTCGTGGCGTTTGTGTTTTTCGACGCGCACGTGTGGTGGGTTGGCGTCGTCATTCTCGCCGCGGGCGGGATGATCGGTGGCTATGTTGGCTCGCACGTTGCGAAGCGGCTACCGAACTCGGTATTGCGCGCGACCATCGTCGTCGTCGCACTCGTCGCACTCGTGCGACAGTTCGTATAGAAAAACGTGAGGGCGCTCGTTACCGATCCTCGTCGGCCAAACTCGAGAGGCTCGCGACGAAGGCGTCGCGCGATGCCTCCAGGTGGGCACGCATCCGCTCGTGCGCGCTGTGCGCATCCCCCGCGCGCACGAGGTCGTAAATCACTTTGTGCTGATCCCAGGCAGACGTGTCGCGCGTAACCGTGAAGCCACGATGCGCGCTATGAAGCCACTCCACGCGCCCGCCGATCTGCTGGAGAATGTGGCTCAGCACGGGACGCATGGCTAGATCCGCAAGTCCCTGGTGCACGCGGAGATTCGCCTCCGCGATTCCAGCACCGTCTCGATTCGCAAACGCCTCGTCGCCTTGCGCGAGGGCTTCCTCAATTTCCATGCACAGACGGCGCGAACGCTCGACGTGGGCAGCCCCGGGAGCGGAGAACTCGGCAAATCGCGCGGCTGCGTCCCGCACGAGTGAGGTTTCGAGGGTGATGCGGAGGTCAAACAGCTCGCGCGCATCGTCAAAGGGCGGGTGGGCCACGCGGGATCCGACGTTTGCCCGCGTATCAACGAAGCCCTCCGCCGTGAGGATGCGCAATGCCTCACGCACGGGGACGCGCGACAGCTCAAACTCCTTCGCCAAGGCAACTTCACGAAGCGGAGTGCCGGCCGCGTACTGGGCAGCGATAATTCGCTTGCGCAGGGTGGCGGTCACGGTCTTAGCCGCGGCGTCAGACACGCATGAACTCCCTTCCGGGGACGGCATCGAGCAACCCTCGCGTGTACTCGTGTTGAGGGTTTCGCACGACATCGTACACCGAGCCCTTTTCCACGACCTTTCCGGCCTTCATCACCACAACGTCGTCCGCGAGATTTGCCACCACCGCAAGGTCGTGCGTGATGAACACGCAACTGACACCAAGGTCTTTTTGAAGGTCACCGAGGAGAGCGAGGATTTGGTCTTGGACGAGAACGTCGAGGGCTGAGACGGCCTCATCACACACGAGGAGTTGAGGATGCGCCGCGAGCGCCCGGGCGATTGCAACGCGTTGGCGCTGACCGCCCGAGAGCTGCCCGGGAAGCACACGAGCGGCACTCGACGGTAGTGCAACGTGATCGAGCACCTCGAGAACACGCGCACGGCGCTCGCTTTTGTGCCCGACTCCGAATGTGTCGAGAGGCTCGCGCACGATCCGTTCGACCGTCCACATCGGGTTGAGCGACGAGTACGGGTCCTGGAACACGGGCTGCGTGAAGCGGCGAAGTTCCTTGCGCTGCTGTGCGTTCGCGTTGACGACTGAGCGCCCGTCGAGCTTCACTTCCCCGCTCGTCGCTTCCTGCAAACCGAGGATAATCGAGGCCAGGGTCGATTTTCCCGACCCCGATTCGCCAATGATCGCGAGGGTCGATCCACGTTGCACCGTGAAACTGACGTCGTCCACTGCACGAACCTCGCCCTTGCGCGCGCCGCGCAAGCGAAAGACTTTCGTCACCTTCTCAACTTCGAGGACGTTTTCGCTCGACGCGCCTTCTCCCCCCTCGCATGCGGAAGCACTCTTCTTCGTTCCTTCGAGCGTGGGGGATGCGTCAACGAGCTCCCGCGTGTATGGGTGCCGGGGATTCGCAAGGACCTGCCCCGGCGCCCCTCTTTCAACGATCTCGCCCTTGCTCATCACGAGAACGGTATCGGTTCGATCGGCCGCAACGCCAAGATCGTGCGTCACAAAAAGCAGCGACATCCCGCGTTCTTCCACGAGGGATTCGAGGTGGTCAAGAATGTGCTTTTGAACGGTGACGTCGAGTGCACTCGTCGGCTCATCCGCGATCACGAGGTCGGGGTCACCCGCGAGTGCAATCGCGATGAGAATCCTCTGACGCATGCCCCCGGAAAATTCGTGCGGATACTGCTTCGCACGCCGCTCGGGATCCGGGATGCCCGATTCCGCCATGAGCTGCACAACCTCGCGTTCAATCGCCTTCTTGTCCTTCATCCCGTAGGCCCGAAGCGCATCAGCAATGTGATCGCCAACCCGCATCGTCGGGTTGAGGTTCGACATCGGGTCCTGAGGCACGAGCGCGATCCGCTTGCCGCGGACGTCTCGCCATCGTGTGGGCGACGCGTTCACGAGCTCGGTTCCGCGATAGGTGATCGAGCCACCCGTGATGCGACCTTCGCCAGGCAGTAGGCCGAGGATGGAGGCGATCGTCGTGGACTTGCCAGAACCGGACCCGCCTACGAGCGCGAGCTTCTCCCCCGGTCTAAGCGTGAAAGACACTCCGCGGACAGTGGGGCCGGCCGCGCTCCCGTACGTGACGTCAAGGTCGCGTACCTCAAGCACGAATTCATCTGTGTGCATCATGGAGCCTCACCTTCCTGCCGCATATCCTTGCTGGCCGCGATTATTCGCCGCGGCACCGAGCATTCCTGTCACCGGGTCGCGCGTCACGGCGCTCAAACGCCCGAGTGACCACGTCCCTGCCCGCACGACTCGGTGTCCGCGAGCCTCGAGTTCGCCAATGACCTCATCGCCCAGCGAATCCTCGACCACGAGCTGACCGGGTTCCCACGTGCGCGGCCAAAAGCTCTCGAGCATCGAGGTCGTGTGCATCATGGGCGATTCGATCGCCTCTTGCGGGCTGTACCCGCCCACGAGCACCCGCAGAAGGAAGAGAAGCTGCCACTGATCCTGCTGATCCCCTCCCGGCGTTCCAGTCGCGAGGATAGGCTCACCGTCTTTCAGCACGAGAGTGGGGCTCAGCGTCGTGCGGGGTCGTTTCCCGGGGGCGAGGGCCGACGGTGACCTTTCGTCCAGCCACGTCATCTGGAGCCGAGTGCCAAGGCAAAAACCCAGTTCGGGAATCGTCGGTGAGGACTGGAGCCACCCACCCGAAGGTGTCGCGCTCACCATATTGCCGAACCGATCCACGACATCGATGTGAACGGTGTCGCCGCGCAATTCGCCCGTTTCAGGATCCGTTTCTTCCTCCCCCGTGTTCACGCGCACGGTCGGCTCACCTGCAGCGTCACCGCGCGCGCCGCCGCGCGCATCGTATGCCTCACGAGTTTCAGCACACACGAGCGTTGGGACGCGCCCACCGGGGCGACCGGGGCGAAGCTCCTCCGACGCTTTCTCGCCTATCAGCGCGCGGCGAGAGGCGAGGTACTCCTCGCTCAACAGTTCCTCGAGCGGCACACTATTGTCGTCGCCGAAAAACGCATCGCGATCGGCAAGCGCGAGCTTGAGGGCCTCCGCGATCGTGTGGATACCGCGAGCCGTCGACGGATCGAGATCTTCATCCTCAAAGCCCTCGAGAATACCGAGCGCAAGAAGCAGCACGGGCCCCTGGCCCCACGGGCCCGTCTTATAGAGGTCGAAGCCCCTAAATGACGCAACCGTCGGACTCTCCACGCGCGCACCCGGGCACGCGAGGTCATCCTCTGTCAGCACCCCCGCGTAATCACCGCCGTCGGAATGCCGGTGCGGCTCCTGCACAAAAGCGGCCATCACTTTGGCAACGGGGCCCGTGCGCCAACGCTCACGCGCTGCACGAACCCCACTGGCACGGTCCTCGTGCGCCGCGGCTACATCGACAAGATCCTCGAGCACAGTCGCGTAAGCAGGATTCTTCACGATGTCGCCGGCTTTCGGCGCGATACCGTCGCGCAGCCAGAGATCGGCAGACGTCGGCCAGTGCTCCACAAAAAACTCGCGCATGGACTCAATGACGCCTGCCGCGCGTTCGAGCAAAGGATGGCCCTCGCGCGCGTACCCAATCGCGTACGAGAGAACCTCCCCCAAGGTGAGCGTTCCGTACTCTTGAAGCAGAAGCAGCCAGGCGTCCACAGCGCAAGGAATCGCGGCCGCAAGCGCACCCGAACCGGGCACACGCTCGAGCCCGAGCGCCCGATATGTTTCGACACTCGCACCGGCGGGAGCAGCGCCTTGCCCCATGAGTACACGCGGATGGCGCGGGTCCTCGGCAGTCACGAATACCCCCGTCATGTCACCACCGGGACCGTTTAAGTGGGGCTCGACGATGTGCAGCACGAATGCCGCAGCCGCCGCCGCATCGAACGCGTTACCGCCCTTTTCCAGGACCGATTGCGCGCTCGCGGTCGCAAGCCAGTGCGTCGATGCGCTCATTCCAAACGTGCCCTTGAGATCGAGACGGGCGAGCGGAGCCGGGGCGGGTGTGAACGACGTCGTCATGGGGTCATTCCTTCGACGAGTTGGGATCGAGTGCATCGCGCAACGCATCACCAAAAAGGTTGAATGCGAAGCAAATGAGCACGATGGTCAAGCCAGCCGCAATCGCGACGGTAGGTGAGCGGTAGATGCACTGCTGCGCATCGGAAAGCATGATGCCGAGGCTCGGCGCTGGCGGTTGAATGCCGAGACCTAGGAACGACAGCATCGACTCGCCGATGACGGCAGCGGGAAGGATCACCGTGACCTGCACAATGATCGCGCTGAGCGTATTCGGCAGAATGTGCATCCCGAGGATCCTCACGAGGGAAGCATCGGCAGCAATCGCCGCCGAGACGAAGGCCTCTCCCTTCAACCGCATCGTTTCGCCGCGCACGACGCGCACCATCGACGGAATATTGCCAACGCCCAATGCAATCGCCGCATTGGTGAGGCTCGCACCCGAGATCGCGGCGAGACCCACGGCGAGCACAAGAAACGGAAATGCAAGAGTCACGTCAACAAAGCGAGAGATGACCATATCCGCCTTGCGCCAATATCCCGCGAGCAAGCCGAGCGGCGTCCCCACGACAACTGCGAGAGCAACGGCGAGCAGGCCGACGAGAAGTGAAGCTCGGGTGCCGTACAGCAAGCGAGAGAGTACGTCACGCCCAAGGTCGTCGGTTCCGAGCCAAAAGCCCTCCGTGAACGGCACCTGGAAGGGGTAGGTGAAATTCGTGTCGGCGTAGTGGTACGGAGAGATCACTGGCGCAAGTAGCGCTGCGAGAATCACGAACGCCACGAGCACGGAACCGACGAGGCCCGCGGGAGAAGCGAGGAGACGCTTGCCCACGCCTTTCGTAGGGGCGTAAGTATCGGATGAGTGTGAGATCGCGGTAGCAGTCACGATGCGGCACCTCCCGTTCTGATTCGCGGATTGACAACGGAGTAGAGGACGTCCACGAGGAAATTAATGACGATGTAGGCAACCGTCACGAGCAGCACAACGGCCTGGATCACGGGATAGTCACGCGAAAACACCGCATCGAGCGTGATGCGCCCGATTCCCGGGAGCGCGAAAATACGCTCGGTCACAACGGCACCGGAAATCAGACCGCCCAGCTGGAGACCGACGATCGTGACGAGCACGATGAGCGAATTGCGAAGGCCGTATCGAAACAAGATGCGCGAGGGAGCGATGCCCGTCGCCCGGGCCGTGCGCACGTAGTCCGTCGCCATCGTGTCGATGAGACTCGCACGAGTTTGGCGCGCGATGACTGCTGCGAGCCCCGATCCCAGCACGAAGGCAGGAAGCGTGAGGTAGTACAGGCACCTCAGCGGGTCCTCCGTAAGGGACACGTATCCCGAGGCGGGGAACCACCCGAGCGAGACGGCAAGCACGAGAATCGCGAGGAGGCCCAGCCAAAAGTTCGGCACGGAGAGCCCGAAAAGAACGGCGATATTCGCCCCGAGCTCGTCGATTTTGCCCCTGCGACGCTCGGCATAGACCCCGAAGAACAGCCCGATCACGATCGCGACGATGATGGCATACAGCGAAAGCAGGACCGTGACGGGAAGGGCGGTCACAAGCATCGACACAACGTCCTGGCCCGTACGCGTCGATTCCCCGAGATTCAGTGTGACCGTGTTCTTCACGAACGCGCCATACTGGACGATCAGAGGTTCTTCGAGCCCAAGACTTGCCCGAATCGCCTCGATTTGCTCCTTTGAGGCCTCCTCCCCCGCCATTGCGACGGCGGGATCGCCCGGAAGCGCACGTACGCCAACGAAGATCACGATCGACGACAGCACGAGCGTGCACAGCGACTCGAGGAAGCGTATGGAGATAAAGCGGGTCATGGCTGCTTCCCTTCGATAAAAGCCGCGTGGGACAGCTTGACGACGCCGTCCGCGTAGGTCGAGACCCCCACGAGATTCGCCCTGTAGGCGGTGAGCGAGCGCTGGCGGTACAGGTAGATCACGGGGTTCGTTTCCTGCATGCGTTTCACAGACGCTCCGTACAGCGCGGAGCGTTCGTCAAGGTCGGTGACTTCAGAAGCCTTCGTGAGCAGATCGTCGAGCGTGCGATCGCTGAAGGCCGCGTAGTTGTTGTTCGCGTCGGTGGTCCAGAAGTTGTACGCGTTGCCGTGGGGATCCACACGGCCAGACCAGCCGAGCTGAATCGCCTCGTACGTACCCGAATCCTGAGCCGAGAGCATTGCCGTGTACTCCGTAGGAACAACCCTTATGGCGAACCCCGCTTCCTTTACTTGGGCCTGCAGGGCCTGGGCGAAGCGGAGCGAATCTTGAGAATTCGAGACCTTGAGGGTGATCGGGTACGGCACCGGGGCGCCCGCCTGCTCGAGCAAACGCTTTGATTCCTCCGGATCGTACTCAGGACATTGAGTGGATTCCTCGGTCGCGAACGGACTCGAGGGCGAGATCGGCGAGCACGCTGCATCGAACCACCCGTTGAACACCGTGTTCACGAGAGCCCCTCGATCGATCGCCTTCGTGAACGCGAGTCGCACGCGTTCATCGGTCGCTATGAGGCCCTTATCGAGGGGGTGACCAGCGTCGTCCTTGGGCTCAAGGTTGATGGTGATGGCTTGGTATCCAAGCGAAAGCACCTGGAGAGTGTTAATATCACGCGATGCCTTGACCGCTTCTATGTCCTGCGGCGAGATGCTGTCGGCAACGTGCACGTCGCCACTTTGGATATTCGCGGCGCGGATGTTGGCATCGGCCATGATCCGGTAGGTCACGCTGTCGAGTCGCACGTTGCGCGCGTCGTAGTAGAGCGGATCGCGTTCGACGGTAATCGAGGTTTGCGGAATGCGCTCAACGAATTTGAAAGCCCCGACCCCCACCGGATGCGATGCAAAGTCATCTCCGAGTTCCTCGAGGGCCTTCGGGGAGAGCATCATGCCCGCACGATCGGCAAGCGCAGCGGTAAACGGAGAAAATGACTTTTCGAAAGTCACCCGCACGGCAAACTCTTCGAATGCCTCGATGCCGGTGATGGGGCCGAGCTCCGAACGCCGGGAGGACTGCTCGTGATTGAAGTGGCGATCAAGCGTGATACGAACGGCTTCGGCGTTAAACGGCTCACCGTCTGCAAAGACCGCATCCTCACGTAGGCGGATCACGACCTCACGCCCATCGTCGCTGATCTCGGGAAGAGCGGCGGCCAGCATCGGAACGATCTCACCTCTGTGGTTGAGGTCGTAGAGCTTCTCGCACATCGTTTGCATGACGTAACGGGTATAGAGCGAGGACGACGTCGTGGGGTCGAGCTTGTCGGGCTCCGCTGAGAGCGCCATGACGAGATCGCCCCCGTTGTGCAGGTTTTGACCCGTGGAATTACTATCCACGATGTCGGGGCGTTCGGGGGGATCATCCAGTTCTTGGCGGGGCACGCACCCCACACCAGCGAGCGCAACAAGGCCCGCACCGAGGATCGTTCTGCGTTTCATCCCGCACCTCCCTTCCGAGAAGCTTTCGGGGCACTTCCCCAAATCGTTGTATACAAAGTAGGAGGTGTGGGACGGTTCGTCTAGCGAGTTCACATCGTGAGACTTTTTGTATACATCGCTATCGTAAGGTGCGCACCAACCACCCATCCCCGGCGCGTTTCATCACCACCATCCCGTCAACATCCGTGCGCCTCACCGCCATTCCTCGCTCCGCTAGCAGTGACAAAGTGCGCTGGTGAGGATGCCCAAACGTGTTCGCGCCTACACCAATGACGGCAATCGAAGCGTGCGCCGCATCGTAGAGCGCCGGCTCTTGGCGACGCGAGCCGTGGTGCGCGACTTTGACGAGCTCGACCGCCTCGACAGCACCAGATTTCGCTAGCACGGCTTGCGCATCAGGCTCTAGGTCTCCTAGCGTCAGAGCACTCCACGTGGGCGTTTTCACGAGCATCGAAATCGAACAATCATTGAGTGCCGATTCCTCTCCCCCGCCCTCGCCTGCCCCGAGGGCTCTCGCTTCCTCGGCTGAACGCGGCCACAGAACTTCGAGGGACAGCGACCCAACGGTTTCCGTACGAGGCGCGAGCACGGTGTCCACCTCAGTCCGAGGGAGCTTTGCTTTCGTCGAGGTATCCAGCGGGCACACCCACGCCTGCTGCGGCGTACGCTTCCCCGTCAACGCGGGTATTCCGCCGTCATGATCAGCGTGAGGGTGGGTCACGACGAGGAGGTCGATCGCCCCGACTCCCGCACGGTCCAAACATCGGGCGAGCATGTTCGGGTCTGGTCCCGTATCGATGAGTACTGTTTTTCCCCCGGCGCGCACGAGCATTGCATCGCCCTGCCCAACATCGCACATCACGACATCCCAGTCTTCGACGTCCCCGGGGATCAGCGTGGAGACTCCTCCGAAAAGGGCAATCACTGCGAGGAATACGAGCGCCCAGCGCACCTCGCGGCGCGTGCGCAACCAAAGCGTGAGCCCTACGACGATGAGCACTCCTGCCGTGGCCAGTGCACCTCCCGCGCCGGCGGGCAACGCGATGTGCGCTCCCGGAAGTGCGGCACTCACCTGTGCAATGAGCACGAGAACATGCGCACCTGCCCCCGCAAGGGCGAAGAATGGTACGCCGAGCGGCGCCCACACATGCGCGACAATAATGCCAACAAAACCGCTCACGGTTGCGGGCGCCACGACGAGTTCCGCGGCAATGTTCGCAGGCACAGCCCACACTGACGTTTCGGGAGCAAGCAGGAGCAAGATCGGTGTGCATGCGGCCTGGGCAACCGTCGGAACGGAAACCACAAGCGCGAGATTGCGGGAAATTCTCTCGCGACTGACCTGCCGGATAACCTCAGCAAGCGGAACCGAGAGCGCGAGAATAGCGCCCGTCGCACCGACGCTGAGCACGAAGCCCACCTCTCCCACGAGCGCCGGATCAACGACGCACCATGCGAGAACGGTGAGCGCAAGCGCGTTGAGAGGCGGCGTGCGAAAACCCGCATAGCGTCCAATCATGAGGGGAACGGCCATGAGTGCGGCTCGCAGCAAGCTGGGCTCCGGGCCCACTGCCGCCACGTACACGGCGATCCCCGCAGCCCCCGCCAGAACCCGCGCTTTGCGGCGCACGCCCACGGCAAGCAGCGGCAGCGTGACAAAAGCATAGGTGAGAGCAATGTTTGCCCCCGAGGCAGCAACGAGGTGCGTGAGCCCGGAGGTCGCCATATCATCCTTCACCTCTCTGGCAAGACCCGTCACGTCGCCAAGGGTCATGCCCACGACGAGCGCTGCTTCATTGGCAGGCAAAAACGAGGAGGCTAACCGTACGACCTCTTTTCGCTCTTCTCGCCAGGAGTCAAGGACACGCCCTACGGCGGCCATCGCCCCCTCACCCTGAGCAGGTCGTGACGGCTCCGGCTGCCAGTCGGCAATCTCGAGAAAGAGCGTGGAGCCATCCTTTTCGGCGTATCCCCGCGCACGCAGTATGTCTCCGCGTTCAAGCGAGAAGGGATCGCCCCCGCGCGTGTGTTTCGACCAGGTGAGCACGATTCGTATCTGCCTCGAAATCGCTTTGTTTCCTGCACCAACCGTGATCCTCGAAAGCTCGGGCTGGCTCGACGCACGCGCAACCGTCGTATCCCACGCGCGCACCTTTAAGGGTTCTGACGGTTGCTCGCGTAAGGCGACCTGCACCTCCGTCACAACGTTTCTTTCGCGAAGAGCTTCCTCGAGGCTCAGGTTCTCGCTGTGCACGCGTGCAACTGGCCCTGCGATTGCCGCACCGAGAAGAACAGCAAGCAGTGCATGTGCCCGCAGGCGTTTCTCTCGCACTATGGCCAGGAGAAGCGCCGGTATAACGACGGCGAGAAGCACGACAGGTCCGAGAGACACGCTCGCAATGGTTGCCGGCCAGAGCACAGCGGCGTGTGGGATGAGGCTCAGCCCCCTCACGGGCCTCACACCACACCCGTTCACGCCCTCAGATAGTGATGCGCTCACGAAGCTCCTCGAAGATGGCAGGACCAATCCCCTTGACATCCTGGAGCTGTTCGATATTCGAGAATGGGCCGTTGGTTGTGCGATGCTCAACGATTCTGGCGGCGATCGCGGGGCCCACGCCGGGAAGCTCGTCGAGCTCACTTTCGGAAGCCGTGTTGATGTTGACGAGAGCGCCGTCCCCGCTGGCCTCCGCTCCTGGGCCCGAGGGGGAAGACTCGACGCCGGTCGCTGGCCCCGCGATTTCTGACGGGATTTCTTCCCCTTCGCGTGGCACATACACCTGTTCGCCGTCGCTTACGACGCGCGCGAGGTTGATGCGGCCCAGATCGGCGTCTTCGGTGGGTCCGCCCGCAGCCTCGAGAGCATCGCCGACGCGCGCGTGTGACGGAAGTTCGACGAGCTTCGGTTGCCTCACTGCCCCCACGACGTGAACCACCACCGTCTGCTTACCGGCAGCGGGAGGATTCGAGGCCCCGGGCGCCGGAGCAGTAGAGGCGGGTGAGGATGCTTCCGGCGCCGACCCCTCGGCGATCGCCGTCGTTACTTCCGGTGCCTCCTCGAGAGGCTGCGCGTTGACTGCGACCCTGTCGTCACTCGGCGTCATCGACGTAGCCATGTGAGCCCCGCCGAGCACGAGCGCCCCCGCGGTAAGGATCCCGAGTATGACGCGCGGGTCCTTGAGTGCTGACCATCGAGGACCCCGCTGCCCGCCGGATCCTTCGCGTGACCATTCCTCAAGATCGTCCCACGAGCGTGTGTTCACACTCGTTCGTGCATCTGCGCGGTGTCGCCTCTCGCGCCCCGTCGAACTGTTCATAGCCTCCACGCTAGGAACAAGGAGCGCCCACGAAAAAGCCCCGGCGATCCACTGGGGACAACCGGGGCTTGTGGAGCCTAGAGCGCGACGGGGCCTAGAAGAACATCGCCTGCCATTCGGGCAGGAACACAAAGAAAGCCGCCACAATCACCACGGCGTACCACGCGAGAGAAAGCGCGATCCACGAACGCAGCACGGTGCGCACGAGCCCGCGCGCCTCGATAATGCCCTCCTCCACGAGGAAGGTCACGAAGGACCAAAACATGGGTGGCACAACCGCCCACACTAGGAGGCACCACGGGCACAGGGCGTGAATCGCAAAAAGGGCATTACTCGAGAGCCACAGAATGAAGGCGAACGCAAAGGCGAGCCCTCCGAACGTCGCCCACTGGAACCAGCGCGGAAGCGCAAGTCCCGAAAGGTGCAGTGCGCCGACGACACCCATGATCGAGAATCCCATGAACCCGAGGTACATGTTCGGAAAACCGAACGTCTGTGCCTGCCACGTTTGGATAAACGTCCCGCACGAGATGAACGGGTTGATATCGCAGGCCAGCGACGCATTCGCGTCCGCGAGAATCGCGAGCTTATCTTGCATAAGCGCGAATGACGCGACGATCCCGAGGACAGACCCGATGAGCAGCACGAGCCCAACGGTGCGCTGAGAAGCTCGAGGCTTCGCGTCTTGCTCAGCGCGAATCTGAGCATCAATGGCCGCAATATCCTTCTCGCCGTACGGAGAAGTCGTTAAATCTTCAGTCACGCGCCTTATCGTAATACGCTTTGAGCTTCGCGAAGCCTTCGTCCATACTTACGCGCGGCTTCCACTGCAAACGCTCACACGTACGTCGCTGATCAAACCAATGCGCTGTCGACAGCTGCTCCGCGAGGAACTCGGTCATGGGCGGCTCATCGTAGCCGGGCCGCAACTCCCACGCCTTCTCGATCACGCGACCCGCAACGCGTGCGAGCGGGCCAGGAACCGTGATTCGCGGGCGCGAGACACCGGCCGCATCGCACAACCCCACCACGAAGTCGCGAACCGTGCGCGGCTCGCCATTCGTAATCACAAAGCTCTCTCCGTGCACGTCCTCGATGCGATCGAGTGCCGCGACGAATGCCTCGGCGGCGTTATCAATGTAGGTGGTGTCAATGAGCGCCATGCCGCGGTCGAGAAGGGGCATCGTCCCCTTGCGGCCACGCTCGACGATGCGTTCCACGAGCTGGGTGTCACCGGGGCCCCACACGATATGCGGGCGCAAAGTCGTGACGAGAATGCCATCGTTGCCGTCTGCCTCCATCGCCACGAGCTCAGCGGCGGCCTTCGTGCGGGCGTAGGGTCCGCGGGCGCGCGTAGGCTCAGGGGCGGTCGCGTCGAGCCCGACGATAGCCTCGCCAAAGTGGGCGACGGACGGCGAGGACGTGTTGACGAGCTTCCCGCCGCCCTGGGCGCGAAGCGCATTCACCACGTTGCGAGTGCCCTCGATGTTGATGGCGCGGTATTCCTCCTCCGGACCCGAGATGGAAACCTTCGCCGCGAGATGAACGACCGCGTCGTTGCCGTCAACGGCACGGCGCACCTGGTCCGCCTCGGTCAGCGAGCCGCACACGTCGGTGATGCCTTCAATCCCCGCGGGGCGGCGCTGGAACGCACTCACCTCATGGCCCGCATCGCGAAGCCGCTTTGCGACCTCGCCGCCGAGCATGCCGCTCGCACCGGTCACGAGAACCTTCACAGCGCACTCCTTTCACCGGCCAGCTCGCGCGCGGCCCACGCCCCAAGGCGTGCGCGCTCGATCTTCGAGTTGTGGCGGATGTCGGTCGGAAGCGTCGTCGTTTCAAAAGCAGCCGTCACGGCAATACCCGTTGCCGCTTCAACGGCTTCGCGAATCGCGGCCTGGCGCTCGGGAGTCGCGGGCTTGGGCGTTTGGCCCTTACCCGGGCGGAACGTCGCCGGGTCTTCGTAGATCACCACGACCTGCTGCGTTCCCGCGGGGCCTACCCCGCATACACCCGCGCGACGCACGAAGTCGAGGCTCTCCGCCGCCTTCTCGATCTGCACGGGCGTCACGGGTCCCGCCGCAGTCGTGACCACGTGCGCAAGACGCCCCTCAACCCACAGGCGACCCTCGGCATCGAGCTGACCGACATCTCCCGTCGCGTGATAACCCTCGCAGCGCATCGACTCTCGCGTCGTATCCCACAGCATGAGGTAGCGGTCGCGAACGTGCGCGGCACGGACCATAATCTCGCCGACAACACCGGGCTTAGTGGTGACCGTGGAGGCTGCGCGGCCGTCGGACTGAAGCGGCGCGATTGCGAGCTCCACACGCGGGACGGGCGCACCCACGCACACGCCGCTTCCCTCACCAGCAGCTTCAATTCCCTCGAGGTCGATCGCCGCGACCGCGAGGCACTCGGTCATGCCGTAGGGCGAATACGAGTGTGCGTTCGGGAGCACATCGCGTAGCGCGCGAAGAAGCGGCGCGGGAATTGGTGCCCCCGCGCTAAAGAAGCTCGGCACTCGCGAAAGTGCCTCGCGCTGGCGCTCATCGAGCGCACCAGCCGTGTCGATAATGTTTTGGAGCGCAGCCGGAGCAGTGAAGACTGCCGGTGAACCGAGTTCATCGACGGCATCGGCGAGGGCGCTCGCGGTGAGCTCACCAGGGCGCGTCACGTCCATCTCGGGCACAATACTCGGCGCACCGAGGGCCGGTCCAAGCAGTGCGAACGGCGCGAACCCGGCAACGAGTCCGCGCTCCGGGCGAAGCTGAAGCGTGTCGCCAACGGCCGCGAACATCGCGCTCGCCTGCCGATGCGTGTACACGGCCCCCTTCGCGGGGCCGGTCGACCCCGATGTAAACAGCACGAGCGCATCCGCATCGGGATCGATGTCGGACCATTCATCGCCGCCACCAAGAGCGTGAATCTGCTCGCCCTCGCGCATGAGCTCATCGATCGATGTGCTTACACCAAACACAGCGCGATCGATCGTGGGCAGTGTGCGCACGGAAATACGTTCACCAGGCCAACCGAGCGCACGGGCTCCCGCAAGAGCCGTAGGGATCCCCACGACGTAGTCGATGTGGGCGCCCACAATTGCGCGCGTGAGGCCCTTGACCCCCAGGCCAGCATCGGCGACGACGGCAATCGCGCCGATCCGGAGGCACGCATACAGCACCGCCGTGAGGTCGGCGCCTGGCGTCACGAGAACGCTCACACGATCACCGGCCTTGATGCCATGCGCACGCATTCCACTCGCGAGCTGCGACACTCGCTTTTCAAGAAGACTCCACGTGATCGTGCGAGGGCCTTCGGCGAGCATCTCGACGACAGCGGGTTCATACGCCGTCGTCGGATCGTTTGCGCGCTCAGTAATGAGCGAGCCTAAACGTCTGTACTCGGGCTGTTCGGCAAAGCTCGAGACCGAGCGTTCGCGATGGTCGGCGCCGTTGATGAGTCGTTCCTCGAGCCAGCGCCGCACGAGCGGGGCGACGGGCGCGTCGTCCCACACGAGATGCGAGGCGCCTTCGAAACGATGCACATCGGCATGCGGAACACGTTCAAGAAGATCGCGAAGGTATCGGTCCGAAAAGACAACATCGCGCGGCCCCCACACCATGAGGGTGGCAACGTCCATGCCCTTGAGACCCTCCGCAAGGCGCTCAAGGGTCGCGCGCGAGGGGTGCTCCGCGCTCGCCGGAATATCGGCGACGAAGGTTTCGATGCCCCGACGGCGCGCTCTCGACCGATACGGCGCGTAGTAGCCCTCCCGCACCTCGCGCGGCAGCTGCGGCTTAGAGAGATTCACGGTCGTGCGAAGAAACGCATCCGTGCGCGACGTCGAGAACGGCAGAAAACCGGGGGCCGTTGCGAGTTGAAGTGAAGCCGGGAGCGACTCGCCAAGTTCCTGATGAATAGCGGTGTTCGTGAGCACCATGCCGATCACGTCGTGACGGTTGTCGAGGGCCCAGCCGATCGACACAATGCCGCCCCAATCGTGCCCCACCGTCACGACGTTGCCGGAAAGGCCGAGTGCATCCGTAAACAACGAAAGATCGGTAATGCGATCCTGCAAGCGTCGCTCACGTCCCGTGCGTTCCGAGTAGCCCATCTCGAGCTGGTCAACGGCAACGACACGCCAACCGGCTTCGAGCATCTCCTCGTTGAACAAGCTGCGATACAGAAAGGAGTAGGTGGGGTTGCCGTGCACGCACAGAAGCGTGCCGCGGGGCTCAATGCCTCGCTCGGCAAGTTGGCGGTCGTTATCGAGGTAGTGCCAGCGGCGCATATCACCGAACGAGTCCCGCACCTTGAGCGTGTGGTGCAGTTCAGGCTGAACGCCGGGAAGATCGGGAACGTCCTGCACGTCCTGGAAGGTCTTCGCGCTCACCACTGGACCTCCATCATCGCCGTGTTCAATCCCGAGCCCACACCGAGGAGCAAAAGCTCATCGCCCTTCGCAAAACGATCCTGGTTGAGGGCGAGAGTGAGCGGAACGGCCTCCGCGGCAATGTTGCCAAGTTCGGGGAACGTCACCGGAATGATCTCAGGGTCGATTCCCATAGCCTTCGCGAAGGCACGCGTGTACACCATCGACACCTGATGGGTGATGTACCACTGCTTATTCGAATAATTCCGACCGCTTTCTTCGGCCGCGCGCCACGTTTGCGTCACGAGCTCGAGACCGTTTTCGAGCAGACCAGCCGTATCGGTACGCATGTCGTCCATATTGCCGATGCACAGCTCGTGATGCTCGGTGCCCGCGCGCGTTTGCGTGTGCACGATCCGGTGGCCATCCGGGTGCTTATCGAAGCGTCCCACAACAGCCGCGGCAGCGCCCGAACCGAGCGTGAGCGACGCAAACTGGTTATTGAAATTCTGACGCGTCGAGTTCTTGTCGTTCAAGCGCGCAATGGTGCGCCGCTGCACTTCCTCGACATCCTCCGCGCCCACGATGAGTGCGTAGTCGATTTGACCGGCGTCGATGAGCCCGGCGGCGAGAGTCATCGCATTAACAAAGCCGAGGCACGCATTCGTGATGTCAAAATTCATGCACGAAGCGGGCATACCGAGCGCCGCGTGAATATGGGCACTCATCGCCGGCTCGAGGTGCTGACGCGAAACGGAAGCGTTGATCAGGATCCCGACGTCCTCGCGTGTGATGCCCGCGCTCGCCATCGCACGCTCAGCGGCGATCACGGCACCCTGTTTCCACCCGTTTTCCGGGTCCTTCCACCATCGCCGCTCGTACACACCGGCGACGCGCTGAAGTGTGCCCTTCGGCAACCGCAAGCGCTTGCGGGCCGGTGAAAGCATCTCGTCGATCGAGTCAGAAGTGACGGGAACCTGAGCTTCCACGGCGGAAACGGAGAGAATGGCGGCGTTTTTATGGTCAAACGCGGTGTTGGGAATCACTACTACTATTCGCTTTCGGTCTCGGTTCGCGCCTCTCAAAGCGCCCCATTATTGTCCACCGAAGCACTGGAGATTTGGTGAAAAAGTGACCAGTTCAAAGGGCTTTGGCGCTCAAACGTGACTGAGTTCTCGGCGCGCAACGACGAGCGAACGTTCGATAGGGGCGAGCTTCGCGTCGAAGTTCCGGCTCGTGCCCGTCGCGATCTCCACGATGACAGACCCGCCCCATCCACGACGCGCGAGCCTCTGCAGAATCTCGGCAACCGGCTGATCCCCCTCGCCCGGCACGAGGTGTTCATCGCGCAGCGTGTGGCCTGAACCGTCGGTGAGGTGGAGGTGGCTGAGCCGATCCCCGACACGTTCGATCATCGCGAGGGCATCATCACCCGCGGTTGACGCATGAGAGAGGTCGATCGTCAGGTGGGCGTAATCCTCATCGGTCGGGTCATGATCCGGGTAATACGGAAGGGCCTCGCGCACCCCGAGGCGCCACGGATACATATTCTCGACGGCAAGCGCGATCCCGTAGCGCTCTTCGAGCTCGGCAACGATCTCCACGAAGTTCTTGGCGTAACGCCCCTGCCATCGGAACGGCGGGTGGGCGACAACCGTCGGAACCCCAAGATCCACCGCGAGGCGCATCGTGTCCTCAAGCTTCTTTTTGGGGTCGAGACCACCTGCGAACTGCAAAAAGAAGAGAGTCGGTGCGTGAAGCGACAAAATCGGCAGGTCGTACACACGCGTGAGGGTCTCAAGGCGCATGGCGTCACGGGTAGCCGGATCGAGCGAACACATGACCTCGACGCCGTCATAGCCCGTTTCCCGTGCCGCCTTGAATGTGTCTTCGAGGCCGAGCGGGAACAGCGACGAAGTGGAAAGCCCAATGGGAATCGTGCGACCAGCGCAGGTTCTCGGGTGTGCGGCTTCGCTTGTTTCAGTTCGGCCCGCCCCATCATTGGAGTGAGAAGCGCTGGGTCCGACGCCTGCTCGGCTCCTCTCACGCCACGCTCTCGAGTTTTTTCTCGCCTGGTTCTTACGGGTGAAGACCTTTCGGCCGTTGCCACTTTTGTCGCTTGTCGTCACGCCTTCACGCTAGCAAGGCCAGGTGCACTAAGGTTGTGGAGGATATATTCACGCGCGCCGAAGGGATGCTCAGGAGGAACCGATGGCTAAGCTCCACTTCAAATACGGCGCGATGAACTCGGGAAAATCCGACACCCTTATCAAGACGGCCTACAACTACGAGGAACGCGGCCTCGGCACCATTACCGTCAAGCCCGCTGTCGATACGAAGGGCGAAGACTGGGTGCTCGCGCGCGGAGGCGCGAAGCGACGGGTCGATGTTCTCATTGAGTCCGGGCACGACCTTCGCGAAGAAATCAAAGCGTTCATCGCTGCTCGCCCTGAGCGAAACTTTCATGTCGTTCTCGTCGATGAGAGCCAATTCCTGGACCGCGATCAAATCGACCAGCTGTTCCTCGTCGCCAAGAACGACCAGATCTCCGTCATCTGCTACGGGCTTCGCACCGACTTTCTCGCCTGTCAATTTCCCGGCTCGTCGCGCCTGTTCGAGCTTGCCGACAACTTCGAGAAACTCCCCACGATGTGCCGCTGTGGGTCGCAAGCCGAGTTCAATTGTCGAAGCGTGAACGGCGCGTTCGTGTTCGAAGGCGACCAAGTAGCGATCGATGGCGCGGGCCGCGTGACCTACGAGTCGCTGTGTGGCACGTGCTACCTCGATGAGAAAGCTCAAGCGCTCGGCCCCGCTCTCTTCTAAACACCGATGTTTCCCGTTCCCAAGCCGTCAAGGAGTGACGCATGAAAATTCTGTCGATCCAATCTGCCGTGGCCTACGGCCACGCGGGCAACTCCGCGGCGGTGTTCCCGCTCCAGCGTCTCGGCCACGAAGTGTGGCCCGTAAATACAGTTCTCTTCTCCAATCACACTGGCCACCCCACATTCCGTGGCCCCGTGATCGACGCGAAGGACGTACACGAGGTCGTTCTCGGCATCGAAGAGCTCGGCATCCTCGGCGAAGCCGACGCTGTTCTCAGCGGTTATCAGGGCTCCGCTGCCGTCACTGACGTCATCCTCGATGCCGTTGAGCGCGTCAAGAAGCACAATCCACGCGCCGTGTATATCGCCGACCCAGTGATGGGCAATGCGGGCGAAGGTTTCTACGTGGATTCCGATATCCCGCCGCTCATGGCGAACAAGGTTGTTCCGGCCGCGGAGGTGCTGACTCCGAATCACTTCGAGCTGGGCGTGCTCACGGACACCGATGTGTCCACTCTCGAGGGCACCCTCACTGCTGTCGAACAACTGCGCGCCGAGGGCCCCGACACCGTTCTTGTCACGAGCGTACTCACCGATAAAACCACGCCCGGCACCCTCGAACTTCTCGTGGCCGATTCTTCCGGCGCTCACCTTATTTCGACACCGCGCCTGAAGCGCAAGGTTCACGGCAGCGGCGATGTGACGACGGCTCTTTTCACGGCACACTTGCTTGGCGGCGCCGGCCCCGTTGAGGCGCTCGAGAAAACTGCCGCGTCGGTGTTCGAGCTCATCGACCGCACCCTCAAAGTGAATGCACGTGAGCTCTTGATCGTCGAAAGCCAGGACGCGTTCGTCAATCCCGACACGAAATTCAAGGCCCACCCCCTCCCTCACTGAATTCCATAGGGGTTGTGGGGGTTTGAATCCACAGGGTTTAGGGGATATTGGATCCTAGGTCGTTTCGGCTTTGACTCTATAGGGTCCTGAAGCTTTGATTCCAGCGCACTTGCGCGACATACGCCGCGTCATGAGGGTGGAGAAAAACGGCGAGAGCATTTCCGAAACGGTGCCGCCTGATTTTTCCCGACCCTTGCCTTGCCCCACGGGAGGCTAATTTTTAGTTCTTCTTGCGCGGTTTCGTTAACGTTTTCTTCTCCGCGTCCGGGTTCAACGGCCCCAGCGTTTCCTTACCCCGCTGGGGAATACCGAGATACTCCGTTGGCTCTTCATCCCCCACAAGACGCGCCTGCCGAAGATCCGAATACATCCACTTCGGTTCAGACCTCACCTGCACAGTGCCATCAATCGGCTGCCACGCACCCCCACCAACCGAAAACTCCCCACTAAAAACCGTCACCAACGACACCTCATACCACCCCTCAAACGCATACCCAAATGAGCGCCACGCTCGTAGTCACTGGCTTTAGGCGCCGTGAACAGGGAGTGACGCGGACCTCTCTCGCAGTAGACATAACTATACTATCCATCAGGTACAGTTACGTTGTTCACGATTAGGGAGACGCGCATGTCCACGATGACGAAACGGCGACGCTGGTCGCTGCTGGTGACTGTCGGAGCGGGGCTCCTACTGATCACCCTCGACAACTCGATCCTGTACACGGCATTGCCGACACTGACCGAGGACCTTCAGGCATCAAGCACCCAGAGCCTGTGGATCATCAACGCCTACCCCCTGGTGATGGCGGGCCTGCTGCTCGGTAGCGGGACCCTCGGTGATCGCATCGGCCACACGCGGATGTTCGTCGTCGGCCTGGTGATCTTCGGGTTGGCGTCCCTGCTCGCAGCGTTGGCGCCGTCGCCCGAGGTGCTGATCGGTGCACGCGCTGTGCTCGCTGTCGGTGCGGCAGCGATGATGCCGGCAACCCTGGCACTGATCCGCACGTACTTCACGGTCGAGCGCGAGCGGAATTTTGCGATCGCGATCTGGGGCAGCCTGTCGGTCGTCGGGTCCGCTCTCGGTCCGATTCTCGGCGGCACGCTGCTCGAGTTCTTCTGGTGGGGCTCGGTGTTCCTGGTGAACGTGCCCGTAGTGGCGCTGGCGCTGGTTGCTACCTGGTTGATCCGCCCGGCCAATGACCTGGATCCTTCGAAGCGCTGGGATGCCGTGTCTTCGATACTGGTGATGATCGGGCTCGTCGGAACGGTGGTGGCCATCAAGGAGATCGGCCACGCGCCCCCGTCTGTCGCGACCATTGTTGTTGCGCTGCTCGTTGCTGCCATCGGGTTCTGGCTCTTCGTGCGCCGTCAGCGGCGCCTGGAGAATCCGCTGCTGGAGTTCTCCATCTTCCTCAACCCGGCGTTCAGTGCTGGCGTGCTCGCCGCGGCGTTCGCGATGTTCGCCATCGGTGGCATCCAGCTTGTCACCACGCAACGGTTCCAGCAGGTCGTCGGCTTCAGTCCGCTGGAGGCTGGGCTTTTGGTTGCCGTGATTGCCGTGGGCTCGTTGCCGACAGCGCTCCTGGGTGGTGCCTTCTTGCACCGTGTCGGGCTGCTCGCGCTGATCACCGGTGGTCTCGCCGTCGCCACCGGCGGCGTCGTGGTGACGGTAGTCGGGTTCCAATCATCCTTCGGCGTGCTGGTTCTCGGCCTTCTGGTGACGGGTGCCGGTCTCGGAGCTGCCATGTCGGTCGCCTCCACCGCCATCATCGGGAACGTGCCGGTGCGCCGTGCAGGCATGGCCGCTTCCCTCGAAGAGGTCTCCTACGAGTTCGGCAGCCTCATCGCCGTGTCCGTGCTCGGAAGCCTGCTCACGGCCATCTATACCGCCAGTGTTGTCCTCCCCAACGGTGCACCGGCGGCGGCTGGTGACGGTATCGCCGAGGCACTGGAGGCGGCGCAGGGAGACGCCGCCATCATTCAGGCGGCCTCCACGGCCTTCGACTCCGCGTGCCTCGTCGTGATGCTAGTCGTTGCCGGCGTCCTGGCAGCGGCCGCTGTCATCACGGGAGTGCTGCTGCGTCGGTACCTGCCTGGCACGCAGTCACAGCTGCACTCCGAGCACTGACCACGAAAGGACCGCTCATGCGGACCAGCAAACGAGACTCCATCCTCCAAGCCGCCCTCCACGTTGTCGAAACCGACGGCGTCACGGCCGTCACGTACGAATCGGTGGCCGCCGCCTCCGGACTCACCAAAGGTGGGCTGCTCTACCACTTCCCCTCGAAGGACGCCCTGGTGCTCGCGCTGCACGAGCATCTTGCCGAGCGCTGGGACCACGAGATGATCAACGTCCTGGGCAAGGACCCAGACGAGGCAACGCAGGACGAGCGCGTCACCGCCTACGCCCGCGTGAGCGCTCGCAGCGCCACTGGCCCCGAGCTGCTGCTCATGCTCGAGGCGAGCACCGACAGCGAGCTCAACAAGCCGTGGAGAAGGGTCATCTCCCGATGGATACCCGACCCTGCCGAGATTGACCCGACTGACCCTCGGGCGCTGCAGAAGATGGTCGTGTACCTTGCCGCCGACGGACTCTGGCTTAGCGAATCCGTCGGAGCCGCCCCCCTTCCGCCCGAACTGCGCGCCGCGCTGGCAGAGCACCTCGCCCACTCCGTTGCGGACGCAGCCGGAACCTCGAGCAACGCGGCGAACCGATGAGCGCATCCATCTCGTAGATCTGAACCGATCCAGGTTCGCTGCCGCTGCCTTTCGCCTTCTCAAGAGGCTGCTCGTTCGCGGCCTCGTCGAGTCAGTGCCATACAGGGGCACCCCAGCGGGACAGTTACGGCGCAGTAGTTTGCTGTTGCCAATAGGCTCGGTCTCGCCATTTTTGCGACACATCTGTCGCACTGGGTATACCCCATCGACACATCCTTACTCGGAAACGGCCTACCGGGAAACAAAGTCGTCAACACCGTCCCATCACCAAAATCCCAGATATATTTCACCGGCGTCGCCCGCACACTCACAGCCCGACCAAGCATCTCCACCTCAAAAGTCTGCACCCGAGACTCCGCCCACACCACCATGTCCAACCCAATCGGAATCCACTCTCCCGGCGGCCCCAAATGCGCCACAAGCGGCTCCACACCAAGCGACCGAAAATCCTCCTGCGACACCACCGGCATCACAGAACCACCGCCACCCGAGCTCGAAGACGGCGACGAACACCCCGACACACGCTCCGTCCCCAAAATCGGCGCCCCCGTCGATACCTCTACCTCATGTCCCACCACAACTGACGCCCCCGGAAACGCTACCGGACACGCTGCCCGCGCAGTGCGACAAAACGACGTCACAGCAAGCAACCGAAACACATCAGGCCCACCACTACGACAACCCAAATCCCGATCACTCGCCGACACCCACACCCGCCGCGGGCCATCCGTCACCGCATCACGCTTGCCCGAAGGTTTATCCGGCGCCCGCCCATTTGACCCGCCATTAATGGGGCCTCCAGGTTTTCTACCCTCGATTGTCAAAGATCCAGTTTCAGCGACTCCATCAAAATCAATATCTGAGTTCTCTTCACCTAAGACCGGTGCCGACCAACTTGAAATGGCGATTGCCGCACCAATCAACAAGCCGAAAATTTTACCGCGAGACATCGTCCGCCCCTTTCCAAACACCCTCTTGGATCTTCCAAGATCCGTTCAGGTAACGGAGGCGAAATGCTGATGCTTTTCTTTCACTTTTAACCGTTTCACTACTTAGGCCCGGCTCTGTCACCACCACATCGTTGACGGTGTATCAATATTCCACTTGAGTGAAGTCGTCGTTAGTCTCAACGACCCAAATATCATCTTCAGAGATCTCGGCGGGCGAAATATGTTTAGACTTCTTCCGCCACCGATCTATGCCGTCAATAACACGTTGGCAATTTTCGCACTGACGGGAATCAACCACGTTCCCTAGCGGTTCCGTATCGCCCGTGGCATACCCGTAATACATCCATCAACAAAGTACCTAGCTGTCTCCTGGGCGCCCTGATCGGTTTCGTACTTTATGCCCGTGTAGTCCTTGAAATCAGGAGCCTCAAGCGCCGCGTTTTCCGGCGGAAGATTCGGCGTGCGGCCGGACGCTTCACCACCGCCATCACTGCCACCACCCGAATCGGAACCGCCATCATCACTGCTCAGAGGAGAACTGGATGACTGCGCGGCAGGCGTCGGACCACCCGCAGACTCACCACCACAGCCCACGAACCCAGCCGCCACCACAACCGCGACACTCAACGCACCAAGAACCTGTGCCCGCCCGCTCCGCATACACTCCCCCATCCAGCTCGACGCGGCCCCACTCCCCCGAGCGAGGCCCATGTCACATAGCCAACCAGAACGCTAAAGGCTGCGCAACGGGTGTTTGGAAATTGTGGAAGCTCTTCATAGGCGAAGAGAGTTTGGCGAGCCGGCATCCGCTCGACTTAGCGGCGCCTCGCCTCGGCCAGGCGCGTCAATGACGACTGGGCGGCTGCGCAGCATGGAAACGGGGGCCTGGGCGGGCCACATGCACCGCGCCAAACCCCCGCAACCCCTATGCAATTCGAGGAGGGGAACTAGGGGAGGATTCCGCCCTCAGCTCCGAGGGTCACGTCACCTTCAATCCGGACGCCCTCATTGAACGTCCAATCCCCCTCAACGGTGAGCGAAGACGCGTCTTTAAGGCTCGGCGCACCACCCGGGAAACGCTTCTCGAAGTCACCCACGAGCTTGTAGGGGCTGTCGGCGAGCTTGACGAGCGGGGCCTTCTCGATGACCTTCTCAAGAGCGTAATCCTCGGTGAGCTCGTAGACATCGGAGCGCACGAGCAGCAGGTCGCTCGTTGTTTTCACGGGCAGGAAGCGCGAGCGGTCAACGACAATCGCGGTGGCTCCCTCGAACACCTCGATGGCCGCTCCCATCGCCGATTCAATCTGGTAGACGGGAGTGCTCGACTTATCGGAAGGATCAACAGTCTTTTCGTTGCGGATGAGTGGCAGGCCCATGACGCCCTCACGCTCGGTGAGGATCTCCTTGAGCTTCACGAGATCAAACCACAGGTTGTTCGTGTGGAAGAACGGGTGGCGGTGCTCGTCGGTGAAGTAGTCCATCTGCTCCGCCGGGGTTTGGGCGGTGTCGCGCAGGATAAGGCGAGAGTCGGACTTACGGATAGCGAGGTGGCCTCCCTTGCGGTCCGCTGCTGTGCGGCGGCACAATTCAGCAGCGTAAGGGGCGCCGGAAGCGGCAAACCAGCCGGCAATCTCGGGCGAGGGAACGGTGCCGAGGTTGTCTGAATTCGAAATTGAAGCGTAGCGGAACCCCTGTTCGAGCAGGGCATCAAGCACGCCCGAGGTGAGAAGGGCCGTGTAAATATCGCCGTGGCCCGGCGGGCACCATTCCAGCTCCGGGTTCTCGGGGAATTCGACGGGCGTGAGATCGTCGCGGCGAAGCTTCGGTTCCTTATTCTGAAGGAAGTCGAGCGGCAAATCCCCCACCTGAAGGTCGGGATATTTAGCGAGCACCTCGAGAGTGTCCTCGCGCGTGCGGAACGAGTTCATAAACAGCAGCGGGAGGCGGGCGCCAGTCTTCTTTCGAGCGGCGAGCACCTGTTCGACGATGATCTCGAGGAAGCTCTTGCTATCGCGAACAGGGAGGAGCGACTTCGCGCGATCCATGCCCATCGAGGTGCCAAGCCCACCATTGAGGTTGATGACAACGAGCTTCGAGAAAGCATCCTTCGCAACCTCGGGATCAACCTCGACATCGGCGAGTCGATCCACCTCGGTCAGTGGCGAGATCGTCTCTTCCGGGATCGAACCGGTCACGCCCTGCTCGAGCTGGTGGTAAAAGTCGCTGAAGACGTTAATGGCAGCTTCCGCCACGCCCGCCTCGCGCATTTTCTGCTGAGCGAGGGTGAGTCCGGTGGCATTCGTGTCGTTGTCGTAACTCATGCCCCCAGGATAAGGCGCTTCCCTCATAAAAAGTCGTAGAATTGGAGCCCTATGAGTACTGTGCTTTCTGCTGTTGCCTGGCCCTATGCAAATGGACCCCGCCACATCGGCCACGTTGCCGGATTCGGTGTCCCTTCCGATGTGTTCTCGCGCTACATGCGAATGGCCGGGCACGACGTGCTCATGGTCTCGGGAACCGACGAACACGGCACGCCAATTCTCGTGGCCGCTGATCAGGAGGGCATCACGGCGCGGGAACTCGCGGACCGCAACAACCGCGTGATCGTCGAGGACCTCGTCAATTTGGGTCTTTCCTACGACCTTTTTACTCGCACGACCTCGGGCAACCACTACGCGATCGTGCAGGAAATGTTCACGACTGTGCGGGACAACGGCTACATGATTGAGCAGGTCACCCGCGGCGCAATTTCCCCCTCGACCGGCCGCACTCTCCCCGACCGCTACATCGAGGGCACGTGCCCTCTGTGTAAAACGCCGGGTGCTCGCGGCGATCAGTGCGATGCGTGCGGCAACCAGCTCGACCCGACCGATCTCATCGACCCGGTCTCCCGTATCAATGGCGAAACCCCGAAGTTCATCGAAACAACGCACTATTTCCTAGACCTTCCCGCACTCGCCGACGCACTCGGAGCGTGGCTTGACGAGCGCGAGGCGACGGGGCTGTGGCGCCCGAACGTCATCCGCTTTAGCCAGAACATCCTCAAGGACATCAAGCCGCGCGCGATGACCCGCGATATCGACTGGGGCATTCCAGTTCCGGGGTGGGAGGATCAGCCCACGAAGCGCCTGTACGTGTGGTTCGATGCGGTGATTGGCTATCTTTCGGCGTCAATTGAGTGGGCACGCCGCTCGGGTGACCCCGAGGCCTGGCGCAAGTGGTGGAACGATCCGGAGGCTCTTTCCTACTACTTCATGGGCAAGGACAACATCGTCTTCCACTCACAGATCTGGCCGGCCGAGTTGATCGCCCACAACGGGGGCGGCAGCAAGGGCGGTGAGCCCGGCAGGCTTGGCACGCTTAATCTTCCGACGGAGGTTGTGAGCTCGGAGTTCCTCACGATGGAGGGGAAGAAATTCTCGAGTTCCAAGGGCGTCGTTATTTATGTGCGCGATGTTCTCGAACGCTACCAGGCCGATGCACTGCGCTACTTCATTTCCGCGGCGGGCCCTGAGAACCAGGATGCCGACTTCACGTGGAGCGAGTTCGTGTCACGCACGAATAACGAGCTCGTTGCCGGATGGGGCAATCTTGTGAACCGAACGGCCGCGATGATCGCGAAAAACGTCGGTGAGATTCCCGCCGCCGGTGAATTCACGGATGCCGATAACGCCCTTCTCGCGAAGGTCACCGAGGGCTTTGACACCGTCGGAAACCTCATTCGTACCCACCGCCAGCGTGCCGCGATTAGCGAGATTATGCACCTCGTGGGTGAGGCAAACGCTTATGTCTCGGCGACCGAGCCGTTCAAGCTCAAAGCGGAGGAGGAACGGCCCCGCCTGCTCACGATCCTTCACGTGCTCGCGCAGGTCGTCACCGACCTCAACACCATGCTTGCGCCGTTCTTGCCGTTCTCTGCGAACGAGGTGGAGAAGGTGCTGGGCGGCACTCTTGAGGTTGCGCCGATGCCGCGCATCGAAGAGGTCGACGATCTCGACGCCGACGGCTCATACCCGATTATTACGGGCGACTACACGAACGTTCCTGCGTGGGGCCATCGCCCGGTCACGGTCGGGGCGCCTGTCGCGAAACCGAAGCCGATCTTCCGCAAGCTCGATCCGAGCATCATCGAAGAGGAACTCGAGCGCCTCGGTGTCGATAAACAGTAGGTTCGGGAGCTGGGCGTGAGCACATCTGTTCTTCTCGCGACTGCTTTCGCTCTCGCTCTGTGCCTCACTTTGACGCTCGCGCTCCGGCGTGCGTGGAGCATTCCCAAGTGGGCGGATCCTGCCGTGGCCCTCGTGCGGGCACTTTTGCAGCTTGCGATCCTCGCAAGCGTCCTTAGCCTCGCGATCACGAACGTTGCGTACGTCTTTCTCGCGCTGCTCGTCATGCTCGGCTTTGGCATCTGGACCTCGTCGAGGCGACTTGGCGGTGATGCACGCACCGTTGTGCTCGTCGCGATCTCGATGAGCACGGCTGTAGCGGTGTCTGTTCTTACCGTCTTCCTCACGGGGGCACTGTCCTTCACGGGACAAAACCTCCTTGCCTTCGGCGGCATTATTACGGGTAATGCCATGAGCGTCGTGACCCTCTCAGGCCGTAGGCTCAGCCAGGACGTCGCGCAGCATTGGGGTGAGATCGAGGGGTGGCTCGGTCTCGGTGCAACGAATCGCCGGGCGGTGCGCGATATCGCGTCCAAGGCCATGAGCGAAGCCCTCATCCCGAATGTGGATCAAACCCGTGTCACGGGAATTGTGACCATGCCAGGGGCGTTCGTGGGGGCCGTGTTCGCGGGTGCTTCCCCGCTTGAAGCTGGCCGGTTCCAGCTGCTCGTGCTCGCGGGCATCATGGCAACCGGCACGATCGCGGCAGCACTCATAATGTGGGGATCCGATCCCGTTGCCGCCGGCCGGCCGGGGCGCGCCGATAATATCAAGGAAGCGCACGTCGGGTAGGGTTTTTGGCATGACGTTATCGACCGCCCCCGCATTGATAGGTATCGCCCACGGAAGCCGCAACCCCGATGCCGCAGCCGTGACCGAGTCCCTCGTTTTCGCTGCGGGAGCCCGCCTCGGCGTCGAGGCTCACGCTGCCTATCTAGAGGATTTTGCCTCGCCTTCAATTACCGAGGTTGCGAAAATGCTCGCTGAACACGGGTATTCCTCCGCTGTCGCGGTGCCGCTTCTATTCACCGAGGCCTATCACGCGACTGAGGACGCACCGAGCGAGCTGCGCGAGGCGAAAGCCGCCCACGGGATCGAACTCGTGCAGGCCGAGGTGCTCGGCACGGGCGCAGAGATGGTGGACGTCCTCGCAACTCGGCTCGACCAGGGCGAGGGTGAGAATCCACGCGGCGAGATCATCCTCCTCGCGGTTGGCTCGTCGCGCCCGGGTGCAAACGAAGCGGTTCAAGCGCTCGGCGATGACCTCGCCGCATCCACGAGACGGAGCGTCCACGTACGTTTTGCCACGTGCGAGCCGCGCCTCAACGATCGCCTCGAAAACGCCAAAGGCCCAGGAACTGTGCTGCCACTATTTGCCGCCCCCGGCTTGCTGCTCGATAGGGCGCGCGAGCGCGCCCGGGACGCGGGCTGGGTGGTCCTCGATCATCTCGGCGACGCCCTCGCTCCGATCGTGGCTGCGCGCTACGAAAGCGCGCTTTCTCGACTCAGCGCTCGCGAGACCTGAGCTTCTCTCCCATGAGCTTGACCATTGCGCCGAGCCTTTCGCGCTCGGGGTAAAGCGGGCGCAGCCCCTCGTCCTCAAGCGGCTCGGCGGTCACGTGTCCGACGGCAACCGGGCACACATCGCTGTCGAGAGCTTCGAGAAGCTGTGTGCGAGCCCCCATCTCCTCCGCGACTTGGAAGAGCGCGACTACGGCTGGCGCCGCGGTGAACGTCACCGCATCGACCTCTCGTGCGATGATCGCGTTCACGAGAGTGTGGACCGGTGCGAGGTCCTCGGCGAGTTCCCACCGATACGGTGCCACAACGTAGAGTTCACGGTCGCCGAGCGGCGCGAGAGCCTTGTCTGGGACGTATCCGTGGCGCTGAAGCCCCACTGGCCCATCGGCGATACCGAGTTCGAGCGCGAGCTCGACCATCGACGTGCTCGTTTCCTTCTCGCTGCTCGGAGCGTCGGGAAGCCCCCACTTGCGAACGGTGCCACGGCCTTTAGATCCGCGGCAAATGATCTGTGTCGTGGAGAGGTAGTCGAGGACCTGCTGCTTGAGAGGATCCTCAAGGATGTCGAGCCATGAATTGATGCCCTGCCCGGTCGTCACGAAGAACGTCGGCGGGGCTGCCTCAAGAAGAGCATGGGTTTCTTCGATCAGTGCCGTGTCGTCTTCGACTGGAACGATGCGCATCGTGGGAGCGTGGAATGCTTCGGCTCCGGCGCGCTCGAGAGCAGCGATTTGGTCGTCGGCACGTCGTGTAGCGGTCACGGCCACGCGCAGACCGGCAAGAGGACGCTCAGTTGGTTCGGCTGCGGCGGTCGGGTTAGGGATGCTCATGGGAACTCCTCTTATTCGGTAGCGGCGAGCGGGGTTGTTTCGGCGAGTTCTGCCGAGGTTTCCCGGACGTTGACGACGTCACCGATCACGATTATCGCCGGGTTCGTCACGTTGCGCGAACGGGCATCCTCGATCGCAGCGCCGAGCGTTGTAAACGTATGGCGCTCGTGGGCGGTGTAACCCTGCTCTAAGAGCGCGACGCCAGTGGACTCCGGCAGACCAGCCGCTCGCAAGCCCGCAACGGTTGAGGGGAAGGTTGCCACTCCCATGAGAATCACGATCGTCCCGCCAAGCGCGACGAGGGCCGAAAGCTCGGCATTGTTAAACGGCTGGTGGCCCGAGATGATCGTGACCGCGCGCGTTACATTGCGATAGGTTGCCGAGACGCCCGCATGGGCGGGAACGCTGAGCGCACTCGTGATTCCAGGGACGATGTCGACGCGGATGCCGTGAGCGGCGAGAAACCGCCATTCTTCTCCCCCGCGCCCAAAAATGAACACATCGCCACCCTTGAGCCGCACCACCCTCGCCCCTTCGCGCGCAAAGGCGAGCATTGTGTCGTTTATGCGCTCTTGCGACATTTTGTGGCGTCCCGGGGCCTTACCAACGTCGAGAACGAGTGCGCCAGGCGCGAGATCCATGACATTGAGCGCCACGCCCAGACGATCGAGAAGAATGACGTCGGCGCGCAGGGTCGCCTTGAGCGCGGCTACGGTCAGGAGGTCCGGCTCCCCCGGCCCTCCACCCACGAGGGTGACAGCGCCGGGCGTGTGGGCGCGATTGTCCGACGGTTCCTGGTCTTCGGAAAGCGTCACTTTCTCGGCGTGAGGCGGGCAAGCGTCGGAACGAATCTGCCCACGTGGCTCGCTCGCCCACTGAAGCACGAGCGCCTCGTGCCCGAGTTCCCGCGCCTGTTGATCGAAACTGCACGCGCGCTCGTGCTGGGCCGCATCACCGAGGTAAACAATGGCGCCTTCGCGGGCAAGCGCCTGCGCAGCACGCCAACCGGCGGGACCGCGGTGATCCGTCAGATCAACGACGCGGCCCCGCCACTGGTGTGCAACAGAGAGGTCAGAAGCCTTCACGAAGCTACTGGCGTTCGAGGACCTGCTCGGCGGGAACCTCTTGGCCGTGCGCATCGCGGAAGGAGATCACTGGACCGGAGATGAGCACCTGTTCGCGCTCCTCGAGCGTGGCCGGGCGGTTCTGATCGCGCATCGGCACGCGCGCGAATAGCGGATCTGGCGTGTCGGGGGCGTTGATGAAGGACCGGAAGCGCGAAAGCTTCTGGGGATCCTTCACGGCCTCGACCCATTCGTCCTTGTGGTTGTCCACGAACTTCTGCATCTCGTGCTCCCACTGCTCGCCCATGCCGAGTGAATCCTCAAGCACGGCTTCCTTAACGTGGTCGATGCCCCGAGCCTCAACCCATGAGGCAGTGCGCTGAAGCTTGTCGGCATCCGAGATGTAGTACATGAGGAAACGGTCGACGTACTTTACGAGCTCTTCGTCACTCAAATCGTGCGCAAACTCGTCGGCGTGGCGCGGCGTGAAGCCACCGTTGCCGCCAACGTAAAGGTTCCAACCCTTATCTGTCGCGATCACGCCGATGTCCTTGCCGCGCGCCTCCGCACATTCGCGCGCGCAGCCCGACACACCGAGCTTGAACTTGTGCGGCGAACGCAGGCCCTTGTAGCGGTTCTCGAGGAGCACGGCCATGCCAACCGAGTCCTGCTGGCCGAAGCGGCACCAATCCGTACCCACGCAGCTCTTGACCGCGCGAAGGCTCTTGCCATAGGCCTGGCCCGATTCAAACCCGGCCTCCACGAGGCGCGTCCAGATATTCGGAAGCTGCTCAAGGCGGGCACCGAACAGACCGATGCGCTGCGCGCCTGTGATCTTCGTGTACAGGTTGAAGTCTCGTGCAACCTCAGCGAGGACAACGAGAGCTTCGGGGTTCACCTCACCGCCAGGCATGCGCGGGATCACCGAGTAGGTGCCGTCCTTCTGCATGTTCGCGATGAAGCGGTCGTTCGTGTCCTGAAGCTCCTGGAGCCCTTTGCCGAGGATGTAATCATCGCGGAGCGACGCGAGGATCGACGCGACGACGGGCTTACACACGTCACAGCCATTGCCCTTGCCGTAGCGGCCAATGACTTCGGGGAAGCTCTTGAGGTCGTGTTCCTTAACGATCTGGAAGAGCTCGGCGCGAGGCATCGAGAAGTGCTCGCAGAGGCCGCGCGACATGGCAATGCCGGACTTCGCGAGCTCGTTTCCAAGGATCTTGGTCAAAAGCGGCACACACGAGCCACATTGAGTTCCGGCCGTCGTTGCGGCCTTGATCGACGGAATGTCGTGGCACGCTTCGGCGAAGTCACCCTCACCGTTAATCGCTGCCTTGATGGTGCCCGCGGAAATGTTGTTGCACGAGCAGACGATGACGTCGTCGGGCATGTCGCCGGAATCGGGAACTTCGCCGCCGCCGGCTGCAAGATACGCCGCCGGATCTCCCGGAAGTTCACGACCGATGTAGGCGCGAAGCGTCGAGTAGTTAGAAGCGTCGCCCACGAGGATGCCGCCGCGGAGGACGGCCGCGTCAGGACTCATGACGAGGCGCTGATAAATGCCGCGGGTGGGATCGGCGTAGACCACGTCGAGCGAGTCTTTCTCGGCGCCCTTCGCATCGCCGAAGCTCGCGACATCGATGCCAGAAAGCTTGAGCTTGGTCGAGCCGTCAATTTCGCCGAAGAGCTTCTCGCCACCAAGGAGCTGATCGGCGACGACCTCGGCCATCGTATTGGCGGGGGCAACGAGACCGATCGTGCGGCCTTCCATCGCGGCGCATTCACCAATCGCCCACACGTGTTCGACCGAGGTGCGGCAATCCTGACCGACCATGATGCCGCCGCGCGGGCCCATCTCGAAGCCGTTGACCTTACCGAGTTCGTCGCGAGGGCGGATGCCAACAGCGAGGCACACGAGATCGGCGTCAAGCTCGGTCCCATCGGAAAGTTTGACGCCACGAACGTTTGAGGCAGCAGCGTTAATGGCCTCTTCGTCCGCGGTATTGCCCTTGCGGTACTCAATGCGCGGTAGAACTTGCTCGAGACTCACACCCGTATGGAGCACAATGCCGCGCTGCTCGATAAGGCGGTTGAGGAGGTTGCCACCGCCTTCGTCAAGCTGAGCCGGCATGAGCCATCCGGCGAGCTCAACGAGGTGAACTTCGTAGCCCTCGCTCGCGAGGCCACCGGCGGCTTCGAGGCCGAGGAGACCGCCGCCGAGAACAATGGCCTTACCCGTGCGCTTTTCATCGTCCTTGAGCGCCTCAACCGTCGCGCTCATGCCGTCGACGTCGTCAACGGTGCGGTATACGAACACGCCCTTCGTGTCCCAGCCATTGATGGGAGGCGTAAAAGCGTTAGATCCGGTCGCCAGTACTAGCTCGTCGTAACCGTACACAGTGCCGGAGGAGGTGCGCACGAGCTTCGATTCGGTATCGATCGAGTTCACGCGATCGCCGAGGCGCAGGTCAATGTGCGGGTCTTCCCACAGCGAGCGATCGCCAAGTGTCAGGTCGTAGCTCTTATCCCAACGCTTCGCGAGATTGACGCGATCGTAAGGCTCAACCTTCTCTTCCGAGATGACTGTGATCTTGTAGGCGCCTGCTTTATCGCGCGCCTGCATCGTTTCCGCGAAGCGTTGGGCGGCAGGTCCGCCACCAACGACAACGACGTGCTTGACGAGAGTTTCCTCGCCAGCGGTTTCAGAGTTGGGGGCAACGTCGGCAGTGCTCACGGCAGCTCCTACATCAAGGCTAGGGGTGTAGACGTGGTCTCACCCTACACAAAATCTGCCGTCGTTTTCGAGTACAGTGGAGTTGCAAGAACGAGGGATTTTTGCGTCACCCCACAGGAGTCCCGCATGGGACTTTGGTCCGCGAAGTCGCAGGCCAGATACCGTACTGGCCGCATTCCCCCGTCATCGACATTGCCCGCCACTTGAGCCGACAAGCGAGGACACCCATGAGCAACTGGCAGAGCATCTGCAAGGAGAACGACATCAACCAGGATCTGCCTGAAGCGGCACTTTTCGGCACCGAGCAGGTTGCCGTAGTGAAGGCCTGGGACGGCAAGATTTACGTCGTCTCAAACGTGGATCCGCGTACCCAGCAGGGCGTCATGTCACGCGGGATCGTGGGCGATCGCGAGGTAGACGGCATTCATCGCGCTACCCTCGCAAGCCCAATTTACAAGGAGGTGTACGACCTCGAAACCGGCAAGTGCTACGCGAGCGATGACTACACCCTTCCCGTTTACGCCTCGCGCGTGACCGACGGTGTCATCGAGGTCGATCTCGATTCAAAAACTCCTGCCTGAGCTCAGTCTTCTTTATCGCGCCACGGCGCAAGTGCGGTGACCGTCGGAATCAAAAACACCTGAGCTTCCTCGGCGAGGCGATGTGACGAGATGCGTGTCCACGATTCCTATCGCCTCCATCAGTGCAAAACAGGTTGTCGGTCCCACGAAAGAGAACCCTCGTGCTTTGAGATCCTTTGACATCTGCGTCGAAGTCTCATCGCGCGAGGGTATTTCTTCTTGCGTCCGAGGAGCGTAGGTCCTTTCGGGAACGTACCTCCACAGGAGCGTGGCGAGGTCAGTACCTTCTTCGCGCAAGGCCTGTGCGGCGCGAGCATTGCCAATGGTCGCCTCAATTTTCCGACGGTTACGGATGATCCGCCGGTCCCCCATGAGGCGCTCGACGTCGCTCTCCCCCATCGCTGCGACCCGGTCCACCTCGAAGGAGTGAAAAACCTCGCGGAAAGCCTCGCGTCGTGCAAGTATCGTTGACCACGAGAGCCCGCATTGGAAGACCTCGAGACTCACACGCTCAAAAACGCCGGTCTCATCAGTCACAGGGACACCCCATTCCGTGAGGTAGTAGTGCTCCATAAGCTCGCTTGTGCGTGCCCAGCTTGGCAGCGTGGTGAGAGTGCTGTTCATGTTTCGAGACTAGCGACTGTTCTTCGCAGCATGTTCTCGGCAGTGCAAGTACTTGGAAAACACCAAGGTGTGGAGCACGAGCCGTAGCAAGACCGCCCTCAGTCGGGGTCGATGCGACCGATCGCTTCGCGCTTTTCTGCCTGGAATCGATCTTCCACTCGGCCGAGCGCCCAATACGCCGAGATCGAAATGTCTTCGCGCGCAATGCCTCTTTCGCGCACGAGACGGGCACGCAACTGCTTCGTGAGGCCGCGTTCGGCGTGACAAAAGACATGGACGCCACGCTTGTCGATGATGTCGTGTGGAATATCGAGCGTTTCGACAGCCACGAGCAGCCCCTCGCGCGCTCCAACAACCCATTGGAGCGAAAAGCCCTCCGGGTGAGAAAGAGGGAGGATATCGGCTTCGTCTTCGATGTGAATGACGGCGTGGCCCCGCGCGCTCGACGGCATTGCTTCTAGTGCGGCGGCGATCGCCGGAACTGTTGCGTGGTCTCCAATGAGCACGTGGAGATCAGCGTCCAGTTGCGGAGAGTAGCTCCCACCTGCACCCAACAGCGCGATTCGGTCACCTTCTTGCGCACGTGCAGCCCAGTCGGATGCAAGGCCGTGCTGACCCGGAGCGTTGTGCACGACAACGTCAATCCAAAGCCTCTCGTTCGCATCATCCCAGCGGCGGACCGTATACGTGCGGCGTGCGGGCAAGAGTTCGGGGGCTTCGTCTCGGAGCCGCTCCATATCGAAAGGTGCTGCAAGACCGCTTCCGGGCTGCGGCAAAAGGAGCTTGACGTAAGCATCCGTACACGAATTGCGATTGAGCTTTACGTAGTCAGAGCCGCCAAGGCAGAGCCTCACGAGATTCTTACTCAACTGCGTCTTGTCCTGAACGGTGAGCACCGCCTGCTGGCGCTTAGGTTTGCTACGGGGAGGGAGCGCGGAGCTTTCCGATGTCATGCGCAGCACTATACCGACAGCTCCCCATTTTCAAAACCGTACACTTTCAAAAAATAAGGGGGAAGGGGCTCGTCTCTTCTGGCGAGCCCCTTCCCTCTTACAAAGAGCGAGTGCTTACTTGCCCTGCTTTGCCTGCTGCTCTTCGTAGGCCTTGCGGACCTCATCCATGTTGAGGCCGCGCACCTGCGCGATGAGCGAGTCAAGATCAGCCTGACGAAGGGCGCCGGGCTGGCCGAACACGGGGATGCCATCGCGGTACGCCACGATGGTGGGGATCGACGTTGCGCCGTACTGCATTTGCAGTTCGGTTTGGTCCTCCGTGTCAACCTTCGCAAAGGTCACGTCGGGGTTCTCCTCCGAGGCCTTCTCGAAAATCGGGGCGAAGCGCTGGCACGGGCCGCACCATTCTGCCCAGAAGTCGATGAAGACGATCCCGTCCTTGACGAGTTCGTCGTGGTTTTCCTTGGTCATCTCTACGGTAGCCATATCGTTTCTAACTCCCTTAAAAGCGTTCTTATTTCAGGTTATTTGGTCGAGGTGGTCGCCACCACACGCGCGGTCATGTCGTCTTTTGGCGGCTGCCACGTGTGCGCGTCGGCTGGGGTCTGTTCGCCGCTACGAATGTCTTTAACTTCTCCCCTGCCATCCTCGGAGGGGAAGAACACGAAGGGAATCCCGCGGCGATCCGCGTACTTGATCTGCTTGCCGAACTTCGCAGCACTCGGTGCGACTTCGGCAGAAATACCTCGCGAACGAAGCACACGGGCGACGTCGACGCTCGCCTCACGGTGCTCCTCGTCCGCTACCGCGACGAGTGCAACGGTCGGCACCGCTCTCGTGGAGGTCGCGAGCGACCGCGTCACGAGCCGCGAGACAAGACGAGAAAGACCAATCGAAAGACCGACGCCCGGGTAGGAGTGGCGGTTGTCGGTTGCGAGCGTGTCGTACCGACCGCCCGAGCAGATCGAACCAAGATCCTCGTGGCCTTCTACGAAGGTTTCGAACACCGTTCCCGTGTAGTAGTCGAGACCTCGCGCGATCGAGAGATCGGCGATGCAAGCGCCCGGCACCGAGGCGTTGACGGTGCGGATCACGAAGCTCAGCTCCTCGAGTGCATGCGTAATCGCCTCGCTTGAGACGCCAAGGGCGTTGACTTTCTCGGCGAGGTCCTCATGGGTCGCCTTGATCCGCGCGAAAGCAAGGCAGCCGTCAGCCTGTTCTTCGCTCGCTCCCGCGTGCTCGATGAGGAGTGTGCGCACCTCCGCTTCGCCAACCTTGGCGAGTTTGTCGAGCTGCCTGAGGACACCTTCGATATCGGTGAGCCCCAGTGCCTCGAAGACGCCCTGCGAAAGCTTGCGATTGTTCACCGAGATCGTGAAGCCAGGAATCGGGAGTTTCCCGAGCACCTCGGCCATCACGATCGCGACATCGGCATCCATGTGAGGAGGCAGCGTATCTTGCCCAATGATGTCGATATCCGCTTGATAAAACTCGCGGAAACGGCCGTCCTGGGGGCGTTCGCCGCGCCACACCTTTTGAATCTGGTAGCGGCGGAAGGGGAACGCGAGATCGTTTTGATGCTCGAGAACGTACCGCGCAAGCGGGACGGTGAGGTCGAAGTGAAGGCCGAGCTTCTGGCCCTCCTTATCGCGATCCTCATCGTCGGCTTGAAGACGTGAGATCAGGTAGACCTCTTTACTGGTCTCCCCTTTGCGCAACAGTTGATCGAGCGGCTCAACCGCACGGGTCTCGATATTGGAGAAGCCGTGCAGCTCCGCGACATCCCGGAACGTGTCCATCACGTGCTGCTCGATGCGTCGCTCGGCAGGGAGCCATTCGGGAAATCCGGAAAGCGGCGTCACTTTCGCCATGGGGCAATTCTCCTTGACAGATTGTGGTGTCTTCTACGCTGATCCAGCCTCAGAAGGCGGTGCGCAGGTATCCATTATCCGCCAGTTCGTCCCGGAAAATGCTCAGGGGACCGTGGCCCGGCACAATCACTGCCTCAGCATGCTCAAGAGCGAACCCTCGAAGCTTCGTAAGCGAAGCCTTCATCTCTTCGGGGTTGCCGCCCGGAAGATCGGTGCGTCCGATCGTTCCCTTGAACAGCACGTCTCCAGTGAAGGCCAAGGCGGGCGCGGTGAGGGCACGCAGCGTCACCCCAACGAGCGGATTGATGTGTACGGGACCGTCGAAGAAATAGAGTGTCGAGCCTTCCGTGTGTCCGGGGTGCGCGTGTGCGACGAGACGCAGGTTCCCCGCATCGAGGGCATCGCCATCCCCAAGGGGGCGCACGTCCGCGGGCTTAGACCAGCCGCGCGCGTCCCAGCGGGGTCGGATCTGGTTGGTAAATGCCGACGGCAGCTGGCCCATAGGGTCCTCCAGCCTGTATTCGTCGCGAGCGCCCACGTACACCGGTACGTCGAACTGCGAGGCTAGGAGGGCGGCGTCGGCAACGTGGTCGAGGTGGCCGTGAGACACGAGGATCGCTCGCAGGTTGAGGCCCTGCTCCTCGAGCACGTTCGTCACTTCAGCGTGGACCTCGAGCCCGGGGTCCACGACGAGAGCGTCGGTTCCGTCATTCAGGATCGAGCACGTGGCACTCAAATAGGGGGACAGCACGAAATCGAGGGTAGCGCGCAGATCAGTCATGCCTACTATCGTGCCGCGTTTCCCATGCCGCGGCATCGAATTCCGTTCGCAGTGTTATCCGCGATACAGTTTTAGGTAATGCCGTGGCTAATGCGCCGCCGTTGGTGCGAGGCAATATGCCCCGTCCCCTGTCCGAGGCACCCCGGTGCCCTCGAATCCTAGGAGAAGCTCGTGAACGAGAACGACCAGAACACCCCCGAGAACCCCGCCGTGCCCGAGGCCCCTGCGACACCTGAGGCCCCTCAATCCCCTCAGGCCACGCAGACTCCTGAATCAGCAGAGGCAAGCGCGCAGGCCACCGAAGCAGAAGCGCCGCAAGCGACTGAGGCGTCGGAAGAAACAGCCGAGACGCCGTCACCGAAGCCGAGTGTTCCAAAGCCGGGAGCACCGAAGCCCAGCGCACCTAAGCCAGGCTCCCCCGCACAGCTCAAAGGTAAGACTCCGCGCACCCCGCTCGTTCCTATCGTTCCCACCGCAACAAGCTACGACGACGCCAAGGTTGCCGAAGCCCTCACGTTCGGCGACGTGACCGACGAAGGAACCGTCACGGTGAAAGACGGCACCCAGATCCGCGAAATCGGCACCGTTGAAAAAGGCACCGAGCGCGAGAAGGCTCTCACCCCCTTCGCCCACGCCTACCTCGATCTGAGCGCCTTCCTCGACGTGGTCGAGCAGAAGCTCCAGGTTCCCGGGCTCACCCAGGCAGACCTCAACCGCATCCTCGAGCAGATGCGTAAGAACATGAAGGAGCCGAAGGTCGTCGGCGACATCCCCGCGCTGCGCGAACGCGCCCACGAACTTCGAGAGAAGGCGAAGGAGCTCATCGGCGAACTTGAGAAGGCACGCCTCGCTGCCCGCGAGGAGTCGACCAAGAAGCGCACCGCGTTCGTCGAAGGAATCGAGGAGCTCGTCGCCACCGACTCCCACCGCATCTCCTGGAAAAAGGCCGCCGAGACGATGCGCTCGATGGTGCCAAATTGGAAAGAGATGCAAAAGAACGAGGTGTCGCTCGAACGGGAAGTCGAGGACAAGCTGTGGAAGCGCCTCTCAGCCGCCCGAAGCGAATTTGACCGCAAGCGCCGGGCGCACTTCAGTGAGCTCGATGAACAGCACGCGAAGGCGGAAAAGATCAAGGCACGCCTCATCGAACAGGCGGAGGCTATCCGGGACTCTGAAGACTTCGGCCCTACGGCCCGAGAGTTCCGCTCGCTCATGGATCAGTGGCGTGCTGCTCCCCGCGGTAACCGCAAGAAGGACGACGCCCAGTGGGCAAAGTTCAAAGCCGCGCAGGATTCCTTCTTTGATCGCCGCAACGCCGACCTCAAGAAAATCGAGGCGGAACAGTCCGAAAACCTTAAAGTGAAGGAAGCCCTCCTCGCCGAGGCTGAGGCTCTTTTGCCCATCACCGATTTGGACAAGGCAAAGGAGCAGTTCCGCTCGATCGAGGACCGCTACGACGCCGCTGGCCGTGTCCCCCGCAACGCGATGCGTCGCGTCGAGGACCGTATCCGCGCCGTTCGCGCCGCGTTCCAGAAGGCTGAGGACGACGAGTGGCGCCGGACCGACCCGCGCACCAAGGCGCGCGTCGAGGGCGCCTCCTCGCAGCTGCACGCAGCCATCGCGAGCTACGAAGAGGATCTCGAGAAGGCCAAAGCCACGGGTGATGCAAAGAAGATCGAGAAGGCGCAGGCCGCTCTTGACGCTCGACGCGAATGGCTCGAAGTGATCGAGCGTAGCGCTCAAGATCTTGGTTAGGCGTTGAACTTGCTCAACAGCTAAAGTTCTCCACAATGAAAGGCGGGGGCCCTGCGGGCTCCCGCCTTTCATGTGATTCTGGTGCCATGACTCGCCCCGCACAAGCCATCGCGACAACATGCCTCGCGCCTCACCTTCGCGAAGCAGGCCGCGCGCCGTTCGCCTTCGACGTGGGGCACGCACTCCTCCTCGAGCCCGGCGCATCGCTTCCGTTTCTCGCGCGAGACCTACCGCTCGCCTCACTCGGCTCGGGATTCGCCCTGGCCCTCACTCCCACGGTAGGCGTACGCGAGCGGGCAGCCGCCGTCGGCGTTGCCCTCGAACGGATGTCCCCTACCGCGACCGCGCCGGGGGCAGTCATCGCAGATCACACCGCGGCTTGGGTATGGTGTGGCGGCGACTACTCCCCTTCACGCCTCATCGTCGCCTCAGAACGGCACAGCCAACGCTATGACGACCTCGAGCTTCGCAAAATCACCCTCGCCACCGGAGACATCGCCTATCCCGCGGGAATCCCCACGCTCGCGCCCCACCGCGCTTTCGCTGAACTCGCACGCAAAGGCGCAGACGAAACCGCCCGCATCTATGCCGAAAGGCTCGTCGCTCAGGGATGGGTGACAAGCAGCGACCTCACGCGCATCGCCTATCGCGCGTGTCGCTCAGGCCGGGGCAACGGTTACTCGGGACCACGGACGGGGCGAGCCCGCTACAAAAAGCTCGCAGCACTCGCTAAAGAGATCGAAAAGACGCTCGAAGGTCGCGCTGCCAAAACGCACCATCAGACCGCAGATCACATCGGCTTGCCATCGCTCGTCACGCGGTAAGCATCGAATACGCCCGACACCTTCCGCACCTGCGTGAGCACGTTACGAAGATGAGAGGGATCCGCAAGCTCAAAGGAGAAGAAGACGACACCGATACGATCCGGAAGCGAGTGCGCTGAGGCCGAAAGGATATTGACCTCAAGCTCGGAGATCACGTCAGCGAGATCAGTAAGAAGCCGTGATCGATCAAGTGCCTCGACCTTGATATGAACCATGTAGGCCTGGTTCGTCGCGCCAGACCACCTCACCGGCACGAAGCGATCGGCTTGCTTCTCACGCATCTGCTCCGCATTCGCGCACGCTGCATGGTGCACGCTCACGCCATTGCCACGCGTCACAAAACCCACGATGTCATCACCGGGCACGGGGGCACAGCACTTTGCGAGCTTCACCCACAAATCACGCTGACCATCCACAACGACGCCCTGATCGGCATGTGAGGCGCGGCGCGGCTTCGCGAGCACCCGCGATGGCACGACAGATTCGGCCATGTCGTCCTGAACGCCCTCGGCGCCGCCCACCTCAGAAATGAGGCGACCCACGATATTCTCGGCGCTCACATGGTGCTCACCGATCGCCGTATACAGCGCGTCGACCGAGTCGTAATTGAGGTCCGCCGCGACGTTTGTGAGCATCTCGTGCGTGAGCATGCGGCGCAACGGCAGATTCTGCCGGCGGAGCTGAAGCGCAAGCTCGTCACGGCCTCGCTCGAGCGCCTCTTCGCGTCGCTCTTTCGAGAACCACTGTCGAATCTTCGTGCGTGCACGAGTCGACGCCACGAAATTCAGCCAATCCTGGCTGGGACCTGCACCCTCTGCCTTCGACGTGAAGACCTCGACGACGTCGCCCGTGTTCAGCTCCGATTTAAGCGACACGATCTTGCCATTCACGCGCGCGCTCATCGTGCGGTGGCCGACCTCCGTGTGGACCGCGTACGCGAAATCGACGGGAGTCGCCCCCTGCGGGAGTGAGACAACATCGCCCTTGGGCGTAAACACGTACACTTCATTCGAGGCCATCTCGTAGCGCAGCGACTCGAGAAATTCATCGGAATCCGTCGTGTCCTTCTGCCAGTCAAGAAGCTGGCGAAGCCACGACATATCCCCGCCGACGGCAGAGCTCTGCGGGGAATCCTCGATCTTTTCGCCGCGGGCCGTAGCGGCTTTGTACTTCCAGTGCGCGGCAACGCCGTACTCTGCGCGGCGGTGCATATCCCACGTGCGAATCTGTATTTCAACGGGCTTGCCGCCAGGTCCGATGACCGTCGTATGAAGCGACTGGTAAAGGTTGAATTTCGGAAGAGCGATGTAATCCTTGAAACGCCCCGGCATAGGGCTCCAACGCGCGTGCAAAATACCGAGAACCGCGTAGCAGTCGCGTACCGTGTCCACGAGCACGCGGATCCCCACAAGGTCATAGATATCGCTGAACGAGCGCCCGCGCACGATCATCTTTTGATAGACCGAGTAGTAATGCTTCGGCCTACCCGTCACCGTGCCTTCGATGTGCGCGGATTTAATGTCTTCCTCGATAGTGCCGATCACGCCCGCAAGGTACTCTTCGCGCGCCGGAGCGTGCTCGGCAACGAGCGCCACCACTTCGTCATAGAGCTTCGGATAGAGCACCTGGAAGCTCAGATTCTCAAGCTCCCACTTAATCGCGTTAAGTCCAAGGCGGTGCGCGAGCGGTGCATAGATCTCGAGTGTCTCTTTTGCCTTGCGCTCGGCGCTCGAACTCGACACAAACTTCCATGTGCGAGCGTTGTGAAGACGATCCGCGAGCTTGATGAGCAGAACACGAATGTCGCGGCTCATCGCAATGATCATTTTTCGCACGGTCTCGGCCTGCGCGGCTTCGCCGTACCGCACTTTGTCGAGCTTCGTGACGCCATCAACCATGACGGCGATTGTCTCGCCGAAATCAGTCGTGAGCTCTTCAAGCGTGTATTCGGTGTCCTCAACGGTGTCGTGAAGAAGGGCCGCCGCGAGCACATCGGGCGGGGAACCCATGCCCGCGAGGATCGTCGCGACCGCAATCGGGTGCGTAATGTACGGCTCGCCGCTCTTGCGAAACTGGGGGCGATGCCAGTACTCGGCGACGTTATACGCGCGATAGACGAGGGAAAGGTCGGCTTCCGGATGAAGTTCACGGATTGCGTCGATGAGCGGCAGGAGAAGGGGATCATCTTTCGTTCCCCAAACTTTGCGCGGGCGGGAGTCCTCACGATCCGCATCCATGCCGCTCACCGCCTTCCTCGTGTCGGAATTATCCCAGTTTAAACCCAAAAACGCCCGTGGCCATGTCCAGGGCACTCAAAGTCAGTTCTGGATGCTCCACACGGTGTGCAGCGGGATGTCACCGAGCTTTTCACGGCCACCGAGTCCGAGAAGCTCGATGAGGAAGCTGGCAGCCACGACCTCGGCACCGAGCGATTCAACGAGCTGGATAGTCGCCGCGGCCGTGCCGCCGGTTGCCAGAAGATCGTCGAGAACGAGAACGCGCGCCCCCTTCGGGACGGCGTTTTCCGCGATTTCGATCGTTGCTGAACCGTATTCGAGGTCGTAGGTGAGAGAGTTCGGCTTCCCCGGAAGCTTGCCTGCCTTTCGCACAGGCACAAAACCGCGGTCCATCTCGTACGCGAGCGGGGCACCAAAAACGAAACCACGTGCCTCCGTTCCCACAACCAGATCAACCTCGGCGGGAACGGTGCTCGCCCAGTACTTGATGACGGTTTTCATCGCTTTGGGGTCACGCAGAAGCGGGGTGATATCGCGAAAGAGGACGCCGGGCTGCGGAAAATCCTGGTAGAGCCCGATGTGTGTGCGTTCGATTTCGGCAATTTCGGGGGGTACTGGCGTAGTGGTCATGCCGTGACAACGTCCTTTTCATGTGTGCGCTCAACGCGCAGTGTGTGGTCCTTGATAGATTTTTCGCCCTTACGCAGGTCCACGAGGAAGCTCGGCGCAAGGAAGATGGATGAGTAGGTGCCGGCGATGATGCCCACGAACAAGGCGAGCGAAATATCCTTCAGCGTTCCGGCTCCAAGAATAAATGCGCCGATAATCAGGATCGAGCCGACGGGCAAGAGCGCAACAACCGACGTATTGATTGAACGCACGAGCGTTTGGTTCGTCGCTCGGTTGACGAGGGTCGCGAAGCTCGCGTCAGTGCGCTCGAGGAAGCCCTCAGTGTTCTCTCGCACCTTGTCGAAGACGACGACCGTGTCATAGAGCGAGTAGCCAAGGACCGTAAGAAAACCGATCACCGTGGCGGGGGTGACCTCGAATCCGATCGCGCCATACGCCACGATTGTGAAGAGAAGGTCGTGGGTGAGCGCGGCCATCGCGGCAACCGATGACTTGAAGTTTCGGAAATAGAGCGCCATCACAATGGTCACGAGCAGCATGAAGATGACGATGCCCTGAATAGCCTTCGCGGTGACGTCCCCGCCCCAGTTGGGCCCGACGAATGAGCTCGAAACATCCTCCGCAGGCACGTTGTAGGCCTTCGCGAGGTCTGCGCTGAGCGCCTTCGTCGCATCGGTGGAGAGCTCTTCCGTTTGAACGCGCAGAATATTGCCACCCACCTGCGAGATGCGCGGCTCGTTCGAGGGCACGTGTTCGCGCACAACATCACGGGCGAGAGCTTGGTCCGGGTTCTTCACGTGCGAGATCTGGAACTCGCTGCCACCCGTGAATTCGATACCCCAGTTCACGCCCCGCACCCCCGTGATCGCTGCGAGGATCACCAGGATGAGCGCAGAGCCCAAGTACCACCATTTGCGGCGAGGAACGATGGGGATTGAGCGTTGACCGGAGTGGAGTTCGTTGCCGAACGTGGAAAAGCGCGACATCAGCGGTCCTCCTTCGGGGTTGTGTCCTCGGGCGAGGAGGCTTCGGTGGTCGCTGAGTGCGAGCCGGTAGGAGTGGCGTTGTGGTCGGCACCATGCGAGTCCTCCGCGGCTTCGCGTGCGAGGCGCGCCTTGCGCTCGGCAAGGGTTTCAGTTCCGACGCCAGCCGCGCCCCTATCGCCGCCCTTGGCTTTACGCCCCTTTCCGCGTTCTTCGGAGCTGCGGAAGCGCGCGCGGCCCGCATACGCTGGAACGTCGCGCCCGAGCAGTGCGGGGTCGAGGCCCGAGGCTGGGTGCCCTTTCCCGAAGAAGTTCGTGCGCCCAAGGCTCTGCAGGAGCGGGTGCGTAAACAAGAACACCACGAGAAGGTCGAGAACCGTTGTAAGACCGAGCGTGAAGGCGAAGCCGCGTACGCTGCCCGCGCTCACGAGATACAGCACGACAGCAGCGATGACGTTGACGGCGTCGGACGCGAGGATCGTACGCTTCGCCCGGTCCCAGCCGTGGTCGATCGCTGCGACGATGCCGCGCCCATCGCGGATTTCGTCGCGAACACGTTCGAAGTACACAATGAACGAATCCGCAGTGAAGGCAATCGACACGATAAGGCCGGCAACTCCTGCAAGAGAAAGGCGATAGCCGATCTCAGGCATGTTCGACATGAGCGTGATGATGAGGTAAGCGAGCACGCCCATGATGGCAAGCGATGCGGTTGTCACGATTGAGAGCACTCGGTATTGGAATGCGGCATAGATGACGACGAGAGCAAGGCCGATAAGACCCGCGATGAGGCCCGAGGTGAGCTGATCGGAGCCGAGCGTCGCGGAAATCTGTTGTTCTGACTGCACCGTGAACTCGAGCGGGAGCGCGCCAAACTTGAGCTGGCTCGCAAGTTCCTTCGCCTGATCGGCCGTGAAGTTGCCCGTAATCGTGGATTGGGTTGTCGTCACGGCCTGGACCTGCGGTGCAGAGATCACGAGGGAATCGAGCACGATTGCGAACTGCTTAGTCGCTCCCTGATCGCCGTAGAGCGCCGAACTCATTTCGCCGAAGGCCTTACCGGCCGCATCGTTAAAGGTCAGATTGACTGCATAGAAACCCGTATCCTGACCGGTTTTGTTCTTGTCCGCACCGGCGCTCGCGTCCTTGATCGCTTCGCCGCTGACGACAACTGGACCGAGGATCAGCTTCGAGGTTCCACCGGCTCCGCAGGCGACGACCGCCTCGTCGTCGCGGCCTGTAACCGAATGGTTGTTGAGCGTGTCGGGGTCGGTGCAGTCGAGCTTGGCGAACTCTTTTTGGTCGACCGTTGAGAGCCATTCTTGACTCCAGGCCTTCGCCCCTTTATAGGTGTTCACGCCTTTGCTTGCAGAAGATGAGGATCCCTCTCCCCCGCCATCCGAGGCAGGTGCAACGTCCTGCGCAACGGGACCGAGCGACGCAGCATCCTCGCTCGTCCCGTCGCTTGCCCCGCCTGCATCGGAAACACCGGCGTTGGGCGCCACCTGCAGAAGCACGGGACGGAAGCTCATGGTGGCGGTGCGCCGCAGTGCATCGCTCGTAGCCTCATCGAGTTTCCCGGGAACGTTCACGACAATATTCGTGCCGCCTTGGACGGAGATCTCCGTCTCCGCCACGCCCATCGCGTTCACGCGCTGGGAAATGATCTGGCGTGCCTGCTCCATCTGCTCAGGAGTGATCGCCTCACCGCCGTGAGACTTGGCTTGCAGGATGACCTGAGTGCCTCCTTCGAGATCGAGCGCGAGCTTCGGGGCGGCCTTCCACCCGTTGTTCGCCACGCCGAAGCCAAGGATGCCCCCGAGGACGAGAATCAGGACGGTGAGCGTCGTAAGCGCTATGCGTCGTGCTGGCATGAACGGTCCTTTAAGTCATACGAAGGCGACGCACGTGGGTACCGCGCGTCGCCTTCTTCGATTCAGTTCTTGCTGTCGTCAGCGAGGAAGTCCGAGCTCTTCTCCGCGTCACTTCGCAGGTCGGCATCGGAGGCGGGAGCATCGCTCAAGGTCGCTTCGGTCGAGTTTTCGCCGAAGCTGTCGACACGCTCGGCGATCGCGTTGCGGTTCCACTTGAGCTGCGAGCCGTCCTCGGTTTCCAGGATCACCGTGTCGCCCTCTTCTTCGACGATCATGCCGTAAAAGCCCGAGTGGGTACGGACTTCATCACCAACGCCAAGAGACTTCACAAGTTCCTGGTGCTGCTGCACCCTCTTGCGCTGACCGCGCGACATGAGAAACATCGGTACAGCCATCACGACGAGCATGATGATCATCAAAAACATGGGGTTTTGCACGAGACGAGCCTTCCATCGGGAGTCACAATCCGTTCCACTGTACCCGCGTATGGCCGCTATTCCCCACTCAGTTAAAGCGACCGTCCTCACGTCCGGGCTCATCGAAGAGTGTTCCGCCACGCGCGGGGTCGACGGCGGGAACGTCAAGCCCCAGGTGCTCCCATGCCGCGGGTGTCGCGATGCGGCCTCGCGGGGTGCGGCCGAGGAGACCTTCGCGAACGAGGAACGGTTCGACGACGGTCTCGACGGTCTCTGTTTCTTCCCCTACCGCGATCGCGAGGGTAGAAAGGCCAACCGGTCCGCCGCCAAACTTTGTGCACAGTGCTTGCAGCACTGCTCGGTCCAAGCGATCGAGGCCACCGGGGTCGACCTCGTACACCGTGAGCGCTTCGAGAGTGGAATCCATCGTGATCGCGCCGCCGCCGCGCACCTGGGCGTAGTCGCGTACGCGCCTCAGAAGTCGATTAGCGATACGCGGCGTACCGCGCGAACGTGAGGCGATCTCGTGCGCGCTTTGAGGATCGATATCTATCTCCAGCCGCGCGGCACTCCTTGCGATGACAAGGGCGAGTTCTTCGGCCGTGTAGTAGTCCAGGTGACCCGTAAATCCAAACCGGTCGCGAAGAGGCGAGGGAAGCATCCCGGCGCGCGTCGTCGCTCCGACCGCCGTAAATGGGGGAAGTTCGAGTGGGATCGCCGTGGCCCCGACCCCTTTGCCCACCACAACATCGACGCGAAAATCCTCCATAGCCATGTAGAGCATTTCCTCGGCGGGGCGTGCGAGGCGATGGATTTCGTCGATGAACAACACCTCACCCTCTTCAAGCGACGAGAGAATGGCGGCGAGATCACCGGCGTGTTGGACGGCTGGCCCGGACGTAATTTTGAGCGGCGAGCCCAGCTCGTGCGCGATGATCATCGCGAGTGTTGTCTTCCCGAGGCCCGGAGGCCCCGAGAGGAGCATGTGCTCAGGAGGCGTTCCCCGCAGCGATGCGGCATCGAGCACAAGCGAGAGCTGTTCGCGCACCTTCTTCTGCCCCACGAAGTCGGCAAGCTCACGGGGCCTCAGGGCACCCTCTGCTGCGCGGTCAAGGGCGCCGGCTTCCGCACCGATGATCCGCTGGAGAGTCTCGCCTGTCTCAGCTCCCTCGCCGCTCACCCCGGAATGTTCAATCATGAGCGACCACCCAGCTGACGGAGCGAAAGACGCAGCAGCACACCCGAATCGAGGCTCGCACTCGATCCTTGCTCGGACTCTTCATAGCTCAGCAGCACCGCCTCGACGGCCTCCTTGGCTCCCTTCTCGGGCCATCCGAGGCCCTGAAGGCCCTGCACGACGTCTTTCGCGGCGCGCGAATCGAGAACCGAACTTTCGTTGGTCTCCGGCGCCGAGGGTACGGGGGCTGCGCCCTCCGACGTGCCCGCCGCGAAGGGAGCGACCTTGTCCTTCAGCTCGAGGGTCATGCGCTGAGCCCCCTTCTTTCCGATTCCAGGCACCGAGGTCAGGGTTTTGAGGTCCTCGTTGAGGACCGCGCGCGCGAATGTTGCGGGGTCCATGACTGCAAGCACGGCGATCGCAATTCGCGGACCGATCCCCGAAACCGATTGAATCGTGCGGAAGAGATCGGCTTCGTCTTTCGTCAAGAAGCCGTAGATCGTCATCGAATCCTCGCGCACCACAAGCTCCGTGTGCACGAGCACCTCTTGCCCCGTGCGCACAGCAGACAGCGTTTGTGGTGACGTGTTGACCAGGTACCCCACCCCGCCAACATCGAGGACGAAAGAATCGAGAGCGATGGCGCTCACGGCGCCGCGAAGGGAAGCAATCACGCCCCCGATTTTAGAACACGCGTACGACTACAGGCGGGAGGTCGACCTCTCCTGGGCGAGTCGAGCCTTTCGCTCGGCCTCGGCCCACTGAGCTTGGGCGCTTGTTCGCCGGGCACCGTCGGAACCTAACTTGACCGGACCTGAGCCTCGCCACAGCTGCGTGATCCCGATCGCCACCGCATCCGCCGCATCCGCGGGCTTGGGCGGCGCATCCAAATGCAAAATCTTCTGGACCATCGTTTGAATCTGCGCCTTGTCGGCGCGGCCGTTGCCCGTGATCGCGCGTTTAACCTCGGAAGGAGTGTGCATCGCGACCGGGATTCCCCTCTCGGCCGCGAGCACAATCGCGAGACCCGACACCTGCGCCGTCCCCATGACGGTCGAAACGTTATTTTGCGAGAACACACGCTCGACCGCGACGATATCCGGTGCATACTGCTCGATCACGTGCACGAGTCCCTGATAAATCTCGAGGAGGCGTGCATCCACGCCGGCGTCCCGGGCCGATGTGATCACGCCAACGGCTTCAAGGCGCACGGATCGGGCGGGGCCGCCATCGACGACCCCAAACCCGCACCGGGTGAGACCGGGATCAATTCCCAGAACTCGCATACAGCCCTCGTGTGGGCCGACTATTCGGCCTCGAGCTGCGCGGCAACGTCCTCGGGGATATCGAGGTTTGAGTACACGTTCTGCACGTCGTCGCTGTCTTCGAGCGCGTCGATAAGGCGCAGCACCTTTTGGGCACCTTCAAGATCCACCGCAGTTCGCATGGTCGGCACGAACGAGGCCTCGGCACTGTCGTAGTCCACGCCGGCTTCCTGGAGTGCGGTGCGGACGCTGACGACGTCCGACGCCTCCGAGATGATCTCGAAAACCTCGCCCTCGTCGTTGATCTCTTCGGCACCAGCGTCGAGCACGATCTCGAGCAGCTCATCTTCCGTGTGGCCGGCCTTGGTGACGGTCACAACGCCCTTGCGGTTGAAGAGATAGGACACCGAGCCGGAGTCAGCCATGTTTCCACCGTTGCGCGTGAAGGCCACGCGCACCTCCGAAACGGCGCGGTTCTTGTTGTCGGTAAGGCACTCGACGAGAAGCGCGACGCCGCCGGGGGCATAGCCTTCGTACATGAGAGTCTCGTAGTTGACTCCAGCGCCATCGAGCCCGCCGCCACGCTTAACCGCGCGATCAATGTTGTCGTTCGGGACGGAGCTCTTCTTAGCCTTTTGGATCGCGTCGTAGAGCGTGGGGTTACCGGCGGGGTCGGGGCCGCCAATGCGCGCCGCAACTTCAATGTTCTTGATGAGCTTCGCGAAGAGCTTCGAACGCTTAGCATCGATCGCAGCTTTCTTATGCTTCGTTGTTGCCCATTTAGAGTGACCTGACATCGGTTTCCCTCATTCTTCGGAAATTATCGCTGAACCATTGTACGCGCCGGCGCAACCGGATACGTGAGCGCGGCCAGCACTCGTCGCGTTTCAGTCAGTTGCGAAAGCAACATGGCTTCGGATTCCTTGATCCTGGAGGACGTGTGTCCCGCAAGCGCAGCTTGCCGCTGTGCGGCGAGGCGCAGCGCCACGCGCTGGAACTCTTTCATCGACCAAGCGGTAACTGCTCCATAGCTTGCGGCCCAGGCCACGGCGCGGCGACGGCGGCGCAGGCCCACGAGCATGTCAACCTCGCTCGGGGTAAACCACCCGGCACGCCCGTAGTCGGAAAGACGCCAGCGCAGAATCCGCCTCTCGCGCCAACGAAGGAAAATGAAGAGCAGCGCAAGTGTGAGGAAGATCGGCACCTCGATGATCGCGTACCAGAACAAAAGCCCTTTCAGACTCGTCACGCCATTGAGTGCGAGGAGCATCGAACCGCCATTCCACAGGGCATGCAGGCCCATACCGAGACTCAGTCCGCCGGCTCCTAAGAAAAAGTAGAGAGGAAGGCTCCGGCGCTCCGCCGCGATACCGACACCGAGCCCGACGAGCGAGGTGAAACTCGCGTGCGCAAACGGTGAAAGAAGCCCACGTAAGAAGAAGGTCTGCCAGAAAACAGTCGAGTTACCCTCGACTTGAGCAGCCGCGAATGACCGTGCGAAATACGTGATGTTTTCGGTAAAGGCGAAGCCAGCAGCGATGAGCATCGCGTAAATAACGCCGTCGATCGTCCCAGAAATGTAGCGCCGCCCGAAAAGGAGGAGCAGCACGAGCCCAAACGCCTTCGTCGACTCCTCGACGACCGGGGCCTGGAATGCCACCGCGAGGAATTCCTGAGAGCTTGCATCCTTGGCCTGCATGGCGATCAAAAAGATGACGGCCGTGCCGAAAATATACGTCATGGCAATGGAGCCGATAGATCCCCACAAATAGGCATAGGTCTTTGTGAAGCGCGGCTGAGGGGTATTACGGTCAAGCCACCACACGGCGCTGAGCACAATGCCGAACGGTACGAGGGCGGCCGTGAGCGAGACGAGGCTCGTCCCAATCCCCTGCGGCAGGATCACAAAGTAGAAGAGCAGCAGTGCGGTGATGGCGAGCGCGAGAAAGGCGAGAAAAAAGATGATCCACGTGGCGACCTTGCCGCGCGGCTTCTTTTTCGCACGTTCCCCGAACGATGGCATCGCATGGGCGATGTCCTCAGGGACATCGCGGTAAACGTCGTAGCCGTAGCCGCGCGACTGCCCTGTAGTGCTCACGTGTGCTCCTTTGCGCCTTTCTTCCCTGCCTCGGGCCACGCTTCAGCAAACATGTCGCGTGTGTGCGAGAGCAGGAACGGGAGGGCCTTGGTGCGCCCCACGATTGGAAGGAAATTCGCATCGCCGAGCCACCGCGGTACGACGTGCTGGTGAAGGTGCGCGGCGATTCCAGCCCCGGCAACCTCTCCCTGGTTCATCCCGAGGTTGAAGCCCGCGGGATTGGACACGGCACGTACCACGCGCATCGCCGTTCGCGTGAGCTCCGCGATTTCGAGGTATTCCTCGCGCGTGAGGTCGGTGTAGTCGCTCACGTGACGGTAGGGGCACACGAGAAGGTGCCCGGAGTTGTAGGGGAAAAGATTGAGAATCACGAACGCGAAGTCGCCTCGGTGAACGATAAGTGCGTCCTCATCGCTCTTGTCCGGCCCCGTGCAAAACGGGCATTCGTCGGTAGCCTCCGCGCTCGAGGGTTTCCCCTCCCCCTGAATGTATGCCACGCGGTGCGGTGTCCACAGGCGCTGGAGGGAGTCGGGGGTGCCGGCGAATGCGTGGGCGTCCTCGAAGGCCTCCCCGACTCGAGCCTCCTGCTCACCGTTCATCGGGTTCACACTTGAGCCTTCGTGCGGATCGCTTCGAGGATGCGCTCGACTGCATCGTCAACCGGAATGCCGTTGTCCTGGCTTCCGTCGCGCATGCGGAAGCTCACGGCTCCGGCGTCGCGATCCTCACCGCCAGCGATCAGCATGTACGGCACCTTTTCCTTGGTGTGGTTGCGGATCTTCTTCTGCATGCGGTCATCAGACGCATCGACTTCGACGCGCACGCCGTGAGCGCGAAGCTTCGCTGCAACCTCCTCGAGGTAGGGCACGAATTCTCCCGCTACGGGAATCCCCACGACCTGCACCGGCGCGAGCCACACGGGGAAGGCACCCGCGTAGTGCTCGGTGAGAACACCGAAAAAGCGCTCGATGGAGCCGAAGAGCGCGCGATGGATCATGACGGGTCGCTGGCGCGAGCCGTCAGGCGCCGTGTATTCGAGATCGAAGCGTTCGGGCAGGTTGAAGTCGAGCTGAATGGTCGACATCTGCCACGTGCGCCCAATCGCATCTTTCGCCTGAACGGAAATCTTGGGGCCGTAGAACGCTGCGCCACCCGGATCGGGAACGAGATCGAGCCCGGAGGCGGTCGCGACTTCTTCGAGCGTTCGCGTCGCCTCTTCCCACACGTCATCGCTACCCACGAACTTCTCGGGGTTCTTCGTCGACAGTTCGAGATAGAAGTCGTCGAGGCCGTAATCCTTGAGCAGGTCGAGCACGAAGGTCAGAAGCGTTGTGAGCTCATCGCGCATCTGCTCGCGCGTGCAGTAAATGTGGGCGTCATCCTGGGTGAAACCCCGCGCACGCGTGAGACCGTGGATCACGCCGCTCTTTTCGTTGCGGTACACGGTGCCGAACTCGAACAGTCGCAGGGGAAGCTCACGGTAGGAGCGCCCGCGGGCGGCGAACACGAGATTGTGCATCGGGCAGTTCATGGGCTTGAGATAGTAGTCCTGGCCCTGCTTGGTGACGTTGCCCTCAGCATCGCGTTCTTCATCGAGATGCATCGGGGGGTACATGCCGTCGCGATACCAGTCGAGGTGCCCGGAGGTTTCGAAGAGCTGCCCTTTGGTCGCGTGAGGGGTATACACGAAGTCGTACCCGGCCTCAACGTGCCGCTGACGGGAGTAGTTTTCCATCTCCATGCGTACCATGGCGCCCTTGGGGTGGAACACGGCAAGGCCAGAGCCGATTTCATCGGGGAAGCTGAACAAGTCGAGCTCGCTGCCCAGCTTGCGGTGATCGCGCTTTTGCGCTTCCTCGAGGCGGAACTTGTAGGCCTTCAGGTCGTCCTTCGTCGCCCACGCCGTTCCATAGATGCGCTGGAGCATGGGGTTCTTTTCACTGCCGCGCCAGTAGGCGGCTGCGGAGCGCATGAGGGAGAAGCCATTGCCGATGAGGCGCGTCGAGGGCAGGTGCGGCCCGCGGCACAGGTCGGTCCACACGACCTCGCCCTTCTTATTCACATTGTCGTACATCGTGAGGCCACCGTCGCCGACTTCGACGCTCGCGCCTTCGGCGGCGGTATCGGCATTCGATTTCAGGCCAATCAGCTCAAGCTTGTACGGCTCGTCCTTTTCCTCTTCACGCGCGTCGGCGTCATCGATGTCGCGGCGCTGGAAGCGCTGCCCTTCCTTGACGATACGCTGCATGTCCTTCTCGATCGCTTTGAGATCTTCGGGGGTGAAAGGCTCGGCGACGTCGAAGTCATAGTAGAAGCCGTCCGTAATAAACGGGCCGATACCGAGCTTGGCGTTGCTGTCGCGACGCTGAACGGCCTGCGCGAGAACGTGTGCGCACGAGTGACGCAGAATGTTGAGGCCATCCTCACTCGCGATGTCCACGCCCTCGACGGTGTCGCCTTCGGCGGGCGCGATGTACAGGTCCTTCAGTTCGCCGTTGATGCGCAGGGCGACGATCTCGCGGCGACCCTCGTACAGCGTTTCTCCCGTGGTCCCCTGCTCGATCGTGGTGGGTGAGCCGTCGAGGACGATGGAAAGCTGGGACACGGATGACTCCTTTAGTTCTCGGGTGCGAACCGACCTACACTGCCGGCTCCACCGCCCAGTCTAACGAGTGAGGTCTCAAGGTTTCTGCGCCTGCGAGAGGGAATCGATCGTGTGAAAAGAGGATCACTCACTTGCCAAAGGGCCTCGCGCTAGCGAACCATAAAAACATGACTGCTCCCCTTGTTTCAGCTGGATCTCCCTCCACTCGCCCCACCAAGATCGCCGTGATCGGCGCCGGCAGTGTGGGCTCGTCCGTCGCGTACGCCGCGATGCTGCGCGGGAGCGCGCAGACGATTGCCCTGTACGACCTCGCGACCGCTAAGGCCGAGGCCGAGGTTCTCGATCTCGCTCACGGCGCACAGTTCGGTTCAGGAGCGACGATCCTTGGCGGGAGCGACATTTCGTGCGTGGCCGACGCCGACGTCGTCGTGATCACCGCTGGTGCGCGTCAAAAGCCCGGCCAGACCCGTCTCGATCTTGCGGGCACCAACGTCAAGATTCTTCGCTCCCTTATGCCGCAGCTTCTCGAGCAGGCGCCCGAAGCGATGTTCATGCTCGTCACGAATCCGTGCGATGTCCTCACGGTTGCCGCCCAGCAGGCCACTGGACTCGATCCGTCTCGCATCTTTAGCTCGGGAACCGTTCTGGATTCGAGCCGGCTCAAATGGCTCTTGAGCAAGCGGATCGGCGTGAACCCACGCAGCGTGCACGCACGCATTATTGGTGAACACGGCGATAGCGAGTTTGCCGTGTGGTCAAACGCCAATATCGGCGGCATTCCGCTTCGCGAGTGGAGGAATTCCGACGGTTCCCTCGCCTTCACCGAGGCCGAACTGGACGCGGTGCGCGACGAGGTCGCAAATTCGGCGTACCAAATCATCCAGGGCAAGGGCGCAACAAACCTGGCGATCGGGGTTTCCGCGGCCCGGATTTGCGAGGCCATCATTAATGACGAAAAAGCCGTGCTGACGGTCTCGACGGTCCTGAATGACTACCGTGGCGTCAGCGGTGTGGCGATGAGCGTCCCGAGCGTCGTGGGCCGTGGCGGTGTCGAGCGCGTGCTCGACATTCCGCTCGATGAGCACGAAACCCATCTGTTGAGGGCGTCGGCCGGTCAGCTTTCCGCCATCCAGGAGGAGCTCGGCCTCGAGCTCGAGTAGGGCTACACGAGTCCCAGCTTTTCGAGCGCGTCGGCAAGACCGCCTTCGCGCGGCCCACTCATGACATAAGCAGGGTCGCTGATGGCGCGGGAGGCGTCAGACCCCTCGACCGGCACCGGGACTCCCACCCCGCTAAGCATGCCGACATCGTTCACGCCGTCGCCGAATCCCACGGCACGCTCGAGCGGGATGCCCACGTGCTCGAGCACACGCTTCACGCCGTCAATCTTGTCGATCGCCGCGAGCTGGAGTTCGCCGGAGGTTTCTTTATCGTCGCCGATCGAGTAGGGCATGTCGCGCACTTCGGGACCAATCTTGCGGGCGACCTCGGTGATGCTCATCGGGATTTGCCACGCGACTACCTTGGCGAACGAGATACCTGCGAGATCGTCGCGCAGAACGAAGGCATCGAGCAACTCTGACGCTCCCCCGCCCAGAGTCCCCTCCTCTTTTGCGGGCAGCTTCCCTGATTTTTGGAAGGAACGCGTGAGGCGCTCGCGAATGTACCGTTCGGCGGTGCTATTTCCGACGGTTGCCTCGGGGGATTCGAGTACAAACGGGAAAGTGCCCGCTTCCTCAAGAACGCGCAGTGTGCGCTCGGCGAGGTCATCGGGAAATCGCGAATCCTCAAGAATCGTATCGCCAATTTTCACATAGGCACCCGCAGAGCCGATCACTCCATCAAGTGCGACTTCGACATCGTGCGGGATGAGGGAATGGGGGCGGCCCGTGCAGAGGAAGGCGAGGTGGCCGGCCTCTCGAACTCGTTTCAGGGCGTCGACGTGAGCCTTAGGGACGATTCCGTGGTCGGCAAGTGTGCCGTCGAAGTCGAGAAAGAGTGCGTGCTGTCCGCTCATACTTGTACTCTCTCACGGCAAGGGAAACGAGAGATGACAATAAAAAAGACGCCCCGCGGGGCGTCTTTATCTGTGGGCGATACTGGACTCGAACCAGCGACCTCTTCCGTGTCAAGGAAACGCGCTAACCAACTGCGCCAATCGCCCTTATGAGACCGTGCGGTCTATTTTGCGTGGCTGCGGGCCACACGAGAGGTGGGTACGGGATTCGAACCCGTGTATACGGCTTTGCAGGCCGCTGCCTCGCCTCTCGGCCAACCCACCACGTGGAAACCTGAGATTCCAGAGCGGATGACGGGACTCGAACCCGCGACCCTCACCTTGGCAAGGTGATGCTCTACCAACTGAGCCACATCCGCATTTTTGGTCGATCTCTCGAACCAACGAATAGATACATTACGTCAGGATCGCGTTCCGCGCAAAGTAGGCCGCCCGCTTTTGACTCAAATCACCTCGAGCAGCTTTGCGAGCGTGTCAACTCGCCCCTCACGGGCGATTTTCCAGCCATAGAGCTTCATGACGCAGCGCAAGGAGCTTCATAGCGCAGCGCGAGCCGCGAGCGAGCGCCACACTTGCGAGCCTCACCACAAAAGACCGTCACGAACCCCACCACAATTTGGGGCCGCGCGCCGGTGGTGTATTGTTGTCTAGTCGCAAAGAGCGAACAGGCGAGTTTCCGCCGGCTCTTATGCGGGCGATTGGCGTAGTGGTAGCGCGCTTCCTTCACACGGAAGAGGTCACTGGTTCGATCCCAGTATCGCCCACGCGGATGTGGCTCAGTTGGTAGAGCATCACCTTGCCAAGGTGAGGGTCGCGGGTTCGAGTCCCGTCATCCGCTCCACTTCAAGGCCCCGTGCACGTGCACGGGGCCTTTCTCATTCCACGAAACTTCGGGCTTCTGCCAGCCCATCGGGCCACAATGTCGATACACACATGTTTTCGCGCAGCCATTGGCTGCCTCAGCGCAAGGATTCTTCGACAGTGCAGATTTGGCCAGGCTCCCCGTACCCGCTCGGTGCAACCTTCGACGGAAGCGGCACGAACTTCGCCCTCTACTCAGAAGTTGCCGAGAGAGTCGAACTTTGCCTCATCGGCGACGACTTTTCGGAACGACGTGTAGAAATGACGGAAGTCGATGCCTTCGTGTGGCACGTGTATCTTCCAGCCGTCCAGCCGGGTCAACGCTACGGATTCAGGGTCCATGGCCCCTATGATCCGGCGGCCGGGCACCGCTGCGATCCCTCGAAACTCCTTCTCGACCCGTACGCGCGCGCAATCGCGGGCATGCCCGACACGGACGCGAGCCTGCTCAGTTACGAGCTCGACGATCCTTCGCAGATGAGCAACCTGGACTCGAAGGATCACACGATGCATTCAGTCGTCGTCTCGCCCTACTTTGATTGGGGCAACGACCATCCTCCGGCCCACGAGTACCACGATTCGATCATTTACGAGGCGCATCTCAAAGGCTTCACGGCTACGCACCCGGATATCCCCGAGAGTATCCGGGGCACCTACGTGGCGATGGGGCACCCGGTCGCGATCGATTACCTCAAGTCCCTCGGGGTCACGGCGGTTGAGTTCTTGCCGTTGCACCAGTTTGTTCAGGACGGTCACCTTCAGGATCGCGGACTTCGCAACTACTGGGGCTACAACACGATCGGCTTCTTCGCGCCGCACAACGAGTACGCGTATGCGGGCGAGACCGGCCAGCAGGTCCAAGAGTTCAAGCAAATGGTGAAGAACCTTCACGCGGCGGGTATCGAGGTCATTCTCGATGTGGTCTACAACCACACCGCTGAGGGCAATCACTTAGGCCCAACCCTGTGCTTCCGCGGAATCGACAACGCCAATTACTACCGCCTCGTCGACGACGATCTCACGCACTATTACGACACGACCGGCACGGGCAACAGCCTTCGCATGCGCACCCCGCACGTGCTTCAGCTCATCATGGATTCGCTTCGGTACTGGATTACCGAGATGCACGTTGATGGCTTCCGCTTCGACCTCGCCTCGACTCTTGCCCGCGAGCTGCACGAGGTAGATCGGCTCTCGAGCTTCTTCGACATCATCCAGCAGGACCCAATTATTTCGCAGGTCAAGCTCATCGCGGAGCCGTGGGATCTCGGCGAGGGCGGATATCAGGTCGGTGGCTTCCCTCCCCTGTGGTCGGAGTGGAACGGTAAATACCGCGATGCCATGCGCGACTTCCACCGCGGTGAGTCAGGCATGCTCGCAAAGTTCGCAAATCGGTTTGCTGGCTCGAGCGATCTCTATCAGCACACGGGCCGCACGCCCATCGCCTCCGTCAATTTCCTTACCGCCCACGACGGATTTACCTTGCGAGATCTCGTGAGCTACAACGAGAGGCATAACGAGGACAATGGCGAGGGCGGCAACGACGGCGAATCGAATAACCGTTCGTGGAACTCGGGGGCGGAAGGTGCCACGGATGACGAGGCGATTCTCGACCTCCGCCTCCAGCGCATGAAAAACATGATGGCCACCCTGCTCCTCAGCCAGGGTGTTCCCATGATCCTTCACGGCGACGAGCTCGGCCGCACCCAAATGGGCAATAACAACGTGTACTGCCAGGACAACGAGATCGCGTGGATGAATTGGGAGATCAGCACGCGCCAGCAGGACATGCTGAACTTCACGCGCATGCTTATCGAGCTGCGGCGCTCGCACCCTATTTTCCGTCGCCGGCGCTTTCTCTTGGGCGAGGTCCGCGACGGAGCGTCCTCGAGCCTGCCCGATGTCGCGTGGCTCGGAGTCGACGGCACCCCCATGACCGATGAGGAATGGAACGATCCGGTGGCAAAGTGCCTCACGGTGTTCTTTAACGGAAGTGCGATCCCCGAGCCGAACACGCGAGGCGAACACATCGTCGATGATTCCGCGCTCCTCATGTTCAACGCCTCCGAGACGGACGTGGAGTTCACGATCCCGGAGGGCGAGTATGGCGAAGAGTGGACGGTCACGGCAGAAACCTCTGCGTCGCTCAGCCCCGGCGATACCGTCAAGGCGGGCGAGGTCCTCATTCGCCCTGCCTACACGACGCTCGTGCTCGGCAGGGCCCCCATGACGCCCCCGGGAGAAGAGGATGACGCGACGGCTCTCTCAACTCCCCTGTCTCCTCCCACATCCGTTTTGACGCCCACGGCGCCGAATGATCCAGGTACCGACGAGGGCCCCGCGCTCTGACGGAGCCACAGCGCACCCACGACGAAGGAGGGCCCATGCCCGGCGCGCCAATCAGCACGTACAGGCTTCAGATCACGCCTGAATTCACCTTCCAAGATGCGACACGACTCGTGCCGTACCTGGAGCGACTCGGGGTGAGTCACGCGTTTATTTCACCGATCTTGCAGGCGGCGCCGGGGTCCATGCATGGCTACGACGTCGTGGATCATTCCCGCGTGAGCATGGATAACGGTGGCGAAGAGGATCTGCGGGGGCTCGCAGATGCTCTCCATGAGCGAGGTATGGGCCTCATCGTCGACGTCGTCCCCAACCACATGGCGATCCCCACCCCCATGTGGCATAACCACGCGCTGTGGTCTTTCTTGCGGGATGGGGCATCGAGCCCCTACGCGTCGTGGTTCGATAGTGATCCTCACGCGGAGCACGGAATTCTCCTGCCGGTTCTCGGCCGCCCGGTCGGCGCGACGATTCTCGACGATGAGCTCAAGCGAGGGACCGCGGAGGTTCCTCAGCCTGATGGCTCGCGGCGAATCGAGCATGTCCTTCGATACTTCGATCATGTGTTCCCTCTCGCCGAGGGCACCGAGAATCTGCCAATCGTGGATCTTCTCGAGGCCCAGCACTACCGCCTTGCCTATTGGAGGGTCGCCAATGACGAGTTGAACTATCGCCGCTTTTTCGACGTCCAGACTCTCGCGGCCCTCAAGGTTGAAGACCGTGCAGTCTTCGACGCGACTCACGCGACCCTCCTGCGCTTGCAATCGGAGGGCGTGATCGACGGGTATCGGATCGATCATCCCGATGGCCTTGCCGACCCGCGCGGGTATCTGCGGCGCCTCGAGAGCGCCACCGGTGGCGCATGGACCGTGATCGAAAAGATTCTCGAAGGCAACGAGTCGCTCCCACCGGACTTTCCCGTCGCCGGAACGACGGGTTACGACGCCCTCTGGCGCGTCCAGGGCCTTTTCCACGACCCTGCGGGCGCGGCAGCCCTCACGCACACGTGGCGGACATTCACCCACGATTCGCGCTCCTTCGACGAGATCACTCGCGAGAGCGCCAAGGAGGTCATCGACACCTCGCTGTGGGCCGAAATTGCACGTCTCGTCGATCTCGCCCAGCGGATCTGTGATGCCGACATAATGCTGCGCGATACGACCGAGCGGCAGCTCGAACACGCGATCATCCAGCTCCTCATGGCGATGGATCGCTACCGCGCCTATATAGTCCCCGGGGAGAAGGCCCCCGCGTGTGAGCGCCAGGTGCTTGCCGAGGCCGCAGATCGAGCAGCCTTGGCCACCGGTGACGACGAGGGGGATCGTGCCGCTCTCGAGATCGTCACGGCATTTGCGGGTGGTCAGGGGCAGTTCACGTCCGACGGTTCACTCGATCCGCTGCGCGCGGAGTTTGTCACGCGTTTCGCTCAAACGTGCGGGCCGGTTCACGCGAAGTCCCTTGAGGACACAGCTTTCTACCGGTACCACCGGCTCCTGGCAGTCAACGAGGTGGGTGCCGACCCGAACCGCATTGGCGTGGATCCCGAAGAGTTTCATCACTTCTGCGAGCGGATGCTCGGGACTTTCCCCACATCGATGACGACGCTCTCTACGCACGATACGAAGCGCAGCGAGGACGTACGCGCAAGGCTCGCGTCGCTCACCGAGTATCCGTCGGAATGGTCCACACACGTGGCTCGCCTCCATGCCGTGAGCGCACAGAAGCGAGGACCGCTCGTCGATGCGCCGTTTGAGTATTTTGTGTGGCAGACGCTTGCGGGGATGTGGGACCTACCCGGCTCGCGGCTTGCGTCGCTGAGCGAGGAACGCCTGGCGGAGTACCTCGAGAAGGCCATGCGCGAGGCAAAGGTCCATACGGGATGGGTCGATGGCAACGATGAGTACGAGCGCGAAATCCGCGACTTTGCCCTGTGGGCTCTCGGGAACGACGACGTGCGGGCGATCCTCGACGAGTGGACCTCGCTGACGTTCGATTCGCAGCGCGCTGCTATTCTCGGCCAGAAACTCCTCCAGCTCACGATGCCCGGTGTGCCCGATGTGTATCAAGGCAATGAGACTGTTGACTTGAGCCTCGTCGATCCCGATAACCGACGCCCAGTCGACCACGCGGCGCACGCGGCGCGGCTCGAGGACCTCCTGTCAGGTGCGGCACCCGAGGGCATCGCCGATGAAAAGCTCCTCCTCGTCTCACGCGCTCTTGACACGCGACGGCACCACCGCGAGTCGTTCGTCGGCCCGGATGCCACCTACACGCCGCTGCCAACGACGTCCTCCCACACGATCGCTTTCGCCCGTGGATGCACGGATAGCCCCGCCAATGTCGTGGTTATCGCCACACGCTTGCCGCACGTGGAGGCTTCGCAGGGACCCGGGTGCACCAAAGCACGGATCGTCGTCGATGAAGGGCGCTACACAAACGTCCTCACCGGGGAGCGTGTGGACGGCGGCGCTGTCGAACTCGCCTCCCTCGTGCGCGAATGGCCCGTCGCGCTCCTTGTACGGGAAAAACCGGAGCACTCGGAAGGATAGGCCGATGAGAGACTATTCGCGTTTCGAGGTATGGGCGCCGAAGGCCGGCACGGTCACGCTTGCACTCGAACCCCGGTTCGAGGGAAAGCGCCGCGAAATCACCATGGAACGCGGGGAGGGTGGCTGGTGGCATGCCCCAGGGGTCGAGGCACACCCGGGCGATCGCTACGGCTTTCTTCTCGACGACTCCTCCGTCGCGCTGCCGGATCCACGCGCACTGGCGCAACCCGAGGGCGTCCACGCCTTAAGCGAGGTCGTCGACCCGCGCACATTCACCTTCACGGCTCCGTGGGAGGGCATGGATCTTCGTGGGAAAGTCATTTACGAGCTTCACATCGGAACGTTCGCGGCGGATCGAGATACCGGTGCGTCGGGGACCTTCGACTCAGCGATCACGCGCCTGGATGCGCTTGTAGAGCTCGGCGTCGACGCCGTTGAAGTGATGCCTGTCGCGGCGTTTCCTGGCGAGCGCGGTTGGGGCTATGACGGCGTCGGCCTTTTCGCTACCCATGAGGCCTACGGCGGGCCCGAAGCGTTCGCGCGGTTCATCGACGCTGCGCACGAGCGCGGGCTTGCCGTCATCGTCGACGTCGTTTACAACCACCTCGGTCCCGACGGAAATTACCTTGGGGAATTCGGCCCCTACTTCACGCACACGCATACCACCCCGTGGGGGCCCGCTATCAATTTCGATGCCGAAGAAGGTGCCGAGGTGAGGGCGTTTGTTGTTCAGAACGCGCGCCAGTGGCTCATCGACTTCCACCTCGACGGCCTTCGACTCGATGCAGTGCACGCCCTTCGAGATCACTCCCCCACGCACATTCTCGCGGAACTATCGAGCGCGGTTGCGGATATGAGCAGAGAGGTCGCTCGCCCGCTTACCCTCATCGCGGAGTCCGATCTGAACGACCCCGCGATGGTGACCCCCGTCGCCGAAGGTGGTTTCGGCATGCACGCTCAATGGGCGGACGACATCCACCACCATCTTCATGCGTGGGCGACCGGCGAACGCGCGGGCTACTACGTCGATTTCGGCGCGGCGGCCGGCGTGAAAAAGACCCTCGAGCGCATCTTTGAGCACGATGGGTCCTATTCGACCTTCAGGCGGAAGAACTGGGGGGCGAAGGTCGACGCCGCGAGTGCGCACTACGATGCTCACGCCTTCGTCGCCTTCATCCAGGACCACGACCAGGTGGGCAACAGGGCATCGGGCGACCGCATCACCGACACAATCGGTTATGGCGCGCATGCGGCGATCGCCTCGCTCTACCTGCTGGGCGCGAGCACGCCGATGCTCTTCATGGGCGAGGAGTGGGGCGCGCGAACCCCCTTCGCATTCTTTAGCGACCACGGGGAAAGGATCGGCCCGCTCGTCAGCGCAGGTCGAAAGGAAGAGTTTGCGCGCATGGGGTGGAGCGATGCGGTCCCCGATCCGCAGGCACGCTCAACCTTTGAGGAGTCATTCCTCGACTGGAGTGAAGCCGAAAGCGGCGAACACGAGGCGCTGCTCGAGTTTTACCGGGCGCTTCTTTCGCTGCGGCGCAAGAATTCTGACATCCAGAAAGGCGCATTCGACTCGATCGTGGTGGACGTTCTCAGCGAGGGGGCAATCCTCATGCATCGCGGACGCATCGGCGTGCTCGCCTCGCGCGGGGACGCACCCGTGACATGGGAGCCAGGCTCCCGCGTGCAGGTGCTCGCCTCCTTCGGTGGGGAAAGTGATGGTCGCGCGCTCACGCTCGACGGTGCGGGAGTGCTCGTATTCGAAAGGTCCGACGCCTGATGGCTTCACACGCTCACGATAAAAACACGCCGCTCACCCGCCTCATTGGCGCCGGTGTCCCGGTTACGCCCGAGGAGTTTCGCCTCGACGATGAGGGCGCCCGCGCGCTCGGTAGCCTGCTCGCATTTCCCTCGGACCGCGTCCACGTGCGCTCGATGATGAACCAGAGCCTTGACGGCGCGATCGCGGGGGGCGATGGGACGTCAGCCTCGCTCTCGAACCCGTGGGATTTTTTCACTCTCACTGTTCTTCGGGCGCTTGCGGACATCATCGTGTGCGGCGCCAATACGGTGCGCAGCGAAGACTACCGTCGTCCCTCTGGCCGGCCCGCGCTTCGCACCGAGGCGCTACGTCCTCGCGGCGCGGAGTTCCCCGCACTCGCGATCGTGACGACGAGCGGCGAGATTCCCGAGCACATTGACCAAGCCTGGCCGACGTTCCTCATCTGTCCACCTGGCCGCGGAACTCACGTTGCCCGTGTCAGTGGCTTTGAAAGCGAGGCCATTATCGAGGCGGGCCGTGCCCAAGAGATCGTACGCGCACTCGCAGAGCGTGGATTTCTCGGCATTCAAGTCGAGGGCGGCCCGCGGGTAAATGGAATGTTTGCCGAGGATGAAGCGTTCGATGAACTTGTCTGGACGCGCTCGGCGATTACCGTGGGAGGCGATGCGCCGCGCGCAAGCGTCGGAAGCGCACACCACCTCGCGTGGCGCCTCGCGGATCTCTTCCACAGTCCCGGCGCCCAGATCGAACGCTACGTCCGCACTCACCCCAAGGAGACTCCATGAACGTGCCTCTCGGCGATGGCCGCTACCCGATCTCGCTTACGAACGACGAATGGCGCAAGCGCCTCAGCCCCGATGAGTACCACGTTTTGCGTGAGGCTGGAACCGAGCGGCCCTTCACGGGTGAATACGAAGAGGTGCGCTCAGCGGGCACGTATGCGTGCCGGGCCTGCGGGGCCGAGTTGTTCCGCGCAAGCGAACAGTTCAACGCGCACTGCGGGTGGCCCGCTTTCTGGGCCCCAGCCGAGAGCGACCGCGTGGAACTTATCGAGGATCGCAGCCTCGCAATGGTACGGACCGAGGTGCGCTGTGCTTCATGTGGATCACACCTCGGGCATGTCTTCACCGGCGAGGGTTTCCCCACCCCAACCGACGAACGCTATTGCATCAATTCCATTTGCCTCGTGCACAGCGAAAACGAGGACCCGGCTGCGCACTGATGGAGGCGCGGCGCGCCTCCGCCACGACGCGGTAAGTCAACGATAAGTTAGCGGCCGTGGCCATTCATCACTTTCCCCAGGAACGCGAGGAATTCGTGAGCGCGATCGATGCGCTCACCGCTGCGCCCATTCGCCACGAGGTCAAGTGGGAGGAGATTCCCGCTCCTTCCAGACTCGCTCCCTTTTCGTGGGCAGCCGAGGCCGATGTCGTCATGCACGACGCTGATCTCGCGAGCGGAAAGTTCATCGTGCTCTACGACCCTGAGGGCAGGGAGGACTGGAGCGGTCGCGCACGAATCGTCACCTTGATGCAAGCCCAGCTCGAACACGAGTTCGCGCTCGAGTCCATGCTCGGCGATGTGGCGTGGAGCTGGGTCACCGAATCGCTTGAGCTTGCGGGGGCCGAAGCCCACGAACTTGGGTGTACCGTGACGCGCGTCGTTTCCCAAAGCTACGGTTCACTCGCCGCCCGCCCCACGACGGTCGACATCGAGATGCGCGCATCATGGAGCCCGGACTCCCTCGACCTCGGCGCCCATTTCGGCGCGTGGTCCGCGATCCTCTGCGCCGCAGGTGGCCTTCCGCCCCAGCCACTCTCCGTGAGCCCTCTGCATCCGTCCCACCGCGCGAGGGCGCCTCATCTTTCAGCCTCGAAGGATCACTAGAACGTTCATGACTGATTCCCACGACCAGTTGCCGGATCCCGAGTGCGCGCCCCTCATTAAAAAGCCCGCGGGTGGCACGCCGCCCCTCGTCACGACCGTTCAGGGCATCCTCGAGTGGTGCGCGCGTGTCAAAGCCGACGAGGACCTAGCGATCGACGTCGAGCGCGCTTCGAGCTACCGATACTCCGCTAAGGCCTACCTCGTGCAGATCAAGACGGAGGCGGCAGGGATATTGCTGCTTGATCCCCTCGCGTGCCAACTGCCTGGAACCTTCACGGACATCATGAACTCGCATCCGTGGATTCTTCACGCCTCGAGGCAGGACCTTCCCTCACTCGCCATGCTCGGGCTTGAACCGGTCGCACTTTTCGACACCGAGGTAGCTGCGCGCCTCCTCGGACTTCCCAGGGTGAGTCTCGGGGCTCTCACGGAAGAACTGCTCGAAGTTCGGCTTGCCAAGGAGCATTCGAGCGCCAACTGGTCCAAGCGCCCACTTCCGGAATCGTGGCTCGACTACGCCGCGCTCGACGTCGAGTACCTCGCCGAACTCAAAACCGTGCTCACACGCATGCTCGACGACGCTCACAAGACGTCGTGGGCACGTGAGGAATTTGCCTTCGAAGCCACGTTCGCCCACCCGGAAGTTCCCGACGAGCCGTGGCGCGGCCTGCACGGCCTCGGCCAGCTCAAAAGCCCCCTGCAACTCGCGGTCGCGCGATCGATGTGGGAAAGGCGCGATGCAATCGCGCGTAATTCGGACGTCGCGCCGTTTATGGTGCTGCGCGACAAGGCACTCGTGGCCATGGCAAAAGCCTCGAGCAAGGGACGCCAGGAGTTCGACAACGCCGCACCGAAGAACCTCAAGCACCGCGAGCAGTGGTGGCGATGCGTCCGCGAAGCGCGAGAACTGCCCCGCGTTCACTTGCCGTCGAAGCGCGACCTGGGCCCCTACCCCAATCATCGTTCGTGGTCTAGGCGCTACCCCGAGGTTCTCGAGGCCTACAAACAGGTGCGCGAGGGGCTTCTCACACGCGCCGAAGAGCTTCACATGCCCGTCGAGAATCTCATCTCCCCCGGTCACATGCGCCACTGGGTGTGGAATCACTTCAGTGCAGAGGCCGAGCATCGCATCCCACACGCGAGCCCCGAACAGATCGTGCAGGAGCTCGAAGCGGTCGGCGCGCGCCCGTGGCAAGCCGCTCAAGTCACGCCAGCGATCATCGAATCTCTGCGCTCGTACGCGCGCTCGCGCAGTTAAGCGCCGGGGGCCTCGCCGCGGCGCACGCGTGCCGTATAGGCGAGCGTGGCGATGATCAGCGCACTGTTGTGAAGGCGACCTGACAGCGCGGCATCCTCGAGCTCGTCAAGGGGCACCGTACGAGTGAGGATTTCGGCTTCCTCGTCGACGCGTTCGAAGTCGACGCCCTTCGCCTCCGTGCAGTCGAACGCAACATACACGCTGATTTTCTCGTTCGAGCCGCCCGCGCTCGGGTAGTAATCGAGAAGGTGGTGCGCTGCGCCGGCCGTGTAGCCCGTTTCTTCTTCGAGTTCACGGACGGCTGCCACGGCTGGGTCTTCCCCGGCCTTATCGAGTAGACCAGCGGGCAGCTCCCACATGTGAGCGCGAGCCGGATGGCGATATTGGCGAATCACGACGACTTCACGCTCTGGCGTGAGCGCGAGGATCGCGACGGCGCCCGTGTGAGCGACGTAGTCGCGTGTAAACCTCACACCGGGCGCGAAATCGACGGTATCGCGCGCAACATCCCACACGAGCCCCGTATACACGGTCCGACTCTCAGCGACGGGTCGCGCGCAAAAATCGTCGGCGAGCGAATTCTCGGAGGTGGTCATGAGTGCTGGTTCTCCTCGTCGTCGGCGAACGTGAAAAGCGCGGATTCGAGCTGAGCGATCAAGTCCTCTTCGGTTGGGAGTTCAGCGGCGCGTGCTCGGGAGGCAGCCCGAAGCTCGTCGAGGCGTTCCTCAGATCCCGGGTGTCCGGGCACGAAGGCAATAAGCCGTTCCGCCAGCTCGCGCGCATTCGCCGGCGCGACGAGAGGAATGCGCTCGCCCGTCACCCAGCGCGTCCCGCCGGCATCGGTGGCGATGATCGCCGCGCCTTCACCGATCGCTTCCTGAATCGCGACCGGCTGTCCTTCCCACACGCTCGTTTGGACCACCACGTGCGCCTCGCGCATGAGGGCGCGGGTGTCCTCTACACGCCCAAGCAGCTCCACGGGAAGCGCATGTTTCTCGATAAACTCTTCGAGCCGTGCGCGTTCCGGCCCCTCGCCCGCGATCTTTACGCGAAGAGATCCCGGATACTGCTCTTCCACAAGCCGCACTGCCTCGCACAGGCAGGCGAGGTCTTTTTGAGCAGCAAGGCGCGCGACGCACAGAACCTCGAGGACATCGCCGTCGAACGCTCGCAACGACCCGCAACTCGCGGGGCGCGCAGCGGGAATGAGAGCCCTTTGAACCGCGCGTGCACCACTCGCGCGCGCGGCATCGGCGAGATCAGGCGAGACCGCGAGTACAAGATCGCTACGGCGTGAGGCAAGCGTGAACAATGCTCGCCCGATGACTGCGCCAACGCCGGTACGCGGCATCCGATTATGAAGCGTCGTCACGAGCCGAATGCGGGGGCGAAACCCGGTCATGAGCGCAAGGGCAGTGAGTGCTCCTGCACGCGCGCCGTGGGCATGAACCGTGAGCCGTTCGCCCTGTGCACGGCGATGTTCATCCCGAATGATCACGCGCAGATTCGCCCGTGCGCGAAGCGCCGCAAGCGGAGAAGCCCCCGAAGCGATCGCGAGGTGCCGATGTTCGACTCCGGGCCCAGCGGTATGCGAGGTGGCGTCGTCGAAGCACGGCGCTTCCCCCGCGTCCACAACGTGTACGCCTGCCCGAGCGAGCACGCATGCCTCATCGCGCACGTGCGCGAGCAAACCGCCTTCCGCGCGGGGCCGCACGAGGATCACACGCCGCATGCCCTACCCCTTCTTCGTCGCCTTGACGATTCGCGCGCCGAGCTCCACGATTGGCGCCGCAAGAGAGCGATCGGCGATCATCAGCACGCCCAGACACACCGCTGCACCAGCCGTACCCGTCCCGAGGCCAAGCACGAGCGAGCCCCACGCGCCACGAAAAGCGTCACTCGCGAGCTGTGCGAGAGCGAGCCCCGCAATTGAGCCGAGGACCGACGCCACAACCGAGGCGAGGACCGTCGTGAAAAGGGGACGCACGTGTTCGCGAACCATGATCCGCTCGCGAAGGATGTTGAGCCCGCCAATCGCCGCGATCCACATGCCGATAGATATACACAGACCAAAAAGGACTCCGGCAGTGGCCGTCGATCGCGGTGGGGACGTCACGACCGTCACGAGAATAAGCACGCCCGCGATTCCCCACCCGGTCGCACCGATCGCGAGAGACTCCCCGGGCCTCAGCGCCGCATTGAGAACCCTCGCGGTCAGCATCACGATGCCGTACGCGATCAGCCCTGTGGCGAGCGCCGCCGTGACCGCGCCAACGCCGCGGATCCCCGCGCGATCGATCGCCACAAAAAACTTATCGATGGGGAGTCCCGCACCCCAAAGCGCAGCCCCACCCACGGCTGCGAATGCCACGACCGCCTGGACGGATCGAAGCGTCAGCGCCGAAAACTTTGCCCTATCACCGAGTGCCCGCAGCTCGGAAAGCTCGGGAAACACGCTCGTCATAACGGGGACGAGGAGAACCGCGTAGGGCAGGAGGTACACGGCCTGACCGTACTGGAACAGCGGAAGGGTGCCCGTTCCACCCGCGCGAACGGAGAGGGCAAGAATCAGGGCGGTCGTCAGTTGCTGGGCGCCGACGGTTGCCACACCCGAGCCGGCAAGTCCCAAGGCACGCGCACGCACGCCTCTGGTGAGGGCGAGTTGGGGCGTATACACAAACCCCGATCGCAACGCGGGAAACACTACGCATACCGCCATCGCGACAACCCCGAGAGTTGTCCCCCACCCGAGGGCAGCTTCAGAGAGATTCGAGAGCGTTCCCGCAGACACGCCCACGGGGACGGTGAGGGCATAGAGGCCGTACGTTGCCATGACGACGAGACTCGAGATGAGCGGTGCGAGCGCGGGCCAGAGAAACTTGCGTCGCGCCTGCAGGTAGGCGCCAAGGACGATCGTGATCGCATAGAACGGCAGCTGAAGGGCGAAAACCCGCATGAGGCGAGCGCCAAGATCGATCGCTGCGGCATCGGCGGCTTGCGCACCGGTTCCAAGAATGGCTCGAGCGAGTGTGGGGGCAAGCGCCCACAGCACGAGTGCGAGGATGAGCGTGAGCAGAACGCTCCACGTGAGCAGCGCTGAGACAATGCTCGAAGCGTTTCCGCGCGGGGCAACGCGGCTGCCTCCTTCACGCGGGCGGGAAGGCTCGTCAAGAAGACCCGCGATAAGCGGGATGACCATGCTCGCGAGCGCCCCTCCAGCGGCAACCTCGAAGACGACACTCGGCACAAGATTGGCACTCGCATAGGCGGTTCCAATCTCACCCGCTCCCACGCTCGCGCCGAAAACGAGGTATCGCGCGAACCCTGCGAGCCGCGCGAGAACCGTGATGACAGCGATGAGACCCGTCGCTCGAACGAGCGACGGAGTCCGCGACGAAGCGCTCATGACCGCCCCCATTCGTCAATCGCGCTCAGAAATTCCGAGGAGGAAATGATGCGTGTGAAGCTCACCCGTTCACTCACGAGCGTGAGCCCCACGGCCACAGACGCTGCCGCAGTGCGGAAGGCACGCGAGGATGACAGCGCGGCGAGGGTGCCCGCATTCGCCCCGAGGACGTTTGCTCCCGCATCCCCGAGCATCCCCCGAGCACCGAAGTCGCGCGGAGCGGCAAGGAGTGTCGCAGCCGCATGCGCGGCGGCGAGGGCCTTGCGAGAGCGCGAGGCTTCCTCGCACGACGGCCCACACAGGGCTATCAGGACGCCAATGCTCGTGGCCTTCAGCGCCCTCGAAGGTCGCACATCAAAAAGGTTGGCGAGGTTCGCGCAGGCCGCGATCAACACGGTGTCAAGGCCACGATCGACGACGGCAAGAGCACTGCCGCCGAAGCCGGCGTCGGACTCGCCCCTGCCCCGGACACGTTCACACTCGCGCGCGAGCACGTTCGCCGCCACCGCGATCCCGAGAATCTTGATGTTTCCCGTGGTGAGCTGTCCGTGCGCAAGCGCCCCGAGATGCCCCTTGAGCCCCTTCGGGGGTGCGGTCTCAGCATTGCGCATGAGCATCGGTTCGACGATGTCATCAGCGAGCCCCACCGCACCGACGAGCGCAGCGGCACCACTCGACGGCACGCCGAGCCCCACGAGTGCACCTGCCGAGAGTGCGCCGGCCACCTCAACCCCCTCGGCGAGAGTGACGGGCTCACCGCGAAAGTTGGTGCGGTCAAGGTGTGCACGAAGCGACTTAGGACACTTGGCGAGGGCACGAGCGCATGTACGCGAGGCAAGCGCCGCCGCTGCGGCGCTGAAACCCACCGTCCGGAGGATACTCGTCACTGTCCACCGCCGTCGCTCGAGGAGGCCTCTTCATCGTTCGTCTGCCCTCCCGCATCCGTGTCATCCGAGCGCTTCTTTTCGCTTCGATCACCATTGAGCTCTTCGACCTTCTCGCGGATTGCGGACGCATCGGGCACGAGCGCCTCGGCATCGGTCGCTGATCCGTATGCTCCCGGCATCTCGACCTGGGCACCGGCAAGCGCGAGCGTAAGCGTCGCCGGACCCGACGCATACGTCAGCATGTCGATGCTCGAGACTCGCTCACGAAGATCACTCGTGCGCACAGCCGAAACAAGACCCTCCGAGCCTCCCCGCACGGATGAGGAACCTCCAACCGCTACCGTGACGCCTTCGCCGTCGAATGCCGTCACGAGCGCGCGGCGCGACTTATCAAGGTTGTCCGAGCGGGTCGCAGCAGCCTCCGGCGAGTCACTCGTGACCGAAAAGAGCGACTCTTCGCCCGAAAGCACCAAAACGGAGTCCACCGCTTCAATATCACCTTTGAGCGTGAGGACGCCGCTTGCGCTCAGAGCCTTTGCGATCTCGAGCCGCGCTGCATCGTCAAGATCCTCGCTTGGGGCAAGAATCGTCGCGATGACGGACGCAAGCTGTTCTGAGGTCGACGTTCCACTCGGCTTCACGCCTGGCCACGTCTGGGTGATTGTCGTCAGGGCCGAACGCCGCTCGCCTTCCGCCGCGGGATCCCACAGCGACTGACCGAGCTCGATCTGGGGTCCGGTTTGTCCCCCGGCAGCCTCAATAAGCGTGCGCGTCGCCTCGACTTCGGCATGCATCGAGGAATGATCGGCAATCGTCGCGACCTTCTCACCGTGCATGGTGCCCGTCACCAGGCCCGCACCCGCGGCTTTGACGAACCCTTCGAGGTCAGAGTTCTCAGCGTTCAAAGCATCGTTCGAGGCTCGCATTTCGTCTCGCTCAACCCTCAACTGCTCGACCTGCGCGGTCAGGGTATGCCCGACGCCGTCTCGAAGAGGGCCCGCACCGAGCACGATGCCGATCGCGAGCGCGAGGAACACCGCCACGAGCGAAACGAGGTGATAGCGAAAGTCGATCATGGGATCGGTCCTCCCTGGACAAACAGAGCAGTGAAAAAGCGCAAGGTGTCATCGAGCCTTGCACCGAGAATCTGAATAAGCGTCTGGCCACCGTCGGTAACCGCCATGGCGACGGCGAGCGCCAGGAGCCCCGCAACGACGAGGAGAACGAGCTGGAAAGTCGAGATGCGTTGCCGGTAGAGGCGAGAGACGCCCTTCGCGTCCACGAGCTTCGAACCCACCCGGAGCCGCGTGAGGAACGTCGAACTCATACCCGCGCGCCCCTTGTCGAGGAACTCCTCGAGCGTTCCGTGAGTGCCGACGGCGACGATTACGTCGGCGCCGCGATCGTCAGCAAGAAGCATCGCAATATCTTCGCTCGTTCCCGAAGCCGCGAACGTCACGGCATCGTCGGCGAGTCCAAGCGCACGGACGCGCTCCATACCCGGAGCGCGGCCATCGCGGTAGGCGTGCACGACAATCTCAGCGCCGCTCGCAAGCGCCCGATCGGACACCGAGTCCATGTCGCCAATAATCATGTCGAGCCCGTAGCCGGCATCGAGCACGGCATCTGCTCCCCCATCGACCCCGATGATGATAGGCCGGTTTTCACGAATGAATGGCATGAGGGCCACGAGGTCCTCGCGGTAGTGGTAGCCGCGCACGACAATAAGGACGGGCCGGCCTTGGAATCGCGTACGGACCTCCGGCGTGCCAACGCCGTTGATGAGAAGCTCACGCTCACGAAGCATGTATTCCATCGTGTTGGAGGCAAACGCCTCAAGCTGCTCGCTGAGCCCCTCACGCGCCTTGTCGAGCTTGTCGTTGAGAACCGCAGGCGTGTAAAGCTCTGCTTCGAGCCGCTCCCCCGTACTGAGAGATACACCGCTCTCGTCGATCTCCACGAAGCGCCCCTCGCGAACCGTCGCGAACAGATCCTGGTCCAGGACATCGAGCACCGGGATTCCCGCCTCGACAAGGATCTGGGGGCCCGCGTTCGGGTAGCGCCCCGAGATCGACGGTGACGCATTGAGGACTGCAGCAGGCGCGCGATCGACGAGTGCCTCGGCCGCAACGCGGTCGAGATCCTCGTGGTCGATCACCACGATGTCTCCAGCCTCGACGCGCTTGGTCAGGTCTTTCGTCCGTTTGCCCACCTTTGCTCGACCGGCAATAGGGAACGTAAATCCAGGTTTCACGCGCCGCGAGCCTCCGTTGACGTTGCGAGAAGCTCAGCGGCATGCTCAAGCGCAGCGTCACTTTCTGCATCTCCCGCGAGCATGCGCGCCAGTTCGCGAACGCGCGCTTCTCCCTCGAGCGGTTCAATCCTCGAAACCGTGCGGTCCTCGCCGCCATCGCTGTGCGTTTCTTTCACGATCCTGACGTGGCAACTCGCCCACGAAGCCACCTGCGGGAGGTGGGTCACGACAATGACCTGGGCATTTTCGGCGAGCCTCGAAAGCCGTTCTCCTACCGCACGCGCCGCGCGGCCGCCAATACCCGCATCGATTTCGTCAAAAACGAATACCGGGGGCGTGCCGCCTTCTGAAACGTCCGTAAGAGAGGCGATTGCCACCTCGAGCGCGAGCATCACACGAGAAAGTTCGCCGCCTGATGCGCCCGTCGCGACGGGCATGTATTCGGCACCGGGGTGCGGCTGCATCGTGAACGACACACCGTCGGTGCCGCTCGCACTTCGAGGTGCCGGCGTCACGTCAATACGAAGAGATGCCCCGGGCATCTCGAGCCCGGCAAGTTCGTTCTCGATTTCGGCTGCAAGCTTCGCCGCGGCCTCGTGGCGTTCTCCGCTCAGGGCATCGGCGATTCGTGCGAGTTCGGCGTCAAGTTCTACGCGACGCTTGTCGAGCTCGCCAAGCCGCGCCGCGCCGTTCTCGAGCGCACGCAGCGCCTCGAGGGCCTCACGCGAGTGGAGCAGAAGCTCACTCACGTTCTCCGCCCCGCCGAGGCGAGGACCGTACTCACGCACGAGCACTGTGAGCTCGTGCAGGCGCTCTTGCGCTTCCTCGAGACGGCCCGGCGACGCCTCCCACCCGTCTCGCAGAAGCGAGATCTCACGCGCAATATCGCTCGACTCGTCTCGCAAGGCGATAATGCGGTCCAGAACCTGCGACGCACCGGACGCCTGAGTCAGCGATGCCGCGGCGGCATCGGCATGGGTCAGGACGCTCGAGGCTTCGTCGCCCGCAAGGTGCATGAGCGCACCTTCGAGGGCAGTGAGCGACTGAGCAGTATCATCCAAGCGTTCGATTTCCGCGCGCAGCGCGTCATCTTCGCCCTCAAACGTGCCCGCCCGCTCTATCTCCTGGAGGATTTCGGTGAGCTCCGCCTCGCGCTGCTCGCGATCGCGCAGAGACGATGACAGCTCCTTCAGCTCGCGTTCGAGCGAAGCGAACTCCCGAAAGAGTAAGCGGTGCTCGGCGAGCAACCGTCGGCCCTCCGCCCCCAACACCGAATCGAGCGCTCCAAGCTGCGCCGCCGGCTCGCGCAAGCGAAGCTGATCGCTTTGGCCGTGAATCGTAATCTCCCCGCCAACGATCTCGCCAAGCGTGCCCACGGGAACCGGAACGCCACCAATGTGGGCACGCGAGCGCCCGTCCTTCGTCACTCTGCGCACGACAAGAATTTCGTCGTCCTCAACCTCGGCACCAAGCTCATCGAGGCGTTCGTGCACGGGCGTTCCCAGGGCGAGGCCTACGCGGCCCGACACCGTGCTTGACACACCGGCGCGGCGGGAATCGAGGCGACGCCCCATGAGGAGGCCGAGGCCCGTGATGACCATCGTCTTACCAGCGCCGGTCTCGCCCGTGAGCGCGGTAAAACCCGGCCCAAATTCGATCGACGCGTCGTCAATAACTCCGATCTGGCGAATCGACAGGGAACGCAGCATTCAGCTCTCCCCCGCGTTCGAGTCGTAGCGCGTATCGGGATTACCGCCGCGCCACCCCTCAACGGGAAGCTTGAACTTCTCGACGAGTCGATCGGCAAATGGGGTCTCCGCGAAACGAGCGAAATGAACGCTACTCTTCGACAGGTGCGTCTCGAGCCTAGATCCGGGCGGAAGCTCAACCTGTCGCCGTCCATCGAGCGTCAACACTGCGGCCGACGGCGACTCAGGCGACACCTCGATCTCCACAACCGACGAGCGCCCCATCACGAGGGGCCGTGCGAAAAGGGCATGCGCCGCGAGCGGAATGAGCAGCATCGCGTCCACCTCGGGCCACATGACGGGCCCGCCCGCTGAAAACGCGTACGCGGTCGACCCCGTAGGGCTCGACAGGAGCACCCCATCGCAGCCGAATTCGGAAACCGGACGCCCGTCGATGCCGACGACGACGTAAATCATGCGCTCGCGTTCGCCCTTTTCGAGGCTCGCTTCGTTGAGGGCCCAATCCGAATGCAAGAGCGAACCATCGGCAGCATAGGCTTTCGTGCGGATGACGCTTCTGGCCTCAAGAATGTAATCGCGCGATAGAAGCCTGCGCACCGTTGTCCCGAGTTCCGCTACCTCGCTCTCCGCCAGGAATCCCACGTGCCCAAGGTTGACACCGTGCACGGGAATGTTAAGGGGGCGGATCAACTCGAGGGCCCGCAAGATCGTGCCATCGCCTCCAAGAACAATGCACAGTTCCGTTTCCGCCGGCAATTGCTCGTGGTCAAGAACCTCGAGTCGACCCGCACGGATCGTGTCAAGGAGCGCGAGAGCAGCCGGATCTTCCGGCCGAGAGGAGATTTCTTCCACTTGCGCGGAGGTCACGATTGGCCTCACGCCCGCGGCGTGCAGGTCCTCAGCGACCTGACGCGCTGCCTTGAGAGCCACTCCTCGACCCGAGTGAACGTACAGCAAAAAGCGCCTCAGGGCTCTCCTCCTCCCTTACGGTCAGCACTCGCGGCACTCATGAGCCGGCGGGTGCCTCACGACGAAGACCCTCGGCTTCGGCAAGGGCCTCCTCGATCATTCCACATTCACCTTCTGGATCCCGTACCCCGGCGGGCAATTTTTCGCACAGAAGAAAAAACTCGACATTCCCGTCTTGCCCGGGAAGCGGGCTCGGGTGCAGAGCCTGGAGAGCAAGGCCGACGCTTGCCGCGCACTCGGTGACGCTCACAAGGGCATCGCGCCACGCCTGCAGGTCAGTCACGACACCCGATTTTGGCAAGCGCGCTCTTCCCACCTCGAACTGTGGCTTTAGCATGAAGAGCAAGCTCGCATTCGGCTCGACAAGGCGCGATGCGCCGCCAAGGATGTGCGTGAGAGAAATAAAGGAGACGTCGGTGACCACGACATCGGGAATGCCTACTCCGCTGGGTTCATGCGCCGCGAGCATGGTCCGGGTCACGCAGCGCGCGTCGGTCCCCTCGAGATTGGCCAGCCGCGAATGCCCTGCAAGACGAGCAATGAGCTGCCCATGGCCGACGTCCACAGCCCACACGTGGGAAGCGCCCCGGCGCAGGCAAACGTCGGAAAACCCGCCGGTCGAAGCCCCCAAATCGAGAACTCGAGCTCCCGCGAGTTGAGGCGCTCGGGCACCGAGGCGCTCAAGCGTACCCTCGAGCTTCAAGGCCGCACGCGAGGCGAACTCGCCGCCTTCGGGAACCCCGAGCACCTCGAGAACATCACCCTCCGCCACGGTCATTGAGGGTTTGCGGGCGACGCTACCGTTGACGTGTGCGCGTCCTTCCTCAACGATGCGACGCGCATGCGTACGTGAGGACGCGAGATTGCGCGCAAAGAGTGCGGCATCGAGGCGTGGCACAGCGTGAACCCTTATTCGCCAAATGGCCCAAAGAGCTCACCCGAGGCGGCGCGAATCACACCCTCAAACGTGCTTTCGGGGAATCGCGCGTTCACGAGCGACAGGACGACCTGTGCCGCGCGCCAGCTCGACGCATCGCCTGTGACGACGATGTCACCGCCCTCGAGGTGCGCCGCGGTAGAGCCGAGATGCGCTCGCTCCGCGTCAATGACAGGGTGCGCGGCGCTCTTCGCCAAGAACGAGAGGTTGGGCCGCACAAACACGGGACGTTGAATAGCCGGCGCATGCGCCGCATCGATCCAACTCGACACCCCCGTGAGCGTGTGGAAGGTTGGAACGTTCGCGCGGTTGCCGCCCTCGAGGTCCGTATCGAGGCGATCCCCGATTGCCAAGGGGCGGCTCGAGCTGGAGATTTCTGCCGCGACCTTGAACATCGCAGGCTCGGGCTTGCCCGCAGCTACAGCCTTGACACCCGTCGAAAACTCGAGCGCGTGCACGAGCGACCCGTTGCCCGGCGCGAAGCCCTTCTCGGTGGGAAGGGTCGAATCAATATTCGTCGCGACGAAAAATGCGCCGCGCCGAATCGCGTACGCCGCCTCCGCCAGATCCGCCCACCCAACGGTAGGCGCGAAGCCTTGAATCACGGCCTTGACGTCATCGCGGTCTTCGCGCGTCACGGTGTAACCGTTTCGTTCGACTTCCTCCACGAGCCCTCGGCCGCCCACGACGAGTATTGTGCTGCCGGGTTCAACGTGCGCCCTCACGAGGCTCATCGCAACCATCGGCGAGTTCACGACCTCGTTCGCGTGGGCTTCGTAGCCGAGCGACGCAAGGTGCTCGACAACCATGTCCGGGGTGCGCGAGGCGTTATTCGTCGCGAAGGCAATCGCGAGTCCTCTCGCACGAGCCGCTGCCAGAGCATCGACCCCGTGCTCGATCACTGTGGAACCGTTCATCAGCGTCCCATCCATATCGAACAGGAGTGCATCGAAAAGGTCGAGGAACGTTGGGTCGGGGCGCTTCACGTCACTCCTTGTCGGATCGTAGGTCTTCTTCGGTGGGCTCGTGAGGGAGCAGCGGGGGTTCAGCCGATTGATCCGGGTTATCCCTGGACTCGTCCGCGGCCTCAAGGCCAGCGTTGGCCTCACTCGTCGTATTCGAGGCGTCAACATCGCCATGCGACTGCTCGGAGGGACCGCTGTCCTCGCTCGTATCTGGATCGTCGTCCGCATCGTGGTGATCCGACGCTTGCTCGGCTTTCGCCGCTTCTCGTTCAGCTGCTTCGCGCTCTGCCCGCTCAAAGTCAGCCTCGACGTCGAACACGCCGATCTCTTCCTCCGTCCGTTCCACGGCCGCCTCCCTCGGACGGGGCGCACGGCCAAGGCGCGCGTAGGCATCGGTCTCCTCGTTAACGTCTGCGTCGGCAGCGAGCGTAACCCACTTCTTCGCCTCATCGGCACGCCCTGCGGCTTCGAGAAGATCGGCGTAAGCCAGCCACAGCCTGAACTGCCACTTGCCGTCGACCTTCGAGCGCAGTGCCGGAATCTCGAGCGTCGCGATGGCCGTATCAAGATCTCCAAGATCGGCGTACGCACCGGCAACGACCATCATGAGCTCGATCGTTTCCGCATTCGTGAGCTTCGCTGCCTCGTCGGACTGCGCGATATCGAACGCTTTTTCAGGGCGCCCCAGGCCCCTCTCACAGTCGGCGACGATCGGGAGGAGATCGACTTTTCCGCTCATGCGCATGGCGGCGCGCATTTCCCGAATGGCGCCGCGGTAATCGCCTGCCTCGTACAGCAGGGCGCCGTAGAGCTCGCGAACGGATGCGACTCGCGCGCCGAAACGAGCAGCCCACTTCGCATGCTCGAGGGCCCGCTCCGGTTCATTCTCGGTCAGCATCGCGCACGCAACGAGGTGGCGCGACACACGCTCCATCTGTTCCTTCGTAAGAGCCTTGAGGGTGGCGCGGAGTTCGGGAGCAAGCTCGTTTCCGGTGATGTCTGCCGGGACGAATGGTTCGCGCCCTTCGCGAAGGCGTTCTTGGCGATCTGCCTCAAACCCTTCCGCGCTTGACATCCGCTCACGCTGCTCGAAACGCCGCTTATCGCGCTGGTCACGATAGCCGCGCTCCCCTTTGCCGAAGCGTTGCCCGCGGCCCTGGGCGTCACCACGGCGACGATCACCATCGCGGTTTTTGCTATCACTCTTATTCCAGCGACGATCCCCGTCGCGGCGCGGCTTATCGTCCCTAGACCAACGACGCTCACCATCGCGGCGCGGCTTATCCCCCTCGCGACGATCGCGCCAGTTGCCGTCGCCGCCATCGCGCCCATTCCGGTTGTTCTTCCAAGCTCCGTCGCGTCCCGAACGGGAGTCACGAGAACGTCGATCCGAACCGTATGAGCGTCGCTTGCCGTCACGACCGCGCTCTCCCCAAGAATCACGATCACCACGCTTGCTCGCACGGCGCTCCCCGCGACGAGCATCGGTGCGCGGCTTTCGCGATCCATACTCGCCTCGAGTACGGGGGCGGCTTTCGCTCGCGGAACGCGAGTCAGGTGCAAAGTTCTCGTTGTCGGACAATCCGCAACTCCTCCAAGGGGGCGAGCCACGAAGGTAAACGTGGCCGCAGGAATAAGGCTCCGTTGGCGGTCCCGCGACAAATCGCGGTACACAACGTAGCTCTACGCTAGTGGACTACTTCCCCGTAGCCTCGACTATGGAATGGTTTTCGGGCCAAGTTCACATCGCGCGTCGATAAGAAAAGATGCTTTCGTGATAACCATTGACCACCCGGCCCCCTTCTCACGCGCCCTGGCGCGCTGTTGACCGCGGTGACCCGCGCAGCCCCGGTCCCCGTCCCATTTCGGGCTGTGGATGCGGGAGACACCCGCGTTAAATACGTGTGAGCCCCGACCACCAGGCCGGGGCTCACACCAACAAAAGAATAGTTCGGCGGCGTCCTACTCTCCCACACCCTCCCGAGTGCAGTACCATCGGCGCAGTTAGGCTTAGCTACCGGGTTCGGAATGGAACCGGGCGTTTCCCCAACGCTATGACCACCGAAACAACCAAAACCCTCCCCACAAACAAGCAGGGGGTGTGGAATGTCAACCACACAGTGAACGCGAACACACAAACAAAGCAAACAAGAGTGCAAGTAAGTCATCGGCCAATTAGTACCAGTCAGCTCCACACGTTACCGCGCTTCCACATCTGGCCTATCAACCCCGTCATCTACAGGGGACCTCCCACACAAAAAATGTACGGATATCTCATCTCGAAGCAGGCTTCCCGCTTAGATGCTTTCAGCGGTTATCCCTTCCCAACGTAGCCAACCAGCCATGCCCTTGGCAGAACAACTGGCACACCAGAGGTTAGTCCATCCCGGTCCTCTCGTACTAGGGACAGGCCTTCTCAAATATCCAACGCGCGCAGCGGATAGGGACCGAACTGTCTCACGACGTTCTAAACCCAGCTCGCGTACCGCTTTAATAGGCGAACAGCCTAACCCTTGGGACCAACTCCAGCCCCAGGATGCGACGAGCCGACATCGAGGTGCCAAACCATGCCGTCGATATGAGCTCTTGGGCAAGATCAGCCTGTTATCCCCGGGGTACCTTTTATCCGTTGAGCGACACCCATTCCACAATGAGGTGCCGGGTCACTAGTTCCAGCTTTCGCTCCTGCCCGACATGTCTGTCTCGCAGTCAAGCTCCCTTGTGCACTTACACTCAACACCTGATTGCCAACCAGGCTGAGGGAACCTTTGAGCGCCTCCGTTACTCTTTAGGAGGCAACCGCCCCAGTTAAACTACCCATCAGGCACTGTCCCTGAACCAGATCATGGTTCGAAGTGAGGAATCCAAAACGACCAGAGTGGTATTTCACCAACGACTCCACCAACACTAGCGTGCCAGCTTCTCAGTCTCCCACCTATCCTACACAAGCCGTTCCGAACACCAATACCAAACTATAGTAAAGGTCCCGGGGTCTTTCCGTCCTGCTGCGCGTAACGAGCATCTTTACTCGTAATGCAATTTCGCCGAGTTCGCGGTTGAGACAGTGGAGAAGTCGTTACGCCATTCGTGCAGGTCGGAACTTACCCGACAAGGAATTTCGCTACCTTAGGATGGTTATAGTTACCACCGCCGTTTACTGGGGCTTAAATTCTCAGCTTCGCCCACAAGGGGCTAACCAGTCCTCTTAACCTTCCAGCACCGGGCAGGCGTCAGTCCGTATACAGCGACTTACGTCTTCGCACGGACCTGTGTTTTTAGTAAACAGTCGCTTCTCCCTGGTCTCTGCGGCCATCAGTGCTCTCACACCTCAGGCCCCCCTTCTCCCGAAGTTACGGGGGCATTTTGCCGAGTTCCTTAACCACGATTCTCTCGAACTCCTTAGTATTCTCTACCTGATCACCTGAGTCGGTTTAGGGTACGGGCAATAGTGCTCGTCACGCCGGAACTTTTCTCGGCAGTCCAGGATCACCCACCTACCCCAATAAAGGGTCCTCATCACGACTCACCCACAAGAGCACAACATTACTCGCACTCGGGCTGCTCGCTTGAACGGGGACAACCATTACCCCGCGGAAGCTACCTCACTGCGTCATCCCACACGCTGACCTACTACGCACTTGGTTCCCAGCCTCACCACCAACAACCAACCCAAAGGGAAGGAAGCAGCAGCTCGGGTGGTTAGCATCACACGCCTCGGTATGGGTCCTCACACTATCGGTACGGGAATATCAACCCGTTATCCATCGACTACGCCTGTCGGCCTCGCCTTAGGTCCCGACTAACCCGGGGCGGATTAACCTAGCCCCGGAACCCTTGATCATTCGGAGGACGGGTTTCTCACCCGTCTTTCGCTACTCATGCCTGCATTCTCACTCGCATAGCCTCCACCACTGGGTTCCCCCGCAGCTTCACCGGCCACACGACGCTCCCCTACCCACCCCACACAAAATGGAGTGACACAGCTTCGGCGGTGTACTTGAGCCCCGCTACATTATCGGCGCAGAATCACTTGACCAGTGAGCTATTACGCACTCTTTCAAGGGTGGCTGCTTCTAAGCCAACCTCCTGGTTGTCTCAGCAACTCCACATCCTTTCCCACTTAGCACACGCTTAGGGGCCTTAGCTGATGTTCTGGGCTGTTTCCCTCTCGACCATGAAGCTTATCCCCCACAGTCTCACTGCTACGCTCTCACGTACCGGCATTCGGAGTTTGGCTAAGGTCAGTAACCCGGTGGGGCCCATCGCCTATCCAGTGCTCTACCTCCAGCACGAAACACGCAACGCTGCACCTAAATGCATTTCGGGGAGAACCAGCTATCACGAAGTTTGATTGGCCTTTCACCCCTATCCACAGGTCATCCCCTCCATTTTCAACTGAAGTGGGTTCGCGCCTCCACACGGTCTTACCCGCGCTTCACACTGCCCATGGATAGATCACTTCGCTTCGGGTCTAGAGCCGGCGACT